>CAYWFD010000041.1:0-8734 GCA_964457885.1 uncultured Gammaproteobacteria bacterium
CACCAGCTCAGGATACCAAAGCGATTGCTGAGTTTACCCAGCAACTTGAAGTGATGAACAATAAACTTGAACGAATCTTGAGTCTCGTCATGCAAACTTCTCCTGAAAAGGAACCAGCCGTTGAAAAAACAACTGAACCCAAACCAAAAAAGGCAAAAGCAAAAAAGACTACTGCTAAAAAGAAGAAATAGATCACTACATACAAAAAACATCCCTTCTGAAGGGATGTTTTTATTTCCAGTTCATGATTTCTTCTCATGCGTATCGCAGTAATATGCAATCGCATCTCGCATGAATACTGCAAGTCCAGGTCGAAACTTTTCATAATACGCCGTAAATCGTGGATCCTCGACATACATTTTTCCGAGATTTCGAAACATTTCGTAACTGCACTGGTAGAAAAAATTTATTCCGTCATGACTTTTTTTGATAAGCTCCTGCACATCAGGGTGATCGGCCCCTTTATCCACAGCACTCGCGATTGCAGCCGTATGTTTCTCACCATCTTCTTTTAGTTTCTGCATTTCCGCTTTAGTCATCTTACTTACCTTCTTCATACTTTGTTTGTATGCATCGGTATTCCCCCATCGTTCTTTTACTTCATCTTGGTACTGTTTGACGTCCTCATCTTTGAAGACATCATACATCTCTTTCTCATTGATTTTTTGATTTGAATTCATAGCGGTTATGGTTGTATTAATTGCGTGAATTAATTTCTCAAGCCTTGCCTGTTTCAGCCGTATGAGTTTCTTCTGCTCCCGAAGCGCCTCAACGACACTAAAGCCTGGCCGATTGAGCATCTGCTTGATGTCTTCCAGCGAGAATTCCAGTTCTCGGAAAAAGAGGATTTGTTGGAGACGCACGAGTTCAGCTTCCTCATAATACCGATACCCATTCGATTTTACGACCGAGGGCTTCAAAAGCCCGATCTCATCGTAATAATGGAGGGTGCGAACAGTGATTCCCGCAAGTTGTGCGAGTTTTTGTACGGTGTACGACATAGTTAGGATCCTATATAGGTATACTAAACTATGACGTAACGTAAGAGTCAAATTTTTTTATCCACATACCAAAAATGTGCTATTGTCGCATAATTTTTCTGTATCCTTTTCATATCCTGTGCTAGAATTGGGATATATGAAACAATCCTCATTCCCATTTTCCCTGAATTACGCAATTCTTGGTTGTATTGCAGCACTCCATCTCGTCGCCTTACTCGTAAAAGGAAACACCCTATTGGAATGGACGGTACTCGGCCTCATTGGAATTACGGTTGCCGTCCTTACCTACCGATCGCTCTTTACTGGGTTCCTTATTGCTGCAGTCGAAATATTCATCGGGGGGCATGGACACCTCATACACGCACCGATTACCGGATTCTCCTTTTCACTCCGCATGATCATATTCCTTGCCGTCATGGGTTCATGGCTTGTTCTTTTGATTCAGAAAAAAATTAGATTTAACTTTTCCCTACGAACACACTACCCGTTTGTCATACTTGCCGCAGCACTCATCCTAGGTGTACTCGTAGGCCTACTGAGAAAAAATTCTATTGCCGCTATATTCGATGATGCTAATAGCTACGCTACCCTAGCACTTCTCTTCCCACTTATCGGGATTTCCTGGACAGAAGAGCGGAAAACACAACTTCTGCAGGCACTCACCACTTCTGCAATATGGCTTTCTTTTGTCACCATTGTATTATCTTTTGTCTTTACTCATGCTGGTGAACACTTTACCCGCCCGGTCTATGTCTTCTTCCGAGATACACGGCTTGCCGAAGTAACTCTCCAGTCAGTCACCAATTCAAGCGGTTTGATCACGCACCCGCTTGCTGCACGAGTCCTCGGAGACAGCGGATATTGGTATCGCATTTTCATGCAGTCACACTTTTTTGTCGTTACCACACTACTTCTTATTATTTCCTATATGATGATCGCGATTCAGGAGAGTCGCGCTCGCGTTCGCCATGTGTCACTAGTACTCATACTATTCGGTAGCACATTATTGATATCACAATCGCGGAGTTTCTTTGCCGGGCTTTTCGTGGCAACAATGACCATCGTAATCGCTTCTTTTTTCCTCCGACGATCAGATACTCAGCGAGGTATCGGGCGACTTGGTATACTTGCACTTCTGGGACTTTGTGCAGGTGTAATCATGCTTTTCACCATCCGTTTTCCTCTCATGGTAAACCCACCAGTCGAGCGTGCACTCTTCTATGATACATCACTCGACACTACGCGTGCCGCTGCAGTGACCAGCCGCTGGACGCTGGTCCACGCTTTGAATGAAAAAATTATTACATCCCCGATTATTGGATCCGGATTCGGCGCGGTATTGTCGTATGAGAGTGATGATCCGAGAGTACTCGATGAGACCGGAGGAACGACTCTTACCACCTACCGGTTTGAGTGGGGATATCACGATATCTGGATCAAGATGGGTATACTCGGAATTGCCGCATTTGTCGCATATTATTTCATGATCACCCGGCAACTCATGCGTTCCTGGAGTACAGTACCCCGATGGCTCCTCATCGGAATTTTGAGTGGACTCATCGCACTTGGTATTGCACATATATTTTCTCCCTATCTCAATCATCCGATCGGTCTCCTCTGGTTGCTCTGTGTGATTCCGTTTGTATACACAGAAAAAACTGAAAGTGTGATATAATTGTCATGCTTTTTTTGAAACATGTTTTTCTTTTAACTCTTGATCTTCGACTTTTGATTTTGAAATATGCCTGTTTACCTCTCGGTTCTTATCCTTGCCGTGTTATTTTTCTTTCTGGGCGCTTCCGCCAATGTAGTCGTCGACAATATCAAAAAAATCGCAAAAACGCTCCGAGTCCCTACGTTTATCTTGGGATTGATCCTTGGTATTCTCACGTCATTTCCCGAACTCTCGATCGCGATCAATACATCAATCAAAGGTATCCAGGACGTATCAGTTGGTAATCTGTTTGGTGGGATTTTTGTCGTATTCTGCATCATACTCGGACTAGGACTCATACTCAATCGAAAAATAAAAACCGATGGTAAGGTGACCACCCCACTGCCGGCGTTCGCATTATTGTTCACCCCGCTCATACTCGGATTCGACGGGGTTTTGACCATGTTTGATGGCGCTATCATCTCTGTTGGCTATCTTGCGGTTCTTACACATTTTTATTTCAGGACCAGAGATACCCAGTCTGTCGGCATCACGATCATAAAATCCAACACACTCGTCAAAGAAATATTCATGGTCATTGCAGGGACGCTGGTCGTGATTGGAGCATCGAATTTTATTGTAAAAATTACCGTTGATCTTCTTTCGGTATTCAATATTTCCGGCTTTACCGTAGGACTTATGGTATTTTCACTCGGTACCAATCTGCCGGAATTGACTGTCATCATCACCTCCTGGAGAAAAAAGCTCAAAGAGATTTCATTCAGCCATATGCTTGGCTCTGCAATCGTCAATCCACTCATATTTGCGATCATGACTTTTTTTGCACCCGTACCTATGGTGGTTGATCGAGCATATCTCTTTATTTGTTATTTCCTTTTCATACTCTCGGCAGTACTTCTCTATTTCTATAAAAGCAACAAAAGCCTCAGTCGTCCTGAAGGTATCGTACTTGTCCTCATTTTCCTCATTTTTGCCGCCCTCCAGGCTACACTCCTCCCTGCACACCTGATGTAAGCATGTTTGCCCGAGATATTCTCCCGGGCAAACACCATAGACGCAGCGTCAGGGGTGGGCTGGGCGCAGACGGCGCCAGACAACCTCCTGATTGATGCTGACGCGGCATACGTCGACTGCCTCAGTCCCGATCACTCCATCGACCGAATAGAGCCAGAAGAGGCCTTCCACCTGATCCTCTCGGATACCGCGGATTTCGGTGACGTAGGAGTGCTGTCTGCCATTGACCTGCCTCACCTCATAGATCACATCTTCCTCATGTGTGAGCAGACGGTTCAGCACGGTTTCACCCTCGTCAAAGTCGACATCGCACCCGGATTTCACGAGCCCCATGCTCGCGAGTGCCATACCTCCCTTGAGGAGGCTCCCCAAGAATCCACGACGATCAGTCTCCATAGAGCCCTCCACCCTCTCAAGATACACAACACCCACCAGGATTTCTGGCGGGTGTATGTTCATTTAGACATCCGATACGGATCACAACACAAGCACGGAATTGCGATACGTAATGGGACATCAAAAAAACATTTCCGCTCCTGCTCGGGAGTTGAAAAAACTGTTCTAAGCGCTCTTGACCGGGCTTGTATACCGTTGCGGCACAGCGGAGGCTACCAAATAGGCTACCTCACTTCCAGAGTATGCTCAGCGTCTGTAAAAGAACTGCGTGAAGTGTACCATGCCCAAAAACTCGCCGTCAAAAAAGGCTAACTGCTTTATTTTTTTATAGTTTTCTGGTAATCTATCCACAGCATACGTCAAAAAATCTAAAAGTCGAAATACACACCAATAGTGGTATTATGAACATAATCGACGGAAAACAACTCGCCAGCACTATCCTCGCCAATATACAGGACAGTGTTTTTGAACTTAAAAAAAAAGGAATTACACCAAAGTTGGCGATCGTATGCATCGGAGAACACAAACCATCAAAAACATATATCAGAAGGAAAAAAGAAGCAGCTGAAGCGGTAGGTATCGCTTTTGAACTACACCAATACCCACACAACACCACCAAAGCAACCATTATTTCAGAAATCAAAAAAATCCAAAAAGACAAACATCTTTCGGGCTTGATCGTACAGCTCCCACTTCCCGAACCTTTATTCACGACTGATGTATTAAATGCGATTGATCCTGATCTTGACGTCGACTGCCTCACTGATACCCAGCTCGGCACTCTCGTCATGAAAACCAATACCATTGCGCCACCGACTCCGGGAGCAGTGCTCGAAATCCTTGAGTCACTACAGGTGAATCTGAAAGGTAAGCATGTGGCCGTGGTCGGCGCAGGAGCACTGGTCGGGAAACCACTCGCGATCATGCTTCTCAACAAAGAAGCGACGGTAACAGTCGCGAATGCGTATACACACAATCTTAAAAAAATAACCAAACGTGCGGACATTATCGTGTCTGCAGTCGGAAAAAAAAATCTGATTACCAAATCACACATCAAAAAAGGTGCAATCGTGATCGATACCGGAATTGTCTTTGATGACGGGAAGATGTATGGAGATGTGGATTTTGCCCCTGTGTCAAAAAAAGCTGGGGCTATTACTCCAACCCCCGGAGGAGTGGGTCCGATCACCGTAGCACTTCTCCTCAAAAATACGATTACCCAGGCAAAAAAACTATCCCGATAATCCGGGATAGTTTTTATATAAATGTGTGATTCCTATTGAGTGCGTATTTGAGGATGCACCAGATTGCACGAAAGCCATCCCTCCATCCGATCTTCTTGCCTTCGGCATAGGTTCTCCCATAATATGATATCCCGACTTCATAGATCCTCACTCCCGGATATCGTGCTACTTTTGCAGTCACTTCAGGCTCGAATCCGAATCGCTCTTCGTGTAAATCCAATTTTTGGATCACTTCTGTCCGGAACAATTTGTAGCCTGTCTCCATATCGGTCAGATTGAGATTGGTGCACAGCTTGCAAAGGAAGGTGAGAAATTTATTACCAATGGTATGCCAGAAAAATAACACCCGATGTGGACCCCCTCCCATAAAACGAGAACCATATACCACGTCTGCAAATCCGTCGAGTACTGGCTGAAGTAGTACTGAATATTCTTTGGGGTTGTATTCCAGATCCGCATCCTGGATAATTACATAATTTCCGGTCGCAACGCGCACTCCCGTATGGATGGCCGCACCTTTTCCCCGATTCATATCATGACGTCTATACATAATTGAAGCGTGAGGATGCTTCAATATATAGTTCTCAATCACTGATTTGGTCGTATCGATCGAACAATCATCAACGACGATAATTTCTTTTTCCATGCCGTGAGGGAGTACTGTCTCTCGCACACTATCAAGCACGGAAGAAATCGTACTCTCTTCATTAAACGCAGGGATAAGTATTGAAAGTTTCTGTGTCTCCATATGATATTATGAAACCGGCTGAAATTCACGAAGGATATGCTCAAGTTCTGTAATACTTTCGACTGCCATCAATTTCATACGCAATTCCTTCATACCCTGTATCTTCTCATGAACACGTTCATTTTTGAAGTACCATGCTAAGTGTTTGCGGAAGGTGGTAATTGCCCGAGATTTCACGGTTTCGATATCAATACCCTCTTTTTGATTCTGTTTTCCTTTGACCCGCACCCGTGACTGAAAGTCGATATGCAATTTTGCATGCTCAATCACCGTATTGATTCTTTCTTCCCACGACACGCGATACTCAGGATTCAGGTATTCTTTGAAAAACCATGGATTACCCAAGGCTCCGCGCGCGATCAAGACACCATCTGCACCTGTGACCTCAAGCGCTTCATCGACCTGGCGGGGTTGATGAATGTCACCATTAGCAAGCAAGGGAACGGTCGCGATCTTTTTTGCTTCACCGATCCGCTTCCAGTCAGAAACACCTGAATACCCCTGTTCTTTGGTTCGCCCATGAACCGTGATCATCTGTGCACCAGCTTCTTCTATCGCAGGAATGAAATATTTGAAATCATCAGGACTGCTCCATCCCAATCTGATTTTAATCGAAAGCGGTGTTGTACCTATTGCCCGTTTGATCTCGCGAATAATATCTTGCGCAAGTTTCGGGTCTTTCATGAGTGCGCACCCATTGAAATTGCTCGTGATTTTATATACGGGACAACCCATATTGATATCAATTCCTTCGGGACCCGCATGCTGCATCACGACCTCGGCCGCACGCGCCATCGTGAGCGGATCTGAACCGAAAATCTGTTGTACGATCGGGCGTTCAGCAGGGACAAAATCCGTCATACCGAGTGTTTTTTCATTGTCACGGACAATAGCTTCTGCGGAAACCATCTCACGGAATACCACATCCGCTCCGCCGATCGTTCTTACCATTTGACAAAAGGCCGAATCAGTCATGTCGGCCATTGGTGAAAGCGCAAGAATTTTTTTGTTTTTACTCAAGATATCATTGATCCACATAGATTTCAGTATGTCAGCACTGCGGGACAGAGGAAATCCTCTGCCCCGCAGATGCTTCAGGCATGCGGTTTTGCCTCCGCTTCTTCGTCCTCTGTGCCGTCGTCCGAGACGACTGCGAGGCAGCCGATGAGGAAGAGTGTCGCGACCATCAGCGGTGGAAGCTTGCTGTACGGGCGTGAGAGCCCATGCTTGATGAGGTGCCGAGCCATCTGCCCGACCTTCCCCTTCCAGAGCTTCTTCTCCGCACGACGGAATGAAGTAGTCACTCTCATGAGTACCTCTCCTTCCTGAAGATCACATTGAAGAGATCCCTCAGGAACGCGAAGGCTTCCTGCATCGACTTCAGCATTTCCTCCACCCGCTCTGCAGCGTTCGCGAGGTACGTGAGCTTCAGACTTCTTATCAGCTCATCGAGACTATCCGGAATTCCTGAAAGCATTTTGCCCCCTTTGACCAAGACTTATTTCTTGCTTGGCTTATCTATATCTAAATATATTTTCAGATATAGATAAGCCGACAGTCCGAGACATAACTCTGTGGTACAGGTATGTCTCGGACTATCATCCTCCTTGCGTTCACGCACGCACCTTCTCTACCTTCTTGTATCCCCCTGGCGCTACCACCCTACCCTCAATCTCGAGTTCCACCGTGAGCTGGCTGATCAGATCATCGCCTTCCTTCGATGTCGTCGCGACCCGAAGATCCCCGATCGGTCCATCGACCGTTACGGAGACCATACCCTTCAGCGTCTTGAAGGATACGATATAGAGCTGCCCGAAGACCGGACTCCGCCACTCCTTCGTGACCGTGATCACATCCTCCATGGCCGATCCTTTCTTCGTCGAGGCCTTCATCGAGCCGACGAACTTCCCTGGGCTCTTGAATAATGCCGCAAGCCTCGTCTCCACTTCCTTGGCCTTTTCTGAATTCATTGATCTCCCTCCTTGCTTTGGACCACTCCTCCTACTCAACACACACATGACCAAAAGATAGGCGATCCTACCCTATTCCTGGTTCGCTGTCAAGGCTACCCGAATTATCCACACGATACCAAAAAATGGCTATAATAACAAGGTATTCCCGTATTTGACAACGGCAACACAGCTGATACAATTCCGTTATCATTTACAATCCAACCATATCCTACTGGAACCGGGGTGGAATTCCCCGACTGTGCCGCAACGGTAAAAGTCCGATCTTGTAGAATATGTACCCTCCCGAGCAGGAAACGATACGTCGTATCTTTAGTTATACTGGCGTATTGTACATACACATTCCTCGGCTCAGGGGAATTTTTTTATCTCAACTATGGAAAAAAAAATCCTGTATTTCCTCATTACTCTTTTTGCCACGGCGACCTTGGTAAGCGGGTATTGGACAGTTGAACATCACAACAACAAAATGTCTGAAAACGAACCGATTTCTATCATCGAATCGCAATACGATGATGGGCAAAAGGTAGTAGAAGAGGGGCAGGATATCGAATCCAATACCGAAGACACTATCCATTATCGATCCACGACCACTCAGACAATCAGGGAACCCGACCATCAGGAAACTAGCCCTCCGGTAGAGGAAACAATCGCTCCCAATGAAGAAATCAATCCTTACGAAATAT
>CAYWFD010000042.1:0-8507 GCA_964457885.1 uncultured Gammaproteobacteria bacterium
CATGAGTTGATGACTGATTCTCCTTGTCCTAGTTCCAATTTCATAGGCGCCTTTTAACTAATAAATTAACGTTGGTATGTTATCTTAATTTGTACGTTACTGTCAATTTAGTATGCCTTGGCATCTAAAACTCTATTTACCTCAGCGTCGGCTTCTTTATTTTTTGCTCGAAGAACATGTGAAATACGGATTCGTCTGAATTTTTGCATTTCATTCCACGCTTCGATAAAGAGTTTTTGGAGTGTTGGTTCTTTTACTTTCCATCGCCTATTGAGTTGTTCGACGACCAGCTTACTATCCGCAACACAATCGACCTCGTCAGCACCAAGTTCTAGAGCCTTTTTCAATCCAGAAATAATTGCCACGTATTCGGCATAATTGTTGGTTTGTTTTCCAAGATAATCACCAAATGCATTGATGGTTTTTCCGTGTTCGTCTTTGATAACGACTCCGGTTGCAGCAGGACCTGGATTTCCTCGGGCGCCTCCGTCGGTATAGATGGTTAGTTTCATAACATTGATTTAGAAAGAATAATACTAGATTTATACGAAAATACGACACACGACTCACGTATCACGACTGAATTTTTGTGTCGTGTTATGTGTTTTGTGCGTCGTGCTTACACAAATCGACGATGGTCAATTGCAATTCACGGTTACCATTCCATTCATTGACGTCGATTTCAAACACGATATCGATTTTATCACCTGGCCGTAATATTTCGCACCAGTTGGTCGATCCGTTATCACTGCAGAGACTCCATCCGATGGTTTTGCGTATCTTGTGTGTGCGGTGTTTTACCATAAGACGTAGGTGTTTACCTTCTTTTCCTACGGGTTGCATTTGATGAATCGTGACACCTCGCGCCATATATCGGGGTTTTTCATTTGCAATACCAAATGGTTTGAATTTATCGAGAATGTCGAATAATTCCCAACTTACGTCTTCGAGATCAATTTCTGCGTCAATCTGTACCGAAGGCTCCATATCAATTCCTTCGGTTTTTTTTCTGAATGCATCATTGAGTGTTTTTTTGAATTCTGCTAATTTTTCTTTTGCGATCAGTGTGAAGCCACACGCCATCGGATGTCCTCCGAATTTGAGAAAAAAGTGAGGCATTTCTTGGAGTGTCTCAATCATGTTGAATCCGGGGACGCTTCTACCTGATCCCACTACTACTCCTTCATTTTCAGCACACACGATCGTGGGTTTGTGATATTTTTCTTTAAGTCTGCTTGCGATCAGACCTACAAGTCCGGGCGCCCAACCGTGCCCACATACCACAATTACTGGGCTTTCAGGGTCTTCTTCTGCTTTTTTGATACTTTCTTTTGCTAGTTCATCAGTCAGTTTTTGACGATCTTTGTTATTGGTATTCAATTCAAAAGCAAGGTCAATTGCATCAGTTCCTTTGTCCGCGATCATGAGATGAAACGCAGTACTTGCGTGGTTCATTCTTCCTGCAGCGTTGATCCGTGGTGCAATTTGGAACCCAATAGTTTCAGTGGTAATTTCACGTTTTTTACCTTCACCTTCTTCCAAAAAACGTGCTTCAAGTAAAAGTTTTTGTAGACCCAGTCTGCGGGTGTGGTTGAGGACAATCAGTCCATATTTGGTCAGTGTGCGTGATTCGCCTATTAGAGGGACCATGTCAGCTACACTCGCTATTGCGACCATGTCGAGTAGCCATTTTTCGTGTGACTCATGTGTTTTTCCGTTTGGAAGTATAGGGTTTTTTTCTTTGTGCGTACGCATGATACCCTGGACTAATTTGAAGGCAACCCCTCCTCCGGCAAGGTTTTTGTCAGGATACTGCTCGCCAGGTACACGAGGGTGGATAATCGCGTAAGCTTTTGGCGGTATCTCGGGTACGGCATGATGATCCGTGATGATTACATCAATTCCTGCTTCTTGCAGTCTTTGCACCTCTGCCACATTGCTGACACCACAATCGCATGTAATCAATAATTGCACCTTATTTTTGATCAGTGTTTCTGCAGTATTCATGTTTAATCCGTACCCATCAAGTTCACGGTGGGGGATAAAGACATCAGTTTTGGTGGATCCGAGTGCGCGTAGTGTAGATACCAAAATGACGGAAGCAGACACGCCATCAGCGTCATAGTCGCCATGGACGATTATTGATTCCTGATTTTCCACTGCCTGCAAAATCCGTGCAATTGCACGGTTCATGTCTCGAAAGAGAAAGGGGTCATAGATATCGCGTTCATAATCAGGATTGAGAAATTCATCGATTTGCTGCTGAGTTCTCATGTTTCGATGGTATAACAAACGTGCGACAATTGTCGGAAGTTCGGGATGTTCCTCCATGAATTGTTGTGGAGGGTCAGGCAAAACGACCCATTTTTTGGGCATACGACAAGCTTGATGCTTTTAACTAGACTTATTAGTAGTAGAATGCAGGCATGATCGTGAAGAAGAGCATTGCGAATACTGCAATAACACTGATCACGGTCCAGAGGACTTTCATTTTTTTACTTCCGTACATAGGGTAAAAGCTTAAAATGCTTGAAAAGCTCTAAAGGCTTCAAAGGCTTTGAGTTATTTTTATATTATCGTTTTAACACTGCCAGATACGCTTCGGTCGGAATATTTACCCTCCCTTTACTCATGGAGAGCATTTTCTTTTTTCCTTTTTTTTGCCGGTCAAGAAGCTTGTTTTTTCGTGTTACGTCTCCGCCATAGAGTTTTGCCGTCACATCTTTTCGTAGAGCAGAGATTCGTTCGCTTGCAACTATTTTTCCTCCGATTGCCGCTTGAATTTTGATGACGAATTGTTCTCGATCAAGCGTATCTTTGAGTACCTCTACAATTTTTTTGCCTGCCCGATGCGCATCATCTTCCCAGACGAGTGTTGCGAGTTCTTCTACAGCTTCTTCCGCAACCATGATATCAAGTTTTACCACATTGGCTTTTCGGTATTCTTTGTAATCATAATTGAGTGAAGCATAGCCGCTTGAAACAGATTTCAGTTTATCATAAAAATCGGTGATGAGCGAGGCAAGTGGCATGTCGTAGTGGAGCATTGCCCGCTGCCCAGCACCCGTACTCAAATATTCAGTATTTTTGTATACACCTTTTCTCTCAGCAATAAGCCCCATGATACTCCCAATATATTCTTGAGGAGTAATAATATCGACGGTCATCCAGGGTTCTTCGATATGTTCAATTTTTTGCACCTCAGGTAAGTCTTGAGGGCTTTTGATAATTACATCTTCTCCATTGGTCTTGAATACGTGATAGGCAACACTTGGGACGGTTGCAATAATGGATAACCCAAATTCACGACGTAATCGTTCTTGGAAAATTTCAAGATGGAGCATGCCCAATAATCCACAACGGAATCCAAATCCCAGAGCTTGTGAGTGCTCTGGCTCATAATAAAGCGCTGAATCGCTGAGTTTGAGCTTATCTACGGCTTCTCGAAGCGCGTTATAGTCATCGCCTTCGCGCGGAAAAATACCTGCAAATACCATCGGTTTCACTTCTTTATATCCAGGTAATTGTTCAGTGGCACCATTTTTTGCACGTGTAATGGTGTCACCTACACGCACTTCGCCAAGTTCTTTTACGCCGCTGGTGATATATCCGATTTGTCCATTTTCCAAAATTCCATCTGAGGTCATTTGTGGCGCGTAGTGTCCAATATCCAGTACTTCACCGATAGCACCTGTACCCATGAACATGACCGAATCTCCTTTTTTCAACTCGCCATCTTTCATTCTGATTGCAGCAACAATTCCCCGATAATCATCATACAAGGAATCAAAAATAAGTGCTCGGGCAGGTTTGTCCGCTGTTTGTTGAGGTGGGGGAATACGAGCAATAACTTCATCCAATAATTCAGGAACACCTATTCCAGTTTTTCCTGAACAGGTAAGAATTTCTTCACGTTTGCATCCAATCAAATGAATAATTTCTGCCGCAACTTTTTCTGGGTCGGCATTCGGTAAATCAATTTTATTCATGACTGGTATAATCGTAAGATTCTGGTCAATTGCAAGATATAAATTTGCAATGGTCTGTGCCTGTACACCCTGGCTTGCATCTACCAAGAGAATTGCGCCCTCGACTGCAGCAAGTGATCGGGAGACTTCGTAGGTGAAGTCTACGTGTCCAGGTGTATCAATAAGGTTGAGCGTATAGCCTTTGTATTGCATCCGTACGGGTTGAAGCTTGATCGTGATTCCACGTTCTTGTTCCAATTCCATCTGGTCGAGTAACTGTGCTCGCATTTTTCGTTTATCTACGGTGCCGGTAATCTCAAGAAATCGATCTGCGAGAGTCGATTTGCCGTGGTCGATGTGGGCAATGATGCAGAAATTACGGGTTTGCATAATTTAGGCTTGAAATGCTTACAATGCTTATGAGGCCTAAAAGGCTAAAAGATAGAATTTTAACAGTATAAATTTAGCTAGGTTAAGCTAAATTTTATTCCTTGAGTTAGTTTTATTTTAACGTAATTCTAAAGAAAAAGCAAGGGTTTGGCTTGTGTCGTGGGTATTGAACGCCCGCCCACGTTCTATTTTTCCACACTACCAATCTCTACATCAGCGGATCTGATGCGGAACCATTTGCGTTTGAAGCTCTCGACGAAGATCTGCATTTCTTCGACACGGAGCAGGTAACAGATGAGACCGTAAATAATAATTCCTACGGTGCCGGACACGAGACCTTGGGTGAAAATGCCGATGAATGTATCGATATTGAGCAGTGTTCCCAAGATATATTTGAATCCTTGTATTACAATTCCCATACCGAGTACTGCAACCGAGAGTTTGGCGAGGAGACTGACCACTGTCGATTCATTGAGCGATCCGACTTTTCGGTGCAGGAGCACCCAGAGTACTGCAGTCTGTATGACCATACTGAATGAATATCCGGCAACGAGTCCCACGATGCCATAGCGTGGGGTTGCCCAGATCCCTGCTCCCAGATTGATCAGGGTCGAGATAATGCTCACGATAAATGGTGTCCAGGTATTTTGCAGCGCATAGAATGAGCGTGCAAGCATGGGTGTCAGGGATTGCGCGAAGATTGAAATCGAGAAGAATGCGAGACATTGCGCGGTCAGGATCGTATCTTTCCAGTCGAATTGTCCGGTACCGAGTACGACTCGGACAATCTGAGCGCGAAGAAGTAAAATCGTGATTGCCAAAGGAACGATAAGCCAGATTATTTGGCGAGCAGTGCGTGCAATTTGGGTCCGGAGTTCAGTAATTTGTGATTTACCTGCGAGTTCAGAGAGTGTCGGAAAAATGGCGACTGCGAATGCAATACCCACCATGCTCACCGGAACAGATTGTAGATTATCGGCAAATGAAAAAACGGATAGTGCGCCCGTGCCGATCGTGGACGCAAGAACAGTGATGACGATGATGTCAATCTGTCGCGTTGCCATGCCGAGCATACGGGGGATCATAAGTTTACCGATTTTTCTGACTGAAGCGTTGTTCAATTGGAAGGTCGGGCGATAACGATATCCGTAGCTGTAAACCAGGGGAAGTTGGATTGCAAGATGGAGTAATGCTCCCAGTATGACTCCGTACGCGAGGCCAATAGTGCCGAATAAGGGAACCAGTACCAGAATACCTACGATAATTCCGAGGTTATACATGATCGGAGTCATGGAATATACGGCGAATGCTTTGTATGATTGAAGCACACTCCCGAAAACACTGGAAAGTCCAAGTATAAGAGGGGATAAGAACATGATACGCGATAGCTGTATTGTCAGTGCTAATTTTTCTCCATCAAATCCTGGTACAAGCCATTGTATGAGCAGTGGGGTCTGCCAGATTGCAAAAATTGAAAAAATGATGAGAAGGAGGCCTGTAGTATTGATGATGCCGTTGACGATTTTCCATGATTCTTTTTTGTCTTTCTGCATTGCTTCGATAAAAATAGGAATGAATCCTGCAGACAAGGCGCCGATAATGAGAAGATTGTAGACGAAATCTGGAATTTTGAATGCAGCGTAGTACGAGTCCATCACCGCCCCTGCTCCATATTGATGCGCAAATAATCGATCACGAATGAGACCGATTATTTTACTCATGAGCGACATGACCCCGACAAGAATTGCCGCTCCAGTAATACTATGGATTTTTGATGCAAAAATGTGCTTAATCACACGTAAGCCTTTAGAGGTAGCGCTTCTTTTTGAAGAGATAAATCATGAGTACGATTCCGAGTACGAGTGCGATTAAAATGCCATGGACAATATTGGGGTGGTTTGCGAGCGGTAGTCCGCTAATATTCATACCGTAAAAACCGGTAACCACTACGAGCGGCGTGAATGCGACCGACACGATCGTGAGTGCACTGATGATTTTGGTGGTGCGGTGATTGATGAGTGATTCTATGGTCCAATGCAGACTGTCTGAGCTTTCATTATATGACTCCACAATGACCCATAGTCGATCCAGTAAGTCCCGGATGTCGTCAAAATAAATCGAAAGAGATTCGTCGAGGAAGGGGCGTCGGGTATGCGAGAGAGTCGATACGATAAATCGCTGTGGATCGAGAATGCGTCGAACTGCAAAAATATTACGACGATGCTGTGCCAACTCTTTAATTTCAGTAACGGTCTGCAATTCATCTTTGTATACTTCGTTTTCAATTTCATTCAATTCAACCCCGATTTCTTTGAGTGTTTTTTGGATTTGGGCAAACAATTCTTCAAGAATGTGATAGAGAAGCAAGCCTGACGTACTCTCAAACCATTCTGTTCTCATTTTACGATTATTGACACAGCGATAAAATAAGTTTTTTATTTCGCGGTTTTTTGATTCCTGAATGGTGATAAGAAATCCGTCTCCTGCAAAAATAAAAATTTCATGCGCGATCATTTTTCTGGTCGATTTGATATAAGGAATTTGCGTGATAAGGAAAAGGTAATTTTTGTACACATCCAATTTGGGGCTATGGTGAGCCGTATTGATATCTTCCAAATCGAGTGCATGGAATTTGAAATTTTTTCTCAAATATCCGATCGCTTCATCGTTGATTTTGCTGATGTGGACCCAGGTGAGGGAACCATATTTTATTTCTTTGACAGACATAGTACAAAGTAAAAAGGCAAAAGGCAAAAGTAAAAAATTTTACTTTTTTCGTCTTACTTTTTATTCCGTTGGCATGACAACAGTCAGAGACACATAATCTGTGCCGTTAGCGATATTTTCGTCGACAATCCGCACGGTACCTTCAATTTTGGTTGTTTGTTCTCCTTTGCCAAAGAAGAATTGTGTATGTGTCTTATCTTTCGTATCAGTATTGAGTAAGAATCCAAGTTTTTCCAATCCTTTGCGATAGTATTCTTCGATAAAATCAGCTTCAGCAGACAATTTTTGCCATTCAAGCAGATAAACATCACGATGATCGGTGATTGGCTCTTTGACGAATGCAAAGAATTTTTCCCAGAAACCAGCGGTTGCACGATGTTCTTCGGGTAGTGGAATATATTTGTATTCTTTATCAAAATAAATGATAAATGGTGCGATAATGAGCTTCGGTACGTAGCCTGCGGTTTCGATAATTCGACCACGCTCACGCCCGGGAGTATAGGTTATTTTCTCTACTCCGTCAAAATCGTAAATCGTGACTGCTGTTTTGAATTCGGTCGGGATATCCTTCAATTCTTTGGTCTGGGGGCCGACCGTAAAACGCAGAATTACGAGGGATACGATAAATGCCAATACGAAACATCCGCATCCGGTTACCACAAACCTGCCCAGGCAAGAGCGTTTTTTGCTGAGCTCCTCAATCGGGGGTTCTTTTATTTCTATTTTATCGATGTCAACACGCATAATCGTTTTTACAGTATACCAGCACATAAGGCGAAAGTACAGTTTTGGTGAAGTGTGGTATACTAAAAATAATTACTGCAACTGTAAAGGTATTTAATTTTAGAATTATTAGGTTACTTAGAAATTTTACGTTATGCATTTGCAATTTTGCGGCGCCAATCGAGAGGTTACCGGTTCGTGTCATTTGCTTGAGACAAAGCATATTAGGCTATTAGTGGATTGTGGAATTTTTCAAGGATCTGATTTCAATGAAGGAAAGAATTTTGATGATTTTCCGTTTGATCCAAAAAGTATTGACGCACTTCTCGTGACCCATGCACATCATGACCATGTGGGGCGTATTCCCAAACTGGTCCGCGATGGTTTTGAAGGTCCTATTTATATGACCAAGGCGACCACTGAACTCGCTCCGCTTATTTGGGAAGATGCTTTGTCGATTATGTCATATGACCAGGCAAAGTTCGATTATCCCATGCTCTATGAAGCAGAAGATGTTGCTCGGGCCCGGGCGTTGTGTCGCGGGGTCGATTATGGAGAATTGCTCCATCTCTCAGAGGGGGTAAGTGCTCTGTGGCGAGATGCAGGGCATATTTTTGGTTCTGCGTTTATCGAGGTGGTTGCTGATGGGAAACGAATTGGTTTTTCGGGGGATATCGGAAACGATGGGGTACCTATTTT
>CAYWFD010000043.1:0-8486 GCA_964457885.1 uncultured Gammaproteobacteria bacterium
GCGATAAATTTACCTAAAGATATAAAAGATATTATTGCAGTTTCGGATATAAACTTTTCTGGTTATAAAAATGCTCCGGAAATTGATCTTACCTCTCAAGGGACGGGGGCACAATCAACAATTCTTTACCTAACACACTTTTTACTTGATAGTGATCGCTCATTGCATAGGGGAGAGTATCATCCTTTGTGGTTGCTCGAAGAGCCAGAATCTTTTCTTCATGTTGACTTACTTTCTAATCTTGCCAAACAATTAAATTCTGAAAGATGGCTTGGAAATATTCAGATGTTAGTTTCGACTCACTCTCCTGTATTGCTAGCTGGTAGTAAAATAGCAAAAGAGAAAGTAATGTGGTCTATCCTGGATGGGCAAAGAATAACTCATAATAAAGTAACCACTGAATTCAGTGATGATGAAATCAAAGTGATTGGTAAAATAATGGGCGACCCCAACTTTTTTGCGTATTTTTTAGCTGCACAAAATGATGAATTAATTTTTATTGAAGATGAAAAGGGAATTACTTTGAATAAATACATAAATATAGGTGTTAGAATAACTAAGGGATTGAAAGGGGTCACAGAGGTAGCAAAATTTCTGGAGGTTTTTATTTCAACTCCAACCATACTTAATAACAAGGTATTTTTTATCGTTGACGCAGACAAGGGATTAAGTGAATTTACCAGATTTTATGATCAGGGAAAGGTTGATAGAGAAGAGTCAGGTTTTACTCGGTATAAAGTTTCAGATTCAGAAAATATTTTTTTGGTTTTTCTTCCAGAAGGCACTTCTGCCGAAGGACTTTTTACTGAATTTAAGAACCATTTAGATGAGTGTGTTTCAATGATTTGGAACACTGACCTCTGGCAGGTGCTAGAAAGTACACCAAGCAACTTATCAAGTTCAGTATCTTCATGTAGAAGAAAGACCGTTAAAAATATAGACGAGGCAATTGACCATATTAAGAATGAGAAAGATGTAAAAAGTTTATTTTGGGATAAGGTTAAAAGATTTGGATATGAAATTAACCCAGCCTATGCACAGAGCTTAAAAAAAATTCTAAAATAATTTATGGCCTTACACCCAGATTTTCCCAAAGACCCATATGCAATCCTCAATCCTGAAATCAGGTGGTTTCCTGCTGACGAAGATCTTCGAGAAAAAGGATTTGAGAAGCTTATTCCTCCACTTGTAGCAGAATTGCGCAAGCGAGTTTTTGAGTGGCGAGTACAAAACTACAAGGGGGCGAGCGAGACATCAAAAGCTCTTTTGATGTGGTGGTTCAAAGAAGAGCATATACTCTATAATTCAGATGGCTCTTCTTATAATTTTCGTTATTACTTTTCACAAAGAGAAGCTCTGGAGACAGTGGTGTGGCTCTACGAGGTGGCTGAAGTGAAAGATAAGCATGATCTCATTAGATACAATTCGACCGGAATTTTGAGTGCACAAATGTTTACTGAGGATTGGCTTCGGTTTGTGATCAAAATGGCTACAGGTGGAGGAAAAACAAAAGTGATGAGTTTGGTGATTGCGTGGGCATATTTCCACAGACTTTACGAAGAAAATTCGAAGCTCGCAAAGAATTTTCTTCTTATTACACCAAACGTGATTGTTTTTGAGCGTATCAAGAATGATTTTGAGGGGAATAAAATATTCTTTCAAGATCCTATTCTACCTGATAACGGGCACATGGGTCAGAATTGGCAAGATGATTTTCAAATCACACTTCATCTGCAAGATGACCTCAAAAATGTATCTGATACGGGAAACATTTTTCTTACGAATATCCATCGAGTGTTTGAAAGCGACGTTCGTGGTGCGAGTTTTGAAGATGAGGATACTGCGGAATATTTTCTTGGTGAAAGACCAGTCACAAAAACAAATGACTCAACCGTTGATTTGGGAATGATTGTTCGAGATATTGATGAGCTTATTGTTATCAATGACGAGGCGCATCATATTCACGAAGAAAACGCGTGGCTTAAATCTATTCGAGACATCGATAATAAACTCAAGCAAAAGAGTAGTGGACTCGCACTCCAGCTCGACGTGACGGCTACACCAAAAAACAATAAAGGTAATATTTTCCCCCATGTAATTTCTGATTATCCATTAGTTGAGGCAATTCACCAGCGTGTAGTGAAACAACCAGTAGTGCCCGATGAAGCAAGTCGTGGAAAATTGAGAGAAACCCAAAGTGTAGTATTCACCGAAAAATGGAGAGATCATATCAATCTTGGTGTTGAAGAGTGGAGAAAGACGTATAAAGAGCTTGAACCTACTGGAAAAAAATCAATTCTCTTTATCATGACTGATGATACGAAGAACTGTGATGATGTTGCTAGGTATCTTGAGATGAATTATCCAGAGCTTAGGGGGGCGGTTTTGACTATTCACACGAATAAAAGCGGTGAAATCTCTGAGAGTGTTTCTGGAAAAAATAAAGAAGAGCTAGAAGTGTTGCGAAAACAATCAAATGAGATTGATAGTTGGGAGAGTCCATACAAGGCGATTGTCTCAGTAATGATGCTCAAAGAAGGGTGGGACGTCAGAAATGTTACCACGATTGTTGGTCTTCGTCCGTATGCAGCTGATAGTAAAATCCTTCCCGAACAAACACTTGGTCGAGGTCTACGAAGAATGTATTTTGGAAGAGATGATATTAATGAATATGTGAGCGTAATCGGTACGCCTGCCTTCATGGATTTTGTTGAAAGTATTAAAGGTGAAGGTGTAATTCTTGAGAAGAAATCAATGGGCGCTGGATCAAAAGCAATTTCGCCAATGGTTATTGAGGTTGATAAAGAAAATGAGAAGAAAGATATTGAGAAGCTTGATATTGAATTGCCGGTTATGACTCCGCGAATACAGCGTGAGTATAAAAATCTTGCGTCATTGGATATTTCTAAGTTTGGAAACAAAAGAGTTAAAATCAAAACTTTTTCAGAGCAGGAACAGCGAGAAATTATTTTTAAGGATGTGGTTGCAGAAGAGGTTCATCATACGACAGTTTTGAATTCAGAGGTTGAGCCAAATTACCAAAGTGTTGTCGGGTTTTTTGTTCAAGCGATTATGCGAGAAATGCGTTTATTCGGCTGTTATGATATTTTGTTTGGCAAGGTGAAAGATTTCATTGCCGAATATATGTTTGAACAGTCTGTGGACCTTACAGATCTCAATGTGCTTCGTAATCTGTCTGAAGTAGAGTACATAAAACTTATTAAGGACCTATTTAAGAAATATATCAATGAATTGACGGTTCAAGACAAGGGGGATACTGAAATAAAGAACTACATCAAAGTTAGTGAGGCTCGACCATTCGTGGTAAATGATAAGTCGTTTTTTATTCCTCAAAAGTCTGTATTCAATAAGATTGTTGGTGATAGTAACTTTGAGTTAGAGTTTTCTGCTTTCTTGGAGAAGTGTGATGATATTATCTCTTTTGCAAAGAACTTCCAGAATAAGGAGGCGAGTGCACTTCGTATAGAATACAAAAATAGTGAAGGCTTCATTGCGATTTATTATCCTGACTTCTTTGTGAAAATTGATGATAAACAAGTGTACATCGTTGAGACAAAAGGTCGTGAAGAAGATGATGATAAAATCAAGTTTGAACGTCTGCAGAAATGGTGTGAGGATGTAAACAATAGACAAAGTCGAGTTGTGTACAAAGCGTTATATGTTCAACAAGAAGAATTTGAGCAAAATCCGATTAAAAATTTTGATCAGTTGGTAAGGGTATTTTCTCAACAATAACTATGTCCACCTACTACAACCCCACTCGCGGAGCAGACTGGAATTACGGCGGGAAGAATTGGAAACTGAGCCGATCAAAGATCGACCTCTTTACCGAATGCCCCCGCTGTTTCTATATCGATAATCGTCTCGGCGTGAAGCGGGTCCCCGGATTCCCATTCTCGATCAATAGTGCGGTCGATCATCTCCTCAAACAAGAATTTGATGGCCATCGTGCAAAAGGAGAGCAGCACCCACTGCAAAAAGAATATGGAATAGATGCTCGTCCGGTAGCGCATGAAGAACTCGATGAATGGAGATACAATTTTGGTGGAGTGAAATTCCTACATCCATCGACTGGACTCATCGTCTCAGGAGCGATTGATGATCTCTGGATTAGTGGGGCAGGTGAGTATATTGTCGTGGATTACAAGGCGACCGCAAAAGAAGAAGCGGTGACTGAGCTCGATCGCGAATGGCAGGATGGCTACAAGCGACAGATGGAAGTGTACCAATGGCTGCTTCGCCAGAATGGCCTCACCATTTCTGATACCGGATACTTTGTCTACTGTACCGGAAAAATGGATCGGGAAGCATTTGATAAACGTATCGAATTCGACGTGAACCTGATTCCCTACACCGGCGACGATTCCTGGGTCGAGGGTACGATTATTGCGATCAAGAAGTGTCTTGAGGGTGATATGATTCCAGAGTCCGGCGAGAGTTGTGATTGGTGTCGGTATATGGGGGCGAGAGGTCGAGTTGAGGAGTGATCACTGAATACGGTACTATAGTAATTGAGTCTAAACTATATAACAGGGAGGGGAGTATGGCGTATATTTTTTTGGATGAGAGTGGGGATCTTGGGTTTGATTTTACCAAAAAGAGAACGAGTAATTATTTTGTTATCACCTTGCTTTTTTGTAAGAAAAAAAGATTGATAGAAAAAGTTGTTGCCCGAACCCATCGGGATTTAAAAAAGAAGCATAGGGGCAAACAGAGCGTGCTTCATTGTTATCGAGAGAAACCGTTGACGCGTCAAAGATTATTGCGGCGTCTTGCGGATACAGAGTGTGGAATCATGACCATTTATCTCAATAAGAAACGAGTGTATACCAGATTGCAGGATGAGAAACAGGTGCTATACAATTATGTGACGAATATTCTTCTTGATCGTATATTTACCAAGAAATTAGTACCAACCGATAGAAAAATATTACTTATTGCGTCGCGAAGAGAAACTAATAAATTTTTGAATGAAAATTTTATGGATTATCTGCGTGTAAGTATGAATACGCAGCATAAACTTGATATTGAGGTGACTATCAAGACTCCATACGAAGAAAAAGCATTACAGGCAGTAGACTTTGCAAGTTGGTCAATCTATCGCAAGCACGAGCAGGGGGATGAGTCGTATTATCAAATACTAAAAGCAAATATTATTGAAGAAAGGTCATTATTCTCTCAATAAAAGACAAAACCCTATACGCTATTTACGAGCAACCGTTCCGGAAGCCCACGTATAGGGAAATTACTTGTCTATGATTCTAGTAGACCATAAAATATGAAAAAAAACAAGTCTTTATCCACAACCATTTTGTTGATAGGAACGAAATGGTTTGATTAGTTCAGAGTGGCACATACGTATCGAACACTAAAAATGTTCGATTTTTTTGTGTCGTATGCGCGCTGTGCTATAGTATTCAATGAATGATTACTCTTGAATTATTCTGTATGTCTCGAAAAAAAAGTTCCACCACACTTCCACACATTACGCTCATGTCTGTCGGAGGCAGGGGAGCCGCTATTCTTGATACGCTCCAGCATCTGGTCTCTGATACAGTGACGCGAGTAGCAGTTGGAATTCCACAGTCGCTTACGTATTCGAAGACGATTGAAGACCGCATTACCTTACCGGTCTTTCGGGATGGTGAGGATCCTGTACGGGCGAGTGAGGCTGTGGCATTGGTAGCAGACGAGGTGCGTCAGACGGTCGCGGGAGCGGATATGGTATTTCTCATGGGCAATCTCTCGACTCCATCAAATGCGCACCAGGTGGCGGAAATCTCGCGGATTATTCGCGAGCAGGGAATACTCACGTGTTTTGTGGGGGCGACCGCGTTCTCCTTTGAGGGTGCGGCAAAAGCGGCAGATGTGGAAGTCGGAATGTCGGTAGTGACTGCGGCGGTCGATGGGATGCTCGTGGTGAATAGTGAGCAGGTGATCGCGAGTGGAAGTGCTGAGCGCGGATTGACACAGGTGAATCAGGTAGTGGAGCAGGTGATTTCTATGATTCTCGACATTGTGCGGACGCATGGAGTCATTAATATCGATTTTGCGGATTTGAAGACGACATTACAGAATGCGGGATTACTCTTTTTTCAAAGTGCGGAAGCAGCTGAAGTGTCACTTGATGAACTCAAAAGTTCGATCTTCACTCATTCGAGCCTTACGCTACCTCAACCCAAAAATATGAAACGAGTGCTCTATGTCATCTATGCAGGAAGCGATGTATTGGCAGAAAGTGTGAGTGCGCTTGGTGAATATATCGCTAGTCAAGTTCACGAAAGTGCTCGAATCCTTTTTGGGTTTGTTGCAGACCAGAAGATGGGCGATCGGGTGAAGGTGGTGGTGATCGGTGCGTAATGTATTAGTATCTTATATGATCTCCAAAGAAATCACCGTGTACAACAATGCGCAAGCTACCGAAGATAAGAAAATCTGCAATATACTCGCAGAAGAAATTACAAAGGGCTTGTCAAAGTCTGAGAATAAACTCTGGCACAGGCATCCGGTCTGGTTTCTCGATGGGAATCCGATTGTCGGCTACAGCAAGCAGAAGGCTGGAATCAGACTGATGTTTTGGAGCGGAAAAGGTTTTGATGAGGAGAGATTGAATGTGGTGGGTAAGAAATTCAAAGATGCCTCCATCTTTTATAATTCCGCTGAAGAAATCAACGTAACAGATTTGAAACGCTGGCTCAAGAAAGCGAAAGAGATTCAGTGGGATTACAAAAATATCGTGAAGCGAAAGGGAGTATTGAAAAAGATTGTGTTATGAAAACACAAGAAAAACCTGTCGTCGTGGTCACATATATAGCCGCTCGAGCGATTGCCCGGTCTGTCCCAAATGCTGGCCAGGATACTACAAAAAATATGGTTCTCGCGACTTTGATACTCTCAGTGCTCCTGCACAGCGGGCGCTTATGAATGCAGGGATTGGTACGCTGAAGCAGCTTGCGAAGAAAACCGAGAAGGAAATTGCCAGTCTTCATGGTATGGGACCCAAAGGTATTAGAATCTTAAAAGAATCATTGGCTACGAAAAAACTATCGTTCAAAAAATTATCATAAGACATATAACCATCCTAATATTGGGTGGTTTTTTGTTTACATCGGTTCATGATATACTTGCTCCACCTGTTATCATCTATCCATTTTTTATCGCTCTATGCGTATCATCGGTCTCCGCCTCGGTATCAGTATTGCAGCAGTCATTGCGTTTTTGGGTTTTGCGTCAAGCGCGCATGCGGTTAATATTCTCGTCAATCCTGACGCTGAGACTGGCGACTTGAGCGGGTGGTCCGGCGGGGTGTTGTGGGCAAATGCAGGATATTCCTACGAAGGCTCGCATGCGTTCGGAAGTTCATTTGTATTTACTCCGCTCTACCAGACGGTTAACTTGGTAGACCGCGGATATGGAGCAGAGTATCTCGATACTGCGCCTTCGATTGATGCTGGGGTATGGCTCACGGAATTCCACTTCGGTTCCAAACCTCCTGATGATCAATACCAAATTGAAGTAATTCTCGAAGATATTGACCACAATACACTTGATTCGTTTGATACCGGTCTACAGACCGTGAGCGGTACCTGGAGACTGGTGTCTACTACCTTGAGCGGCTATGGTACCGGACTTCGGTACATTACCTTCAGACTTTCCGGTTCTGACGGAGGGCGAGGGTGGGCAGGCGAGTATGGAACACATTTTGATAATGCGTATGTCGAGATGATCGATGATACGGATCCTCCGGTGCTTACCTTGAACGGGAGCGCGACGATGCGCGTGAAATTCGGAGCGACGTTTAGTGATCCAGGTGCGACCGCACTCGATGATCTTGGAGGAAATATCACCAATAGAGTCGCTGTTGCGGGTTCGGTAGACACGAGTGTACCCGGAACCTACACGCTCACGTACTCGGTCGAAGATGGGTTTGGGAATGCGGCGCCTGACGTGGTGCGAACAGTTATTGTAGAGAGGAATGGAAGCAGTATTGATCCTTCACTCTTTATACCGAGCCCTAAGACACTTGGAGGCGCTCCTGAATTTACGGTACGCGTGAATGGAGTGAATGCATCCGAAGTCACCGTCAATTCAGCTGCACCGGTTGTTCTTGAATTCAATGCGGATCCGAGCACGGTGTCAGGATATGCGATTTCAGATAATCCTGAATTCGATAATGCATCTCTCAAACCGTATGTGTCACGAGTGGAGTATATGCGAAATCCAGATCGTGATTCAGAAACCATATACGTGAGATTCTATGCTCCCGGAGGAAAATATACGACTACCATTGAGCGTACGATCGTAGGTAGAGTGGTAAGTAGCGCATCTCTATCCGTGAGTGCACTGGCAGAAAGAGCAATTGCATTCACCAAAGATTTGAAAATGGGGATGAATGATGAGCAGGTGCGGGGGCTGCAACAGTACCTCAATACTCATGGATTTCCGGTGACCCAATCAGGCTATGG
>CAYWFD010000044.1:0-733 GCA_964457885.1 uncultured Gammaproteobacteria bacterium
TTGCCCAAGTTTCGTTCAGTGATTTCAGCAAACAATTTAGTTCCCTCATCATTGAAATTGAGGGACACTTGTACTGCCCCGGTGGTAGGATCAGACACTACCTGCGCACGGGAAAGTTGTTTTCCTGAAAGTCCAGTATCTTTCCATTCTTCTTGCGGTGGAACGATGTCATTCTTACTCTGTGCCTTGATCAGGATGCGAGAAATTTCATACTTTTTTCCAATGCGTTCATCCTGTTTATAAATAATATGAAAGCCATAGGGAGTTTCAACCGGTCCGATAATCTGCCCTTTCTCGGCTGAGAACACGGCATTTTCGAATTCAGGAATCGTAAGCCCGCGAGCAATCCACCCTAAACTTCCTTTGGTCAACGATACGTTAGGTTCAGTAGAATTCTCTTCCGCAAGACTTGCAAAGTTATCACCATTTGCAGCGTCATAGAGCTCCTGAGCTTTTGCTCGAGCCTCGTCTTTATTGAACTGTGGAGCGTCACATCCGACCGCACCCAAATAACAAATCAAAATATGACTTGCCAATACTTCAGGGCCGCTTTCTTGCTCCTTACCTCGTTTGAGAATATTATGCCCCTCAACAGTATCAACCAATGTTTTGGAAACGGTTCCTTCCGTCGAGCTTGCAGCCCATGCGTAAATTATAGGATCAGTCGAAGTGGCACTGACATATGAGAGATATCCGCCATTTACTTTGCTTGCTTCATCTTCAGAAAGTGTTT
>CAYWFD010000044.1:743-7999 GCA_964457885.1 uncultured Gammaproteobacteria bacterium
GCCAGCTCTTCAAATGATTCTTTTCGATTAAGACGTCTCAA
The DNA here is from genome assembly GCA_964457885.1 of uncultured Gammaproteobacteria bacterium. Taxonomy (GTDB): domain Bacteria; phylum Patescibacteriota; class Patescibacteriia; order Magasanikbacterales; family UBA922; genus UBA922. The sequence continues at coordinate 785 of CAYWFD010000044.1, forward strand.
AATATCATTTGCGCGCTTTTTTGCGTCAGCATTGTAGTCCTCAAGCTGTTTCTGTTCTTCCGCGGTCAATTCACGCGGTGGTTCCATGTTCATTTCCTTGAATTCCAAAATCGGGGTCTGTCCGATAAGGTCAACTGCCTGTTGGATATCCTGAATACCTGGCAAATCTACAGTAAGTCGGTATGAATCTCCGACTTTACTGGTCTGCACTTGTGGTTCCGATACTCCGATTCCACCGACGCGTCGTTCGATAACATCACGTACACCTTCAAGTGCACTTGCGCGCTCGCTCTCGGCAATGGCGCTCATGTCAGCTTCATACGTCAGATGTGCACCACCTTTGAGATCAAGCCCGAGCTGGAATGGCTTATCAGGAACGTGAGGAAAAGCAAGTGCTGCTTTATCGTTCAACCATCCAATAAGCGAATTTACCGGCTTCGGATAGACAAAAATACCCGAGACGATAAGTAATGCGAAAATTCCTACAATTCCCCACTTAACCTTCGACCGAATATCACTGGTATGACGTCTCATAAATTCAAAAATCACTAACAAATAGAATGAGCCGTAGTGTACGATAAAAGGGCTAAGGCGTCAAGTTGAGAAAGTGGAAAGTTTATGGCTGCTTACTAACTACAATCATTGCAGTCCTCTCCTCGGTAATCGGTACATGATTCCCGGTTTCATAGTCTCGGAACGATTTTTCAAAGTTTTGATATGAATAGGTGAATTTTTCTCCCAATCGAGTGCCAGGATCATTGGTAATAATAGTCTTCGTCGTGTCATCATATCCAATTACCACCAGCATGTGGCGCTCCGGTCCCGGTGGTTTGAAATTAGGATTAGCGAGAATTTGCCCATTAAACGGAATAATCAGAATATTTCCTGCCGCAAGTTCACGCTTCACGTCAGCAAGCGTAATATCATAGACAACTCGTGCGTGATCATACCCGTAAAATTCTTCAAGTAGTCGCGCACGTGTATCCGCAGCCGAAGTATCACGATATCCGCCATAGGTATTTTCTTCCCAATTCGACATACTGGTGATTTCCTCAAGTGCTTCCTGTCGCGTGAGCTCCTGTCCGGTCGCCCAGCGATACGTCATGACCACTGATGCCTCTTCGCATCCGTCTTGTTGACGAGGATCTGCCCAGTCACCAAACGGAGCTTGTGGAGTGAATGGGACATCATGCACTACGCTGGTCGGAAGTTTTTCCGGAGTTGAAGTGACGACCACCTCGTCCGGTTCGGTTGAAGTAGTAGATGTCGGCTCAGAAATAGGATCGGGTATGCGAGTGATAACGTCAGTAGTCGAAGGTGTACTGGTGTGAAAAACTACTACTGGTCGTGATAATGAAAAAAGATATGATGCAGCAAAATAACTTCCAAACGATACGAAAATAAAAACAAAAAGTATAATGACAATTCGCTTCACCATACTATTTCGAAGTATTCTTTCCAACCTCAGGCAATTCAGTCAGTGCTGTCTTCCCAATTGCAAAAAGTAATGTTCCATGAAATGGCTTTTCATCATATAGCATGATCGAAAGCGCTACCGATCGATGCATTCCTTCAATCACGTGTACAGTACCGTCAGGCAACTGGAGTGCAGATATAACTGATAGTGCCGGATAATCTTCAACTATTGATCTAATCTTACTCGCCTGCTGCAATCCTAGATGTTTTGCAATCTCACTAAATTGCATCGCATGGGCACCACCATAATACCGTTCGATCCAGGTACGGAATGGTCCACCATACCATTCAGATACTACTGGCGAAGGATTCATAATTTCATATAGTCCCCACTCAGCTTCACGACAACCAAATCTTTCAGCATACCCTTTTAATCTCCACTCTGCCCAACTAGCAAATCCCCGATCTTTCGCAAGCGCAGTCCAATCAGAGTTTTCCCCCTCATTCTTATACCATTCAAGAAATACTTCCTCCCACTTACAGGGTCGGAGCAATGAAATTCGTGAGTCCATAATTTATGGTAATAAAAATTTTTGTAATTCACCACCAAATGGTACGGAGGGGGTATATAAAAATCCTGAACCACCCTTCTGTCTATATAACTCAATAACACCAGTCGAATCATCTATCATCAAACTCTTGTTAATACCAACAGCCAACTTCTCAAGTGCGACATCAAATAATTCGCCATGATTATCCTTTTTAAGGATTCCGTAATCGCTTGAGTTAATGATTACCTCAAATAACTCTGATAATTTATGATTAGTTATGGTAATCTCTGAAAAAACATCCATATTATTGGTGACCAATCCAACTTTTACCCCTCTCATTTTTAATTTTTTTACCAAAGAAACAACGCGTTCATCAAGCTTCATTTTTCGAACACTTTCGAGAAACTGAGTATGGAGCCAGTCGGATTCAACCCCGCACGCAGTAGCAATAGTATTATTTATACCACGAGAATCAATCTCCCCACGCATCCATCGCGCGCATAATTCAGCATCACCGAAGATATGTTTCTGAATCCAATCAACAATAAATTGATGCTCCGGTATCAAAGTATGTGTATAAAATCGATCTCGACACAGTACGCCGTCGAAATCAAAAAGAATAGTATGATACTGTAGCACAATCAAAAACTTACGATTCTTCAAGTATAATCCGATCCCGAAATCTTCCTCGCTCTTCGGCTTTCTCATTTTTCACCTTTTCAATAGCGTTTCGATCAAATCCCTTATATTCTGCAATTGCGTCGAGTACCTCAAAAAGATCCGCAAGTTCTTCAATACTCTCGTCTGTCTGAAACTCCTGTACTTCTTCGCTCAATTTCTCTTTCAATTTTTTCCAATACTCCCTCTCGGAAGCGATATGATACACCGGTGTACCACCTTTGTTCCGGATATATTCCGGAATATTGTCTCGCACGAGTTTGTCGTATTTCATACTACTACCAACTTATTCTCCAATATATTGAAATCTCGGGACAGTTTTACCATCACTCTCAACAGTTTCGAGAAACATACCGAGCGGACGCACCCACAACTTCGAAACTTTATTTTCATACAAAGCTTCATACACCACCATTTCCTCAAGTGTCTCACTATGCTTTGCAACACCAAGTACTCGATATTCACCGCCTTTATAATGTAGGTATCTACCTAATGTAAGCATAGAAATATTATTCCGTATCGATATGGATCAGTGCAGTCCTGATCGCCTCTTTGGTATATGCTTTTCTCGTCAATCTTCCTTTGGTCACAATCCCGACCAATCCTTCTGCTGACCCAAGATTAGGATTGCTGCTGAAACCCGCCTGATGTGCAGCTTCACTCATAGTGAGGCCCTGCGACATGAGCTCAGCCACGCGGTGCGGCACTTCCCACGCGGAAGACAATCCGAGGTGATACTCAGTGCCGTCAAAGATGACACATACGCACACGTCCATATACCCGGTTTTGGTATGGGGAACTTCCATGAGTCCTGATTCAATACCAAATGAATAGACGCACTCCTGAAATGCATTACGCGCACGGTTCGTGGCGCCTTCAATAGTTTCGGGTAGCGATCTCGGCTGGTCACTCACCCCGGAGAGAACCTCATGTGCGACGACCGCTGCATCACGAAGATGCGGATAGTCAGCAATAAGCTCTCGGAGTGCTTCCACCTTTACCGGATTAGTAGATCCAATAGTAATTCTCATACAAACTTCACTATAACAAATAAAGTAGACTTCAGTCTACTTTATTATAATGTTTATGCATTTTTTCCATGACACTTCTTATACTTGAGTCCTGATCCGCATGGACACGGGTCATTGCGTCCAATTTTTCCCTCAACTGCTTTTCCAGCGCCAGATGGTTTTGCTGCAGCTTCCGATTCACTGGTCTTCTTGGCACCTTCAAGCGTCATTGTATCATCAGCCATGACGCTCGGAGCAAGTTGAATTCCTGCGTGAATTTTGAAAATCGTATTCGCCACTTCATGCTGGATACCTGAAAGCAGTCGGTTGAAAAGATGGAAACTCTCTTGTTTGTATTGTACCAGAGGATCGCGCTGTCCGTACCCCTGAAGTCCGATTCCCGCACGCAAGTGATCGATCGTAATCAGATAATCGACCCACATCATATCGATCGTACGGAGAAGTACCCCACGCTCAACCTCGATCATCATTTGCGCCCGCGCGGTCGGGTCAGTCTGAATTTTTTCGAGAGAGTGTACAAAAGTAGTATAAGCTGTCTGCGCTTCTGCTACTAATTTTGCGACCACTTCATCACGCACCTCAATCGGATTCTTATTGTCTTTTGCAGCAGAGGAAATAATCGATTCGATTTCTGATGCATGTGTCGGAGATAAAGGCATCATTGCACTCATACTCTCAATAATTTCCTTCGTATTCCATTGTGTTTCATCTTCAGCGCTCGTATGCATGGAGACAACGGTTTCGATTTCCTGTTCGACCATTTCAAAAACGATTTCACGAAGGGTACGTGGTAACTCTTCCTTCGAGGAAATAGAAGGTTCGGAAGGAATGAGAGCATCAATTTCGCGCTTTGCCGCATCCAGAATTTCACGACGTTTCTTATAAATCACGTCGCGTTGCTTATTCAAGACATCATCATATGAAAGCAAATGCTTGCGGGTATCAAAATGATGCGATTCCACTTTCTTTTGTGCGCTTTCAAGGATGCGTGTAATCATCTTCTGCTCAATCGGCATGTCATCAGGAATATTGAACCGGGTCATGACGGCTTTCAATCGGTCACCTGAAAAGATACGCATGAGATCATCTTCGGTCGAGACAAAAAACTGTGTTTCACCCGGATCTCCCTGGCGCGCACTTCGTCCGCGGAGCTGGTTGTCGATACGGCGGGATTCATGTCGCTCGGTACCGAGGACAAACAATCCTCCGGCCTTGACTACGGTGTCAACATCAGCTGGTACCGAAGGCACCCCACCGAGTTTGATATCGACTCCGCGTCCTGCCATATTCGTCGCAAGAGTCACTGCACCCGGTCGCCCAGCTTGCGCGATGATCTGCCCTTCACGCTCATGGTTTTTTGCATTCAAAATTTCATGTTCAATTCCCTGGCTGAAGAGATACGCGCTCAATTCTTCGTTTTTTTCAACCGAAATCGTACCGATCAAGACCGGCTGACCCTTGGCACGTGCTTCTTTCACCTTCTCTACGATCGCTTTATATTTTCCCTTGTTGTTTTTATAGATCCGATCCGGATGGTCGAGCCGATGGTCGCCTTTGTTGGTCGGAATCGTACTCACCTCAAGACCATAAATTTTGAAAAATTCTTCTTCCTCGGTCTTTGCCGTACCGGTCATACCGCCGAGTTTATCGTACATGCGGAACAAATTCTGGAAGGTGATCGTGGCAAGCGTTCTCGATTCTTTCTGGATGGGCACTTTCTCCTTTGCTTCAATCGCCTGATGCAATCCTTCGGAATAGCGACGACCCGGCATTTTGCGTCCGGTAAATTCGTCGATAATAATGATTTCACCTGCATCAACGATATAATCTTTGTCTCGTTTGAACAAAAATTCAGCTTTCAGCGCCTGTTCGATATGGTGTACGGTTCTGATTCCACCCTCGACATAAATATTATCGACATTGAGCCACTTTTCAAATTTCGCAATTCCTGAATCAGTCAGGGTTGCACTGCGCAATTTTTCGTCAATATTATAATCTTCAGTAACCACCAGCATTTTGACCAGATCGGCAAAACGATAATACTGGTCTGTTGCTTCCTCGGCTTGTGCGGAAATAATAAGCGGGGTTCGTGCCTCATCGATCAAAATCGAATCGATTTCGTCGACAATCGCATAATGCATTTCAGATCCCGGCCGCATTACCATATCTTCGATTCGCTGCACCATGTTATCGCGCAGATAATCGAAACCGAATTCATTATTGGTTCCGTAGGTGATGTCGCATCGGTATGCTTCCTGGCGTGATCCCGGACGCAAATATTCATTTTCCACTTCAAAACTTCCCTTCTCGTCCCGTTCAGTATCAAGTTCACCACCCTCTTCCTTCTCTTGTGTTAATCGTTCATTGTTAATTGTTTTTTTATCGTAGAGAAATGTAATACGCTGGTTCTGGATAATACCGACACTCATTCCGAGAAAATCATAGATCTGTCCCATCCAGACTGCGTCTCGTTTTGCGAGGTAATCATTTACGGTAACAACATGTACACCTTTACCTGCAAGCGCATTGAGGTAGACGGCAAGCGTCGCAGTAAGCGTTTTTCCTTCTCCGGTGCGCATCTCGGCGATTCGCCCGCGATGAAGAGTGATACCTCCGATAAGCTGTACATCATAATGGCGCATGCCAAGCGTACGCTTCGCAGCCTCACGCACAGTTGCAAATGCTTCAGGCAGGATAGCATCAAGCGTTTCACCTCGTAGAAGGCGTGCTTTAAATTCAGGAGTTTTCGCCTGAATTTGCTCATTGGTTAATTTTTCAAAATCATTCTCGAGCGCATTAATGCTCGCAACCAGCGGTTGAAGGCTTTTAATCACTTTTTTATTCTGATCCGGAAATAGTTTCTGTAGAAAAGACATACGGGTACAAAGTGGAAAACATCTCAATAAATAAAAGACTGCCCCTCTCAATCGGGCCAGTCTAGCATAGCACGTACCTGAATACTTGTCTACCCTGCCAAAACAGTCAAAAAGCCGTCTTATTCCCTGATATTTTCTTGGATCAGGGAGAGTATGTGTGACAATTCAGAATCCCCGAGATCATGTGAGAGAAGCATCTGCCGAATATGCGCGATATCCTGATGAAGCCGGTCAAACACTCTATGCACGCTTGCGCTGTCTGCCACCGAAGCTTTTCTTGTGAGTTCGGATATATGTACCCGCTCAAGATCGGTGCGAAAATCAAATGTAGTACGGCGGATATCTACCGGATAATTAGCATCTCCCGCTGCCGTAAGCAGATATTTCAAAACCGAATCCTTGCTTTTGAGCGACTCACGAAAATGATCGCGTTCGAACTCTGCCATAGTCAATCCTGATATCCTTTAATTTCACGCAATACTTTACGATCTTTCGCACGTCTTTTTTCCTTGCTTGCGTCCAGTTCCACCTTCAAATGATCGCGCACCTTATCAATCGACTTGTACAAATCTTCGGTTTCTTTCCTGACCCGGACTAATTCACCGTGAGGTATGCGCACATTGACCTCGGCATAAAATATTTTTCCTTTGTGATGGTGTGTTG
>CAYWFD010000045.1:0-7819 GCA_964457885.1 uncultured Gammaproteobacteria bacterium
TCGCTTACACCGAGTATAGAAGCAATCTCAGCTGGACCTAAATCATCGATAAATCTCATAATAACAATGGCTCGATTCTCTTCTGAGAGAGATCTGAGAAGAACATATACTTGCTTTTTGTCAACGTGATCAACCATGTGTATATGTGCATCATCCTTCAGTGGAAAACCTTGTTCAATGAGCTCATCCAGTGAAGACATTTTTTTCTTCCGAAAATGATCAATGATGAGATTATGCAAGATGCGGTATAAAAATGCTTGCATTTTATCAATTGACTTAGAATCCACCAATTGAGCCCACAGCCTACAATAGGCTTCTTGTGTCAGGTCTCTTGCAAGTTCTCGATCATGAACACGAAAAAAACAATGACGAAATAAAGCATCAACCGTCGCATCATAGCACTCAAGAAATTGCCTCTGCTTTTCTATGTCCATAACTATAAGACGTATATATATACCCATATCTTACCAAAGTTTGAGTATACATATAAAAAAACGCTAAGTAAAGCGTTTTTTTATATGTGGGCCGAGTAGGATTCGAACCTACGAAGGCTGAGCCAGCAGATTTACAGTCTGCCCCCTTTGACCGCTCGGGAATCGACCCATTCAATTGTACACACGAGCCGTCTCGGGGATTCGAACCCCGGACCGACGGTTTATCCCGATATCACTTCGTTCATCGGGACAGGCAAAACCTGTGATTACATGTCTTATCAGCAGCGAGCCGTCTCGGGGATTCGAACCCCGGACCGACGGTTTACAAAACCGTTGCTCTACCAGCTGAGCTAAGACGGCTCGCTGCTGATAATTTCGTTGCTCGGACCTTGCCCCGTCGAATAACGGGGAGCTGAGCTAAGACGGCATGTAGAGATTACTTTCTCTCAATTGTGAAAGCTACGAAGTGGTAACAATCTTATTCTCGAATCTCGTCAATCCGCTGACGAAACAACTGTAGCTTCTGATTCTCAGGATTGATCATGCGTAATTGATGATACCCGTTCTCCGCCAAATCTTTGCGCTTCAATAGTATAGCTGCTTCAGTGAAATTGTCAAGATATTTAGGGTTCGCGGGCTCAATTTCAAGCGCTTGTTGTATTGCTTCAAGGGCAACCTCATAGTGTTTTAATTCAAACAACAAATCATACAATTTAGCAAAACGGGTAGGATTATGTGGGTTAGTAAGAACCGCCTGTTCATAATATTCGACCGCCTTCTCCAGCCGCCCCTCTTCCTCATACATCTCCCCAAGTTTGACCAATGTCTGATCGTCCGATGGATTGATCTGTAAAATAAACTGATATGTTTCTTTTGCCTCAATATTCTGCCCCTGTTTCTGATATACGTCGGCAAGCCCATGGTATGCATCAGTATTTTTTGGATCTTGGCGCAAGACCGCGAGATATTTCTTCTCCGCAGTGTCATAATCTTCCTGAGTCGTATCTCGTTTTGCCTCAAACATAAGCTCACGGATAGTGAGTTCACGTCGTGATTCCACTTCAGGAGTTTCAAGTGAACGTTTTTTGGTATCATGCATCATGGCTCTGCGCTCAATTTTGCCGACGAACCGTCTGAAGCCTTTCTGAATTGAACGCGCGAGTGTGACAATCGGAGCGATCATAGTTGAACGCACCTGCGCATGTACCGCTGAACTCTTCTGTGCGGCTTTCTTACGTATCAATTCATCTTTCTTCTGCTCTTCACGCATGAAAGGCAGTGAATCCACGTTCAAAAGCAAAATCTGATGATAATGTTTTGAAACGATCATGATAATCACGAGAAGTGATACTGCTGCCAGAATAATTGAAATGATAAGCAACATATTATCGCGTGCTTTCGGTAATAATGGTCTCAAATGTTGATGCATCAGCTGATGCCTTGCCAATGAGGACTCCATCGATCACTCCATGAGCAAGATAGGTATGTACATTATGTGCATCCACACTTCCTCCGTACAATACTGCAATCGCACCCGCATAATACCGTGCGATCTCTTCTTTGATAAGCGTGATCATACGCACTGCTTCATCATCGCTGCAGGCGTCCCCTGTACCGATCGCCCAGACAGGTTCATACGCGACAATCACGATGGTTGGTGCAGTCGGGAGGTCTTCGAACACTTTCATAATCTGTTTTCTCAGCCGATATTCTGCTTTTCCCTCGTCGCGGTCATGTTTTTCTTCACCAATGCAGACGACCGGAGTAAGTTCAGCATCAACACATGCTTCGATTTTTTTTCTGACCGCGCTGTCATCTTCCCCAAAGATATATCGTCGCTCGGAGTGCCCGACCAGTGCATAGCGTGCCCCTGATTCACGGAATAATTCAGCGGAAGTGGCTCCCGTATACGCTCCTCTCGGAACCCACGATACGTTCTGAGCTCCAACCGAGAATGAAGTATCACGAAGAATATCGCGCACTCCTGCAAACGCGATCGCATTCGGAAATACTGCATACGAAAATTGAGTATCCAGCGACAATTCACTGATCCTCTGGGCAAGTCGGATACTCTCTTCTTCATTGAGATACATTTTCCAATTTCCAAATAAGTAGCGCATACACACAATAGTTATAAGTTGAAAGTCATAAAGTCTACAAAGTAATGTGTATTTTACCTTCACCTTTGTGGACTTTTACCTTTATGGACTTTTATAAACTAATTAAAAGGTTACGTCCTCGGCCTCCACATTCCCGATAATTGCAACACGGGCCTGATTCCAATTCAATAATTTCTTTGCAACAGCTTGTACTTCCTCGCGGGTTACGAGGTCGACACGAGCCAAAATTTCTTCAGGTGTCTCGACCTTCGGCTGGAATAATAATTCCCGCGCATAATAATTCGCCTGGGTACTCGAATCCTCAAGATCAAGAGTGAATGATCCTCTAATATGCGTCTTTGCGTCTTCAAGCTCGCGTGGCGTGACTCCTTTTTCCACCATTTTCTCGATTTCAGATTGAATTACCGACAATGCCTTATTGATATTCTTTGCCTCAAGTCCGGCGCGGACAAATGCATACCCGCCGTCTCGGAATTCTTCAGCACCTGATCGGACCATATATGCGAGACCCCTGCGTTCACGAATCTGGATAAACAAGCGCGAACTCATAGATCCGCCGAGAATGGTATTCATGACGCTTTGCGCCGGAAGTCGCTTATCGGTATGAGTAAATCCGGGGAACCCGATCATCATCTGTACCTGATTGGTAGGTTTGGAATCGATTACCAGACGCTTCGACTTTGCGGTCGAGCCGTATTGTACCGGCTTATAGGTATGCTGTGGCTTATGCTGATCAGTATGCGGACCAAAAAACGTTTCGATCAGTTCATGCGCATCAGTACCGATCGCTCCTGCGATCACGATCTTCATGTTGCTCGGCTGATAATATTTGTCACGATACTGGAGAACATCATCCCGCTGGTACGATAGTACATGCTTTGCAGTTCCTGCAATGTCCCAGCCGAGCGGACTTCCGTCAAACATGATGCTCTCAGCAAGCGTATCGATATGCATGAGGGGGTTGTCATGGTACATGCGGATTTCCTCGACAATCACGTTCTTTTCCCGCTCCATTTCCTTCGGATCAAAGAGCGAATTAAAAAGCATGTCAGAGAGGATCTCGAGGCTGGTCGGCAAATATTTTGCTGCAGTCTTGATATAGTATCCTGTATATTCTTTGCTCGTAAACGCATTGTACTCAGCACCCAATCGATCGATCTCGCTCGTAAGCTTCAAGGTTGACGGCCGTTTTTTCGTACCTTTAAACATGAGGTGTTCAATATAATGAGAGACCCCGTTCAATTTCTGAGACTCATAGCGTGACCCGACCGGATACATGATAAGCGTAGTCACGGATTGTGCATCCTTAAGGGGTACGAGGAAAACCTCAGCACCATTGGAAAGTTTGTATTGTTCGTACATAAAAGACGGTATAGATGATTACTTCATTTTTTCTCTCAAATAACTCTCTAATTCTTCAATTTTGACCCGTTCCTGCTTCATTGTATCACGGTCACGGACAGTGACACAACGATCATCACTGGTCTCATAATCGACCGTCACGCAATACGGCGTGCCGATTTCATCATGGCGTCGATACCGCTTCCCCACACTTCCCGTCTCATCATAATCGCTTCTGAATTGTTTCAATAACGCATGGTGTATTTCTCGTGCAGCTTCAGCCAAACCGTCTTTTTTCATCAGTGGTAACACCGCCACCTGGTACGGCGCAATTTCGGGCTTCAGATGCAATACCACTCGAGTATCGCCCTCGCCGACCACCTGCTCTTCATACGCAGAAACAAGGATTGCAAGAAGAGTACGATCGACTCCGAATGTCGGCTCGACCACATGTGGGAGAATTTTACGCTTATTATCGTCAGGATCCGTATACTCAAGCGATTGCCCTGAGTGCTCCTGATGCTGCCGCAAATCAAAATCCCCGCGATATGCGATGCCCCATAATTCTTTTTGTCCAAAGGGAAAATCACACATGATATCGACAGTCCGTTTGGAATAATGCGCCCGTTCAGCCTCAGGAACCTCAAAATTATGCAACAATTCAGATGTGATACCTATATCACTCGCGAATGCGTACATTTCAGTAAGCCACGTTTCGAATAATGTTTCCCAATCTTTCTCTTCAAGGAAATATTCAATTTCCATTTGCTCGAACTCAAGGGTACGAAAAATAAAATTTCCGGGAGTGATTTCGTTTCGAAATGCTTTTCCAATTTGGGCAATACCAAACGGCAATCGTTTGCGGCTCGTCGTTGCAACCGATTTGAAATCCACAAACATCGCCTGAGCAGTTTCCGGGCGAAGGTACACTCGACTCCCCTCTCCTGCCACCGTTCCCATAGAAGTCTCGAACATCAAATTAAATTGCCGGGGTTGGGATAGCGGATTTCCATCTGGACTCAATAATTTTTTGTCAGAAATAATCTGTGCCATTTCCTGAAGCGTCATTCCAGAGGTGCTCATACCTGTTTTTTCTTCAATCACATGATCCGCACGATATCGCTTGTGCGTCACCATATCTTCAACCATAGGATCGCTAAAGGTCGCCACATGCCCACTCGCTTCCCACACTTTCGGATTCATAAGAATCGCGCCATCAAGCCCAACCATATCGTCGCGTGATTCGACAAATCGTTTCCACCACAGTTTCTTCAGATTCATCCGCATGCGAGAACCTAGTGGACCATAATCCCAACTATTTGCAAGTCCACCGTAAATTTCACTACCAGGAAAAATAAATCCTCGTCGTTTTGCCAAGGACACCAGCGCATCCATGGTTCCAGTCTGTTTTTTCATACGAAAATTGAATAAAAAAAGACCCGTATAAAGGTCTTGGGTCCCATCACTCGACAGGAGGTTCCACCCAAGTTCCCCGTTATGCAACGGGGCACTTTTTATTAGGGAGAAGAAACGTGCTCCGAGGATGCCACACCCCATCAACACACCTTTCTCTATATATGGCAAGTATACGTAATCGTGTGCCATTCTGTCAACTGACAAGTAATGGAATACGTAATTAATTCCTGATTTTCCCAATCCAGGAGAACATACCTTCGAAATTACTCATGATGACCTGGAAAACTGACTCTTCTTTGCGGGGAGTAAGTACACTTACTGTCTTTGACCTGCCAACATTACCCGATGAGTCCACACTTTCGACGACAAACTGGTACACCTGGCCTGGCTCAAAATCAGTGACCACGACAATATGTTTTTTGACATAACTCTGAGTCACCGGGGTACTGTTGGTGAATTCAGTATCACCCGATGCAAATCCCTTACGATAGTAAACCTGGCTCGTAGCGAGCTCATTGGTTGTCCATGAGATAATGGCTTGAATCTTCTCTTTACCACCAGTAACGATCGCCGAATCAGTCTTAATTTGTGAGATAATTGGAGCCAAATCTTCCCCTTCAGTAGTGAAGCCTTGAATAGTCCTACTGACCACATTATTCCCCGAATCAGCTCCTGAAAGTTCCACATCATAGAAGACACCTGCCTCAAAGTCATCGACTTCAAGGGTATGCTGTGTCGTGTATGCTGAATTTTGAACTGTTTGTCGTGCATCAAGATATAATTGTCCATTTCGATAAGGAGTATAGGTTAATATAGAGTTTGTTGGTATATTGGTAGACCAAGAAAACACCGCTTCTTCAGAAGAACGTGTATCGACCTTGTAATTTACAATTTCAGTATTTTCTCGATCAGTTTTGAAAATAAAATCTTGAGATTTGGTTTCAGAGCCGGTCTGTGTTCGAGAAATAACGCGATAATGGTACACCGTATCAGGTAAAAGTCCTTTTATTTCGACACCGTGTTGGGTATTAAAGACAAATGGTGCTCCGACTGTTTGTTCATAAGAACCTGTCCGTGCAAATACGTCAGCAGGTGCAAATTCTACGAGAGAATTAGCGGATTTATCAGTGGTCCATGCAATCGTGGCATAATTCGAACCAGTATCAATCGCAGGTTGCCCGCCAATAATGGGTAGAGGAAGAATATTTGAAAGATCCTCAATAATACGCGTCTGTTCGATCAAACCTGATTCAAGAGTATTCACACTCACACGAGTTGAAAGACTCTTGATAATATCTGCCGCTTTTTGCATAGTCGAAAGGAACAACTCCTCAATATTCTGCGTTGAGGTTGGGGTATCAATTTCCTCATCATCTTTCAGAATATCTTCATCAAATGCAACCGTCTTAAAAGAACCGATAGTCTGCACACTTCGATTTCCTGACAAGTCATATGAACTTACGCGATAATAATACGTAGTGAGTGGGGTGAGCTCGACCAATTCAACAGCATGATCACGTCCGGGCTGCAAATCAAGTGCACCACGTCCATAATTCAATGTAGCACCAAATTCCACCAATGCATTTGCGTCCTCGCTGGTTTTCCAGTTCATTACCGCGCGATTAGATTCAATTGGGGTAATACCAAAGTCAATGATTGATGGCGGTGTGGTATCGAGTCCAACCGATCCCCCACCTCCACCAGAGCTAGGCTGCGATGCAGCGCCTTGTGCGACACCTTCCGCACGTGCAGCCTGTTCACGAAGCAAGACTTCACTTTCTTCTGAGAGTTCTTCAAGCGTAGTAAACGTATGTTCGGAAGACGTAGTGGTATTGCCGGATTCATCAGCAGAAACGACGATATAGAAATACTCGGTTGAAGTAGGTAAATCGGATAAAACAAATGCATGCGCTTGGGTATATACCGAAAACAACGTACTCGATGCTGTGTACACACCACTCGTTGTACCATAATATAGTGCCCCATTCGCTGCCTCATCAGTAGCCCACACGACCAGTGCTTCATTATCAGTAACTACCTGAACACCAACACCAGAAAGAACTGGTGGTGTGGTGTCAGGAGGTGGTGTCATGTCAGCGACGCCTTGCTCGTACCCTTCTGCCCGTGCAATTTCTTCACGAAGCAAGACTTCACTTTCTTCTGAGAGTTCTTCAAGCGTAGTAAACGTATGTTCGGAAGACGTAGTGGTATTGCCGGATTCATCAGCAGAAACGACGATATAGAAATACTCGGTTGAGGTGGTAAGACCGCTCAAAAGAATGGCATGGGTGCGATTATACGACGACACAACTTCACTCGAATAATCATACGTACTACTGGATGTACCATAATATACAATCCCACTGGCACCCTCATTGGTAGTCCATCCAATCATTGCCTCGTCATCAGTAACTACAATCGCCTGAACTGAAGAAATAACTGGAGCAGTCTCATCAGGAGGTGGTGTCATGTCAGCGACGCCTTGCTCGTACCCTTCTGCTCGCGCAG
>CAYWFD010000046.1:0-7718 GCA_964457885.1 uncultured Gammaproteobacteria bacterium
TGCCATATGTAATACTTGGTTCCAGGCGACGAGCATAATCAGCGATGTCTTTTCGATCTTCTTCTACTGCAACACGCGAATAATTCGGAGTGAAGACCTCGACCTCATGTCCTTGGCGCACCAATCGTGATGCGATCTCAAATACGACGGTACCCATGCCGCCGTAATAGGGAGGATAGGTTGAAACAATATGCGCTATTTTCATATGTTTGCTCGAATTTTCCTGTCTTATTTCACTGACTTGTCTTCAAGAGCTTGTCCCCGTACGATTACGGTAAGATCCCGCTTCAAACCCTCCACTTTTATATGTAATTTGAATACCACAAAGAAAAGAACTGCAATCGATGCATACATGACGAGATCGACCCCACGTCCGATCCCAATTATATCAGCAATACGCTGCGCAATATTCGGTACAGACACAATACTCACGAGTGCAACCCAAAATACTATCCAAAAAAACGCGCCCAGGGGTCCGAGTAGATTTTCACGTTTTTTTCGGGCAACACTTATCAGGGCTGAAAGTGCAAGAAATGCAATTATGAGTTGAAAGATAATTCGCATATACAATTATTTAACAAATTTTCCAATAATCAAATCCTTCACAATCGCCAATCCTCCGCGCATTCCTTGCCCATACTCATGGTATCGTACCGTGACCGGAATTTCCGCATATCGCAACTCTTTTTTTCGGATGATTTCAATAATTTCTGTGGCATGTGCCATACCATTCTGAGTAATCTTGATCTCGGCAATCGCTCGGGGCCCTAATACCCTAAACCCATTATGTGCATCCGTCAACCTGACTCGGGTAAACATATAATTAACCCAGCGTCCAATCGGGAGCACTATGTATCGCTTCAACCATGGAATATGGGCGGCGCCCCCGAGAAACCGTGACCCGAGCACGATATCAACATGATCTTTCTCAAGCACCCTACGAGCACGTACAATGTCATCCGGATCAAATTGTCCATCACCATCAAAATGGACTATGGCTGTAGCACCTCGCAATCGTGCATAGGCGTGTCCAGTCTCAAGGGCTGCTCCCTGTCCCATATTTATCGAATGAGCAAGAACCGTCGCACCTGCTTCTCGTGCACGCGCCATCGTATCATCGGTCGAACCATCATCAATCACACACACTTCGTCGACATGCGGCGCGAGCGATCGGACTACCGACGTAATTCGTTTCGATTCGTTGTAAGCAGGAACAATGGCTATCATCATAAGCAATACAGAACACGATATAAAAAGTCTTGAGTCGTGATAGTCGAGTCAACGGTCGTAAAATTTCTCTACTAATAGCTTACTGTTTCTTTGTGCGCAAGCGTATAATCGATCGTACGGCGCAATCCATCTTCCAGCCCGATCAGTGGAATCCAGCTCAGCTGCTCCTTGGCGCGCCTCAGATCAGGAATACCCTTTTTGGTCAAAAATACCAGCGGATTTTCGTATCTAATCGTTGAAGTCGAACGAGTCATCGCAATGATCTGCCGTGCAATATCTCCCATGCGATGTGACTGGTCAGAACCCAAATTCAAAATTCTCGTTTCAGGTCCAGTATTCATAAGTCGCACGAGTCCGTCAACCATATCAGTCACATAACAAAGTGACTGATGCATCGAATCTTCCCCGTAAATCACCAATTCCTCACCAGCAAGCGCATCCAAAATAAAATCAGGAATAAGTAGTCCGTCCCGCAGTTTCATCCGAGGTCCATAGGTAGTGAAAATGCGCCCAATCTTTGCATCGAGTCCGTATACTTGTATATAGGTCTCAACACAGGTTTCGGCAAATCGCTTTCCTTCATCATAGCAACCGCGCGGCGAAAGATGGTGCACAATCCCTTCATCATCTTCGGAAAAAATCTGATCTTCACCTTTAGGATCCCCATATACCACCGAACTTGAGCCAAATAAATACTTCGCACGATATTGTACCGCAAGATCAAGCGTCGAGAGCATCGCACGCGAATTTGCCCAGAGTGACTGAATTTTCAGTGAATCAAAATTCTTGGGACTGGTCGGACATGCCAGATGATAAATTTCCTGTACCCCCTGGAATCTTACCCTGAATTTCTCAAGCTCCGGAAACTGCAGGAGATCGATCGGCTTGGTCACATCATATTTAATAAATTCAAAATCAGGATATTGCAACAAGTGTTCAATATTCACGATCGATGAATTCGACAAATCATCCATGCAAATAACATGCGCTTCCTTCAATAACCGTTCACACACATGCGAACCCAGAAAACCTGCACCGCCGGTGACGAGTACGTTTTTCTTTTCAAAAATAGGAATATCGGTTTGCATAAAATTTTTCTAAAAGATAATTTCAATATGTTCCGATTGCCGTCACTACTTTTTTTCCACTTATGGCTACCATATCGATTGCTCGGTCCAGCAGACGGGTTCCGTCGATATCGAATATTCTGAGTGGCCCTGCTCCTTCTTTAGGGGTCACCACTATCCGCTCTTTACCTCTTTCGCCATACACGACTGAACTTACCTGTATACCCCCTCGGAATGACAGGTCGTACGGCCGAAATGTCTGTGCTAGCGCACCCTGCACCGTATACACCGTGACTATTCCGCCAACCCCCACATTGGTACCAAGTATAATGCGATCCTGCTCAGGATCGGAAAATTCAGATACGTACGCAATACTTCCAAGCGACTTCATCGAGGTTGTAAACAACACTTCAGGTCGCGCAGTGAGAGACGTGATTCTTCGAATAGTCACCACCGAACCTACAGATTCAGTTGCCGTAATTATTTCATCTTTCCCAGTCTCCGCAATCGACCGCACAGCTGCAAATCCATTTCTCCACCCTTCCGGACCCTGTATAGTTCCCACCTTGACCCCATCCAGTGCAAATACGATGATTTCTCCAGTATCTCCTGCCATCAGCGCAATTTCTTTACCTGGATCTCCTTCAACATCTGCTGCAATCAGCGTATATTTTTTTGCAGGTACAGTCCATTGGAACTTCTGCACACCTTCTGTCGTGTATACAGTTATTGTATGTTCTCGTGTGTTTTTTTGTCTCATGACCGCGTAATACACAGTGCCCTGCAAATCACGAAGTGGTATAAACGTGAGCGCATTCGCAAGATACGATGCCAGCACCTCTACTTTGTTTCCCTGCAATATATCGAGATACTTCCCTTGTCCTTCGGATGCCACCAGAATTCGACGTGGTGCGGTAAACGATCGGTCATAGTCGCCGTTTACAAACATTCGCGCTGGCGGAACCAATCCTAATCGTGCACTCTCAACCGCTCTCCCCACCTGTATCAACCCACTTCCATAGGCTTTTTGATATGTTTTCTCATCATCACTCGGCGTATGATGTACCGTCGCTTTCAGCGTACGGACAATCTGATCCACATTCCAACTCGGTCGTAAACTTTTTACGAGCGCTGCAGCTGCTGTTGCAAATGGAGTAGCAAATGAGGTGCCATTCCACCCAATCGAATATGACACACCTTCATCATTTTGTATTCCATCTCTGATAGGCCCTCCGATATCGATACCCGGAGCGGTCAGATCCACACAGGTGGCACCTATATTAGAGAACGGAGTCAATCTGCGATTATCATCAATCGCAGATACACCGATAATCGAGGTGTATGGATTAAACGCATCCGCACAAATCGGAAATTCCGGATCGAGATCAAGATTTGCAGAATCATTTCCTGCAGCCGCAGACACTACCACACCCTTCTGGTACGCATATTCAATTGCTGTCCGGACCTGAGGAGCGCTTCCTTTCCCCACCATACTGATATTGATCACCGAAGCACCATTATTCACTGCGTAATAAATTGCCTCAACCAACGGAGCAATATCCCCACCGCCTGATCCGTCAGTCGCTACTACCTGTAGATTCATAAGCCGAACTCCGTACGCAATACCCGCTCCGTCGCGATGATTGTTGGCTGTAGCCCCGATAATGCCTGCAACCACCGTCGCATGGTGCTTGACTGAAAAAATACTTCCACCAGAGGTCTGATTTTCCAATGGTTTAGTAGGTTTATTCAACACAAAATTCCACCCATGGAGGTCATCCGCGTATCCATTCTGATCATCATCGATTCCATTGCCCGAAATTTCTTTTGTATTCGTCCATAAGGCATCCCTAAGATCAGGATGCGTCTCATCAAATCCATTATCAATAATCGCGACAACTACCCCAGGAGATCCCTCACCGGCTTCCCAAGCGCGATACACATCTACAGACTGATACGACCATTGCGGAGCCTGAGGATCATTTGGAAGACCTACTGCAGAGACAGTAATTCCACCACCGAATGACAGAGGTAGGAGGACAAGTGAGTAAACCAGTATTCTAGACCACCGCGTCATAGGGGGGCTTGTTTTTTGGGCTCTATTTTGCTAAATTATATCTATAAGTATAACATACACACCCTGTGATCGCAACTATCAAATTCAGTTATCGACTTCGACAAGTCTTTCTATTACTTGGAGACCTTGCGTCATATTACATCGGATTTGTGGCGGCATTGGGGATCAGAACCTTCTCTATCCCCCCTCTCGAATCCCTTGCAACACATTTCTCACCATTTTCGATGGTTTTTTTATTGTGGATCATCGTGAATTATGTAAACGGCCTCTACGATCTCAGACTTATGACTCTTGCAGGTAATGTGCGAAAGGTAGTTGAGTCGGCAATTATCGCGCTTACGGTCGGGGTCATCTTTTTTTATCTTGTCCAGTCGCCTACAATCATGCCCAAAACTATCTTAGCCCTTACCGTCATGATAGGGTTTGGTATCTCATGGTTATTCCGTGCATTTTACCTTTCCTATATCGGAACCCACAAACTCAAGACACGTATCTTGTTTCTCGGAGTGACTGACGAAATAAAAGAACTAATTTCAATCGTAACCAATCATCCTAATCTTGGCTACACTGTCTCAGCAGTTATTGATCCCGAACGTGTATTCACCAAATCTCCTGATTCGGAAATCGAACTCTACCATACGTTGAACACTCTTCGCCCTGCAATCGATACGCAACATATTCATACTGTAGTCGTAGCACCTACCATGAATGAAGAAGAGGCAGTCAAACGCGAACTATATGAACTTCTGTTCTGGCAGGTTCAGATTGTCGACATGACTTCATTTTATGAATTAGTCACTGGACGTATCCCTCCGAGTACATTCTCCGAAAGTTGGTTTCTCAATAATCTGCAAACTGCAGAACATCCGGTGTACAGCAAAGCAAAGCGAGGAGTAGATATTGGATTTGGAATTTTGTTTTGTCTTGCCCTCTCCTTACTCTTCCCCGTAGTCGCGCTTGCGATCAAACTTTCCTCACCTGGACGTATTTTCTTCAAACAAAAACGAATTGGTGAAGGTGGTCAAATTTTCTGGATGTATAAATTCCGAACTATGTATACCCTTGCTGAAGACGGTAGTGCCGAAACACATGGTGCTGAATTCAGCAAAAAAGGAGACGTGCGTATCACACTCGTAGGATCGTTCCTCCGAAAAACTCGACTTGATGAATTACCACAAGCACTCAACTTATTAAAAGGGGAAATCACGCTCGTCGGCCCCCGACCCGAGCGACCTGAAATCGTCGAACAATTAACCGCACAAATGCCGTATTACCCACTACGACACATTATTAAACCAGGGATTACCGGTTGGGCTGCAATACATCAACACTACACCGACACACTTGAGTCTTCTCTAAAAAAATTACAATACGACTTATACTATATAAAAAATCGCTCAGCGCTGCTCGACATTTCAATCATTCTCAAAACGATCAATGTGGTAGTACGAGGGATGGGACAGTAAACAGCTCAAATTTCTAAATTTAAAAAAAGACATCAGTATGTGATGTCTTTTTTCTTTTAAACGATTGTACTTGGAGCTTTATCTAAGTTTCTTCTCCCAGTCAAACGCTGTTTTGCAAATGATTTTAATATCATTAAATTTCGGTTCCCAACCCATTTTTTCTTTTATCTTACTATTATCAGAAATAAGGATTGCTGAGTCTCCTGGACGTCGTGGACCAATATGCACGTCAAAATTCACACTGTTTGTGGTTTTCATGGTATCAATAATTTCTCTCACCGAAAAACCAAAGCCATACCCGCAATTGAATGCGTCGCTTGGGTTCTCATCGAGATAGCGAAGTGCCTTGATATGCGCATCCGCAAGATCAGTCACATGGATATAATCCCGCACACAGGTACCGTCAGGTGTCGCATAATCGTCCCCGAAGACGGTAATCGTCTTTCGCTTTTTCGTTGCAGCCTCGGCAGATACTTTTACCAAATGGGTAGCATTTAGTGTTGACTGACCAAGAAGTCCGTCTGGATCTGCACCTGCTACGTTGAAATAGCGGAGAATTACATATTTGAATTCCTGGTGCGCAGCACCCGTGTCTTTGAGTATGCGCTCACTCATGAGCTTGCTCCACCCATACGGATTGATTGGAATCGTAATATCAGACTCATCAACCGGAATATCTTTCATATCAGGCTCACCGTATACTGCAGCAGTCGAGCTGTAGATAAATTTGGGAACATGATGCGCAATACAGAGCTTAATCAACTGTGCGGTATTTGCCGTATTATTCAAATAATACTTAAGCGGATTCTCGACCGATTCCGGCACCACGATCGATGCTGCAAAATGCAATACGCCGTCAAAACGATACTTCTTGAATACTTTCTCCACTTTGGCACTATCTCCCAAATCTATGTTATGAAATTGTACCTGCACTTTCCCTGACGCGATTGTTTCAAGCGTGGTCACTGTTTTTTTGAAACCAGTCGACAAATTATCGATCAATACCACATCATGTCCTTCGATTATTAATTGTTTTGCCACGTGACTGCCGATATATCCGGCTCCACCAGTAACGAGATATTTCATACCATTTTAATAAAGTTTTTTATCTGTGCTACGGATTATACAGTGTCCGATCCCGAGATATACGGTGATCCTACCGCGATAATGGAGAATCCGGCATGTGACAAATCCTCATAGCGATGTTGCAGCATCCGTCTTCCATCCATAATAAGTGATTTTTGCGTTTTTGTTAATAGCAGATCTCCTACTTCACGAAATTGTGGCCAGTCTGTAGCAATAATAAGTACCTCTTGCTTTTCAGTGACTTCCGCAACTGAGGTAGCATATATGATACGCGATTCGGTACCAAATAATTTTTTGAAATTTTCCATACCTGCAGGATCATACACCGTGATCAACTCAACGTTTTCATCAAGCAATTGCTTCACGATATCAATGCTCGCTGAATTGCGAATATCATTCGTATCCTGCTTGAATGCGACCCCGAGCAATCCCACCCGTTTTCCTTCCCATGAGATTTCGGCTTCCGTCTTTGCACGCTGCATGAAACGTTCAAGCTGACGCCTATTTGCGTCATATGTTTCATTCACCAGTCCAGCATTCTGCCCTTCTGCTTTTAATTGATGTGCAAGTGAACGGGCATCTTTGATGAAGCAACTCCCGCCTGCATATACACTATCATAGAATCCCCACGATCCGATGCGTGGATCACTCATCAGAATGTTCCTGATTTTCTCAAAACTCAAGCCTGGGAACGTCTCACATGCGCGTCCGATGATATCAAAACACACGGCAAGCTTATTGAAAAGATAAAAATTTGCAAGCAATTTTCCGGCAGCCGCCTCTTCTGGACCT
>CAYWFD010000047.1:0-7565 GCA_964457885.1 uncultured Gammaproteobacteria bacterium
AAAAGTCTGTCCTTTGGTATACGTGCCGGAAGCCGGAGAAATAAGGAATGATGCCGCATGAAGACGTGCAGGAAATAGGAAAAAAGCACCAAGTAGAAAAAACAAAAAAACCGTTGCTCGAAAAAACAGAGGGTAATTACCGATAGGTCTTTTTTCGACCATACGCAAATAAGAGGACAGACACAATTACTACACTGCCAAGTATACACCAAACAAGTGGGTGTTCATAGAGCACCATATCACGCGGAGGGACAGTAACCACACGCTCATTTCCAGCGTAATCAATTGCTTTGATATACACGGTACTCTTACGCGTCTGGTCTTGAAGCACATATGGACTCTGTGCAGATTCCCACGCAAGCTGGTCATATGATTTCAATTCACCAAACCAATTTCTCCGCTCGGCAACTTCATAACCCCAAATACCAGACCCTTTATCTTCAGTCGCGAATACGGCAAAATACTGTCCGTCAAAAATATGGGGATCCCGAGTAATCATCGGGGTAAAGGAGTCAGGTATTTCTGCATCATACGGAGGAATAAATACATTATCGGTCGAGGTCACCGTAGTCGAGCCAAGCGTCACTGAACCATGCACGATACCCGCGTCAGTACCCTCTCCATCATTCAGCAACACACGTTCGTTTCTGGAGGCAAAAGTAACAGGTTCAGTATTACGCGAAACGGCAATAATCGAAAACAAATATCCCTGTGATCCGGTAAATCCTCCAGGAGTAATGCCTGAAAATAGAATTACACCCTCACGATAATGGGGTTGCTCGATCCATATCGTTGCGATTGAATTGGCAGTACGAATCTCTGCAACCTCGACCCCGTCTGGAATCACAATCTCCCCTTCAAAGGCATTGGTCGATACTCCTTCGGTATTGAGAAATACTCCGACTTCAGATGGGTACCCCAGCGGCAATTGGGTCGTATTCGTACCAAAATAAAATTGAGCAGCAGAGACCGGAGTCAATACCAGCAAAGAAATGATGAATATGAAAAAAATTCGGAGAAAAAACATACAATAAATCTTAACCACTCCAATAATACGCCATAATACTGAAATCTACGAGATCGATTTTTCCGTCATTACTCAGCCGAGCTTTTTCTATTTGGAGAAATTCACTTGAAAGCGCTCTGCGGTACCAATATGCGGCAATCGAAAAATCCACCAAATTAACCCGTCCGTCACAATTCACGTCTCCCCTACCACACGTGGGCTCGACAGGAGTGCTCGTAGTCGTACCGACCGCAAACGGAACTGAATTCCCAAACGAACTTGCTTCACCAGCAAGTGTCACCCGTGATTTGGTGGAATGACTTCCAAGTTCCAAAGGACTGGTATCAAAATTATATAAATATACCCCGTTTTCGTCAGAAGGAGTATTCACCAATATCTCCTCATTTGAATGGACCGAAATAATGACATTACCAACTGGAGCGGTCTGTCCAAAAATTGCAATATTTTCTCCTCGCTGCACCAATGATTTGTCAACGGCGATCGTAGGTGCAATAAAGATGCCCGATATATAGGTCGAAGACCCTGGAGCCAGGGTAACCGGGATCGTAATCAATGCGGATCTATTTCCATCACTATCAGTACTATAGAGTGAAAACATGTATGATCCGCCGGAAAGACCGCTCAAACTGATTTCAAATCGAGCATCCGGCCCGGCGATCGTAGCGACTGCAATCTGAGAATCCTTAAGGAGTGTCACCGCACTTTCAGGATACGCACGGCCCGCAAACGTGACCGAAGCACCACCTGGGACATACCCACCGCCTCCACCGCCACCTCCAGGAGTGGTAGAACCGACGGGTGTTGCGGTAACCTGACTTGAGGTAGCAATAACATTGCCAAAAGCATCAAGCGTGCGCACAACGAAATAATATGTGGTCCCATTGGTTAATCCCGAGCGAACGACTCCAAGCACGTTTCCCACTGCGGTAAAAGTATAGGGACCCCCAGATACCGTTGATTGCCCCACTTCATATCCTGAGACGGTCCAACCTAATTCCGGAGAAGCCGCAGTCCAGGAAAGAACCACTTGTCCATTGGCCGCAGTCGCAGAAAGTATAGGAGTAGTGACGACCGGAAAATACAAAAAACCTGATCGATAGAGAAAACTCCCGGACGTGGATTCTCCAATTGCGGTTTCACCGAGAGCTGAATAATATTCAAAACTGGGAGAAGTTGAACGCCCTCCGGATAGAGTGAGTGTCGGATTTTCCAACACAAAATTGGAAGAACTGTAGAGCTGGGCAAAACAGAGGATCGGAATAAATCCGAATATGGATGCAAGCAGGAAACGAAAACGCATATCAAAACCAAAAGGAAACTCAGGATATAAAAATATTGGATACTAGTATATTAAAAATTTCCAATATCTCTAATATCCAATACCTGGATGTGTATTCCGATCTTCAATCACCACCCCAATGTATTTCCGACTTTCGAGTACAGTTACTGTGTCGCCTCAGTGGTAGTAGGCGGCTGAGAAGGATTTGGAGTGTTTGGTGTAGTTTCTCCGATCAAGAGTGGTGCAACTTCGACAATCTTTTTCTCGGTCGGTGAGTACAAAATTGCTTTTCGTGCGACCGCATAGATCAAAACTTTGTCTCCCAATTTTGCCTGAGCAAAAAATGGCTGATTTTTGAGCTGCTCCAAATCAGAAACAGTTGCAACAGTTGGCGCTTCGTCTGGAAGTACCATGAGTGCACCGACTTCACTGATAAGCGTATCAATTTCTGCCTGAACCTCCTGAGGTGTTCCTCCATCTTGTCGGGTTGCTTGCAATTTTCGATAAAAGAAAATATTGGTAACCAATAATACGACGGTCAGTAATGCGAAAACACCGACAAGTATGGAACGCGTATTCTGTTCTGCCATAGATACATTTAAAATTAATAGATAAGATGATACCTACATAGAATACCACATGGACAATAGGACTGAAAAGAGACTAGGACCTACTGCTTCTGCAGAAAATTTCTATCCTCCGTCCCCTGCCCCCGCCTCTGCTGCAAGAGGATCTTCTGACGGAGGTGTACTCTGAACCTCTTCTATAGGTTCGTCTGCTGGCTCAGTCTCTAGTTCCTCTATAGATTCCGATGTCTCTGTGGCAGAAGGTTCTTCTGGCAGAGTTGAGGTCGGTGTCAATTCTGGTTCCTCTGTCGGAGGCGTTTCTTCCACAGGAAGTTCTAAAATTTCTTCAGGAGGTGGTAGTACGGCCTCAGGAGCGGGAGCAATTGATTCAAACAATTTAGGATTCTTGATGGCAAGCGCGATCCAGCTGAAGGTGATATCGGCAGGTGCAGGTTTATTGAGGCGGATAATAAATCCGGTTGATGATACCTGGGTGACTACATATCGAATATCCCCCGCCAAAATTGTATTTTCAAGTGTTGAAGTCACCAATACATTGTCGACAGTTGAAGTCACCACCATAGCGCTCGACGTTGCGTCAACAGAAATTGTTGCCTGCACTACCGGAGTTTCGATATATTCCCGTTCAAAAGTAACTATGACTTCTTGATCCCCAGCCTTCACACGCGCGAATCCTCCGGTATCAGACGTAAAGTATGGGCGACCAAAGAAGGAAACATCACTCATAAATGTAATCAAACCTTGATCTGCGGTTGCAGATACGAAGTCAACTTTGAGTCCAGCCATGAAAGATACTGGTTGCGTAATCGAAATCGCGGTTCCAAACAAACCTTGAAGTACCTCAGCGATCGAAGAGGTAGAAACTGTGGAAGATGCAAGACCGGACTCAAGCATACTGAGACGCAATGCAAGTGCGTCAGTACTGCTCGCAATCTCGGTAAGTGATGAAGAAGTACTACTTACAAACTCGGCAAGTGACATCCGAAGCGTATCAAATGCCCCGCCTTGTATATCATCTGCTATCAGGAGTCCAGTGGCAATAGTACCAATCGTCGAAGTACCAGCAACCGATAGTCCGCCCAGAATTTCAATATTCCCAAGACTGGTAACTCCACCAAACACTGGTGAACTTGACACAAAAGCCATGAGAATATCCTCGTAAGTTAATTGATCAAGCGGAGTTGAGCTTGGTAATTCAAATCCGATAATCTCTCGAGCGCTAATACGGTCTGCAGTGAGAAGACCAGCGAAGAATGCATTACCACGTGCATCAATACGTGCCACAGTCGATGTTTCAAATGAACCATCATCTACCGTAGTGGTTCCAAAACCAACAAAACTAAAACCACCAGCTTCTGAAAGAAGAACAGCAATATCAGTCGAAGTTGACACACTCGCAAGTGTACTTACCAATAACTCGTCAGTCACGACTCGTGGTGAAATAATTTCAAGCCCCGCCACAATTCGATCACTCAAAATTTCAGAAAGTGTCGAAGTTGCCACAAAATTTTTCTTCTCCTTAATCATCTGAGACAGAATGATTTTACCGTAATCAAGTTCGCCTGAAATCGTATCATATTCTACGCCAGTATCCTGCATATACTCCTTAATCAATTTTCCGGTCGAATATGCCGTATTTACCAAGACCAAAACCTTACAAGATCCATCCTCCGCACAAACTGCATCTTCAAGTGCGGTTCCGATCGTGAGTCCCGCCTTGGTCGCACGCATCGCGACACCTGATACCGAAGAAATCGTTAGCTGGTCCCCGGCGACAACCGGACCATTTTCAAGTGACACTTTCACGGGCACACGTCCAGCAAGCGCGACTGGTCGCGGACGTTTGCTGCCCGACAAAATATCTGCACCCATGATTTCAAATGGTGCTGAAGCAACAATACCAACCACCGTACTACCTGTACGAGCCTTCTCAAGGATTGAAATATTCTGAAGTCCGAGACGAGAATTGTATTCAGTTGTAGAAACACTTAACGCCACCACATCACCTGCTTCTACACCCTCAGCCGTGTCGTACCACTCTGCCAAATCTCCTCCACCAGAACCAGTATAATTCATAACAACAACCACACCATCAGCTCCAGCTCCACCATTAAAGCTTACAGCAGCACTATCATCTTCGACTGCAGCTCCACCTCCACCTCCACCAAACACCGTAGCCGTGCCACCAACCGCACCAGTAGCCTGAGGCGCAACAGCACCCACACCTCCATCACCCCAATACGTCCCTCCACCATTTCCTCCAAGCACTCCTTCTGCTGGCGCACTACCTGGCTCACCTCCACCTCCTCGCAAATTAATATCTCCCGTGGTAGTCGCCGCACCTCCTGCACCTCCTGCACCAAACAGACTGTTCAATCCATTACTATCAGCTCCTCCTCCACCAAGTCCACCGTTCGCACCCAAATGTGAACCGAAATATGATGGCTCACCTGGGTCACCTACATCTCCATTTCCTCCCGCACCTCCTGCACCTCCATTTCCAATATTTACAGTTTCAGAAGATCCAAGCTCAGATACGGCAAGCATTTCAATCGTAGTACCACCTCCACCTCCACCTCCAGCAGCAGCTTCACAACCCGTATCAGTACAATCAGACACCTGTCCTCCACCTCCACCTCCACCAGTCACAATCACCTGTGCAAATGTAAGTCCAGGATAATCAGCTTTGGTCCAGGTAGATGAAACAGTATAAGTATCAACTGTAACCGAATCAATACCAGAATCCGTGCCACAACTAAATTTACCCGTAGAAGAACTATAGAGAAGTTTGTTTCCCGACGCACTACAGCCACCAAGCCCACTCTGGAAGAACCCGCCGCTAAGTGTCATATCTCCATCAGTCTTGATACCACCCATTCCCACATTCAATCCATTACCCACATACACATTATTACCAGCAACAATATTTTCAGTGGCATTAATCGTATTTACTTGAAGCGCACCGATAGTTGCAGCAGAAGTATCAATACCGCCAATATCCACCACCCGGAATGTATTCGTACCCCAAATCGCAACATATGCATATCGTCCGGAGACAAAAATCGATTGGATACCATTGAATAATGTTGAATCCTTAAGACCTCCAACGTTTTTTGGAGATGTTGGATCAGAAATATCAATAACACGAAGCGAGCTGTCAGTAAGATTCACGACATATGCATATTTACCTGATATTCGTACTTGCTGAATATTATCCAATCGCGACGTATCCCGCACTTGTCCTACGATCGCAGGACTTGCAGGATTAGACACATCAACGATCGCAAGTGAATCATTGCCGCTCGCCGTGACATATGCGTACTTACCTGAGACCTCGATAGAGCTAGCACCATCAAATGCAGTAGTAGAAACCACGCTACCGACCACGGTGGGGGCTGACGGATCAGAAATATCAATGATACTAAGGGAATCATTCGCACCACTCGCCGTGACATATGCGTACTTGCCCAAAACATACACTCTACCCGCTCCATCAAGATTGGTAGAGGTGACACCACCCACAACTATGGGAGCAACAGGATTAGCAACATCAACCACACTAAGTCCATCATAGGTGGATGCGGCAACATACGCATACCTACCAGAGACATACGACCACGCAGCACCATCAAGCTGGGTCGACGTCACACCACCGACAAAGGCAGGGGAAGATGCATTTGATACGTCCACGATTCGCAAGGAATCATTAGTCCCTGCGGTGAGGTACGCATATTTTCCAGAAACATAGACCGAAGTAATACCATCAAGTCCGGTAGATGAGACCACACCTCCAAGTAACGATGGTGCCGCAGGATTCGTTACGTCTACGATATACATGGACGTGCCAAAAGAATTGGTTATATATGCATATTTACCCGAAGCAAATACTCTAGTAGGTCCGTTGAGTGAGCCTGACGTGAGTGAGCCTACAATACGCGGTTCCACAAGAGGTGTTTGTGTGAAACTTCCTGAGAGAGAAATACCTCCGTCGGTCTTAATTCCTCCAGCTCCCACAACCAACGCATTCGAAATATTGACGTCATTTGCCACAGTCAAGTTCTCAGTAATATTTGCCGAACCGATCTGCAGTGCACCAATATGTGCAGCAGGACTGTCGATACCGCCGAGATTGTACACAGCTAATTGACCTGAAGAAAAACTTCCAACATACGCATATTTACCTGATACAGACACATCACTTCCTGAAAACGGTAATACCACAGTCTTAGTGATGATAGGACTTACAGGATTAGAAACATCGAGTATTTGGAAATTAGTATCACCTACTACATATGCATACTTACCCGACACATACAATCCAGATCCCGATCCTGCCAATGTAGACGTGCCAACTACCGCAGGAGCAGTAGGGTTCGATACATTAAGTATTTGAAGTTGTGGACTTGATAGACTGGTAACATACGCATACTTTCCAGAGACCACAACATCAAGTGCGAAACCGCCCGGCAATGTAGACGTGCCAACTACCGCAGGAGCAGTAGGGTTCGAGATATCAAGAATCTGAAATTCCGGAGCACTTCCTCCAACAATATATGCATATTTTCCTGATACATACACTTCTCGAATAGAGCCAGCAGGAAGTGTAGAACTTCCTACCACGAATGGATTTATTGGATTTGAAATATCGATAACACGAAATTCTGGTGCAGTA
>CAYWFD010000048.1:0-7380 GCA_964457885.1 uncultured Gammaproteobacteria bacterium
TTTCGCTACTTTTATTAATCCCTCAGCTGAGACATATTTTCCTCTAGTGGCCATTCCACTGGGCGTCTCCCGCGAGGTTAAAGGAAAATGTTTATGAAATACCCTAGCATTCTCGAAATGCTTCAGTCTGGAGTTCACTTCGGACACAAGAACTCACGTTGGCATCCGAAGATGAAGCCATTCATCTTTACCGAGCGCAATGGCGTGCATATTATGAACCTTGAAGAAACCAAGGCTCAACTTGAAAATGTGTTGCCCTTGGTGAAAGCAATGGCTGCAGAAGGCAAGAAGATTCTCTTTGTCTCAACCAAGCCTCAAGCGCGAGAAATCGTAAAGGCTGCTGCAATTGACGCGGGCATGCCCTATCTCACTGACCGATGGCTCGGAGGTATGCTTACCAATTTCTCTGAAATGAGAAAGCTTATCCGCCACTATGTGGAGATGAAAGACAAACAGACGAAAGGTGAGCTTGGACACTATACCAAAAAAGAACAGCTAGAAATCGCCAAAGATCTTGAAAAGAAGGATGGTTATTTGGCAGGTTTGACGAGTCTTACCCGCATGCCGGATGCACTCTTCATCCCGTCTATGCAGCGAGAAAAGACCGCTGTTACCGAAGCAAATAGCATGGGAATTGATATTATTGGTATCTGCGACACCAATGCAAACCCAATGAAAGCGACCTACGTGATTCCAGCAAATGATGACGCTGTCAAATCGATCCAGATGATGGTTGAGCTTGTCGCAGAAGCAATCAAAGAAGGTGCACTTGAATTTGAACAGAAGAATGCTGCAAAAGTTGCCGCTCAGCCTAAGGTTACGCCAAAAAGAGTTGAAGGTGAAGTTTCACAGGCATAATTACTTCTCGATAGGTACATCGGTGATGTATACTATTATTGTGTTATTCTTCTTAACTACATTCTACTATGGCAATTACTGCTAGTGAAATCGCACAACTCCGCGCCAAGACTGGTGCCGGCATGCTGGATTGTAAAAAAGCGCTTGAAGAGTCAAACGGAAATATGGAAGCTGCAATCGACTGGCTTCGAAAGAAAGGTGCTGCAAAGGCAGCAAAGCGCGCCGACAAAGTGGCTGCTGAAGGAAAGATTTTTACCTATATTCACGGGGCCGGGAAAATCGGTGTCATGCTTGAGCTTAATTCTGAAACAGACTTTGTCGCAGGAAATGAAAAGTTTGTGGAGCTTGGCCAAAATATTGCGCTTCATATTGCCGCAATGAATCCGAAATACTTGTCTCGGGATGAAGTTTCAACTGAAGATCTTTCACGTGAGTCAGCCGTATACCGAGATCAGTTGGTCGCTGAAGGAAAGCCTACCGAGATGATTGAAAAAATCCTAGTTGGGAAAATGGGACGATATTATTCTGAAGTATGCTTGCTCGAACAGGCATTCATTAAGAATGAAGACAAGACGATCGAACAATTACTCACTGAAGCAACCGGAGAAATCGGAGAAAAAATCAGTCTCCGCCGATTTGCACGATTTGAAGTCGGAGAAGGAATCGAGAAAAAACAGGCTGATTTCGTAGCTGAGGTCCAAGAACAGCTCGGTGCCTAAAGCAAACATACGATTATGAAAAGCAAGGGAAACCTTGCTTTTTTTATTGGGAAATGGTACAAGATGTCCTAACTTCTCACTACCGGAGGCTCTCGTGGAAGCGGTGTATAAGATTGAAGCGCAGTGGGGCCGTGCATTCTTGCACGCCTCGATCGGTCTGATCGCTCTCGTATGCGGGCAGATTCTGCCCTTCAGCGTGAGTGATAAGGTCGAAGTCGCGCTCGTGGTCGGTGTCACGCTGTCGGTTCTCGATCTCGGTGTCCGGCTCCCGCTGTACTACTGGCTGGTGCATGGGCAGGGGTGGCGACCAAGGCCCTCGAGATTCAGGACTACATTCCTCATGCTCGAAGATCGTCTGCTTCTTCGAACCAACATTCTGAGGGAACAGGAGCGGGGAATGCCTGCGACAGCGGTGCACTTTACGCTCGGAGTTCTCGGACCACTCGTTATCGGTATTCCGATCTGGGCAGTCGTCCCTGCGGTCGTCATGTTCGGATTCGGGGATCCTACTGCTCGTCTGGCAGGAATCAAATTCGGAGGACGCAAGGTCTGGGCGGACGGCACCAAGACGTGGGCGGGTGCGCTGGGGTATTTTTACGCGGCCTCGTTCGCTGGGCTCGTGACTATTATCCTACAGGCTGAGTTTCCTCTGTATCCTCCTTCTGTACCGATCACTCGCTTGGTAGGTGCTGTACTCATCACTGCGGCACTCTCTTCTTACTTCGAGTCGATGTGCGAGAAGGGCAACAGTCTCTTTTCTAAGATCATCGACGACAATTTTCTCGTCCCGTGTGCTGGTTCGGTGGCGTTTTACGCCGCAGTTTCGGCTGGTACGTGAATCGTTTAGCCGGACGCTACCCTAAGCAGGGTTCGTCCGGTATTCGTTTATATACGCACTTTTTCTACCTTGACGAAATCCACTTTTTGTGATAGTATACAGATATATTATTCATCCCTTGCCTTATAGGGCAATCGGAAACGGACCACAAAAGACATGCCTGATGTCGGCCCGATAATGAATGCATGCTATGCTTAGTAAGCAGAAGAAACAACGTTTAATCAAGAAGTTTCAGACCCATGAGGGCGACACCGGTTCTACCGAAGTTCAGGTTGCAATCTTGACCGCGGAAATCGAAGAGCTCGCGTCCCATCTCAAGAGTCATCCGAAAGATCATTCAAGTCGACGAGGTCTTCTCCGTAAAGTAGGAGAACGCCGACGATTGCTTAAGTATTTGCAGCGTGAGAATGCGGCTTCATATGAAGATCTGGTCAAGAAACTTGATTTGAAACAAGCAAAACAATTCATCGAAGCAGAAAAGCTTGAAGATGAAGACGAAGAAACTGAGTCACATGAAGAATCAGAAGAAACAACCTAACTATAATCCTCTGAAACACCCCGATCAACGTATTGGGGTGTTTATTGATGTGCAGAATATGTATTATTCTGCCAAGAATTTGTTTCAGCGTAAGGTCAATTTTGGGGCAATTGTAAAAGAGGCCGTGGGTAATCGTAAGCTTATTCGTGCGATTGCATATGTGGTGCGGACCGAGGCACAAGATGAACAGCCTTTTTTCGAAGCACTTTATAATCTGGGTATTGAAACTAGAGAAAAAGATTTACAGATTTTTAGCAGTGGTATGAAGAAGGCTGATTGGGATGTTGGGCTCGCAGTTGATGCGATTCGTCTGTCTCAAAGTCTCGATGCTATTGTGATTGTATCTGGAGATGGAGATTATTTGCCATTGGTCGAATATTTGCGCAGTATGGGTAAGCAGGTGGAAGTCGCTGCATTTGGTGAAACCACCTCATCACTTTTGCGTGATGAAGTCGATGATTTCATGGATTTGAGTGAACGAAAAGATTTATTTTTGATTGCAGATTACCGGAAAAAACGCAGATAAGATTGATTACACAAATTAATGCAGATTAACATAGAACTGCTGTGATCTGTGTAATCAAATTATAAATTAGTTTAAATTAATATTGAACGATTGGTCATAGGACATCTAGGTCAGTACAGTCTCATCCAGACTTACCCGATCTATCGCTCTATGATCAATTGTTCGCTAAATCTATTAGCGAATATGCTACAACCAAAACAATGGTCAACGGTGTGGGGTGGACGGACACTCACGATTGAGACTGGACGATTGGCGCTTCAGGCGCTTGCGTCGTGCACGGTGCAATACGGCGACACGGTCGTACTTGCAAGTGTTATGAAGAGTACAGAGCCGCGTGATGGAATTGATTATTTTCCACTCATGGTAGACTTTGAAGAGAAATTATACGCAGCGGGCAAAATTAAAGGATCACGCTTTATCAAGCGTGAAGGTAGACCGAGTGAAGATGCGATTCTTTCGGCACGCCTGATTGATCGAGCAATTCGACCCTTATTTAATGATGCGACTCGAACCGACGTGCAGGTGGTCATTACCACTCTTGCGGTTGACGGTGAACATGATGCTGCCGTGGTCGGCTTGGTGGCTGCAAGCGCAGTATTGTCGATTTCATCAGTACCATGGAATGGTCCGATTGCTGGAGCACGTATCGGTATGGCACAGGATGGCAGCTTTATTTTGAACGTTACCTCAACTCAGATGACCGAGAATCCAGTGCTTGATCTCGTGGTTGCAGGAACTCCTGATAAGTTGGTTATGGTCGAAGCAGGGGCACAGGAAGTACCGGAAGCTACTATGCTTGAGGCAATGAAATGGGGTTGCCGGGAACTCAAACCAGTCGTTGATCTTATTTCACAAATTCAAAAAGAGGTCGGCAAAGAGAAAGATACTCCAAAAACAGCATCTGAATTGAGTGATGCTGATAAGGCAAAAGCAGCATTTCGTGAGTACGTCGCATCACACGTAGATGAGGTGGTATTTACTACTCCAAAAATTACCCGGGCAGATCGCTATGGTGCGATGGACGCCCTCAAGACCGGCGGAAAAGAACATTTGCTCTCTCTTGGTTTTGAAGAAGATGTTATTAAAAAAGCACTTAACCAAGTAAAGTCATATGTTGCTGAAGAGGTGACGAAGTGCATTCTGGAAAAAGGAAAACGATTGGATGGACGAAGTATGACTGAGATTCGAGAACTGCAAACTGAGGTTGATCTTCTTCCACGTGTACATGGTTCTGCTATGTTTATGCGCGGTGATACCCAAGTACTTTCAGTAGTTACACTCGGAGCTCCCGGAGACGTGCAGACACTCGACAGTATGGAGGAAGATGGAACCAAGCGCTATATGCATCATTATAATGATGCGCCGTATACATACGGTGAAGTTTCTCCGATTCGTGGCCCTGGACGCCGGGCAATCGGGCACGGTGCCCTTGCCGAGCGCGCACTTGAGCCAGTACTTCCGGCACAAGCAGATTTTCCATATACCATTCGGGTTGTTTCTGAAGTTATGGGATCAAATGGTTCAAGCTCAATGGCTTCAACCTGCGGGTCTACCTTGTCGCTTATGGCAGCTGGCGTACCGATCACAAAAGCAGTGGCAGGAATTGCGATGGGACTTGCTTCGAATGAGCAGGGAAACTGGAAAGTGCTTACTGATTTACAAGATGTTGAAGATGGTCCGGGCGGGATGGATTTCAAGATTGCGGGAACAGAAGATGGGATTACTGCAATCCAGATGGATACTAAAACCAATGGATTGACCTGGGATATTGTTGATCAAACTATCGCACAGGCTCGTGATGCACGAATTCAGATTCTTGATGTCATGCACGCGCGAATTGCCGCTCCACGCACTGAACTCTCAACCTATGCACCGCGTATTGTGACGATCACGATCAATCCTGATAAAATTCGCGATGTGATTGGTCCTGGTGGAAAAGTGATTAATAAGATTATTGATGAAACCGGAGTCCAAATTGATATTGAGCAGGACGGCCGTGTCATGGTCACTTCAAGTGATTCCGACGGAATGAGTAAAGCAGTGAAGATGATTGAAGACCTTACTCATGAGGTTACTGCTGGAGAAGAGTATGAAGGGAAAGTAAGTCGACTTGAAGACTTCGGAGCATTTGTGGAAATTCTTCCGGGAAAAGATGGACTCGTACATGTGAGTGAAATCGCATGGGAACGTACCAATAAACCGTCTGACGTCTTGAAGCTCGGTGATGCGGTAAAAGTAGTAGTGAAAGAAATTGACAATCTAGGGCGAGTGAATCTCTCGATGAAAGCATTGTTACCCAAGCCTGAAGGATATGTGGAACAACCACCTCGTGATGATCGTGGCCCTCGAAGAGGGGGCAGTGATCGCGGAGGATTCCGTGGAGGAAATAGCCGCGGACCACGTCGACCGTAAACTACAAGTTT
The DNA here is from genome assembly GCA_964457885.1 of uncultured Gammaproteobacteria bacterium. GTDB lineage: Bacteria > Patescibacteriota > Patescibacteriia > Magasanikbacterales > UBA922 > UBA922. The sequence continues at coordinate 5,903 of CAYWFD010000048.1, forward strand.
TTTATTCAACCCCGGCCGTACGGCCGGGTTTTGACTTTTTGTATTTTGTTTTGTAGGGTGTGAGTGGAGTGGAGCACTTAGCGTGTCCATATACCGAAACCAGCAGAGCTGGTTTCGGATTCATATGTACAAAGGGTGCTCCACTCCACTACCCTTGTTTTCCTCGGGTAAGTTTGAAATACTATACACGTATTGTACATGCCGCAGTGGTGAAATTGGTATACACGCGTGCCTTAGGAGCACGTACCGAAAGGTGTGAGAGTTCGAGTCTCTCCTGCGGCACCACTTTGAATATTATGCCTGTCAGCATCAAACTACGCAGTAATCCACTGTACGATCCATCACTATGGCTCCTGCTTGTTTCGAATATTGTCACCATCTATTTTGCTATCATTGAACACTGGAATCCGGCAACCGTACTTCTCATATATTGGTTTCAGAGTGTGATTATCGGATTGTTTAATTTTGTTCGCATACTTGAACTTAAGGAATTTTCTACTGAAGGGTTTGGGTTCAATGGTCGTCCTGCAGCACCTACTTCGACCACTCGGTATTTTTCTGCTTTTTTCTTTTTGTTCCATTATGGAATATTTCATCTGATTTATTTGGCGTTTATCATGACGGATACGTTTGGAGAAAAGCCAAGCGCTTCTGAATTGCGATATATTCTGTTTACCGCACTACTCTTTTTTGTCACCCATTTGTTTTCGTATATTTTTTACCGATATCGCGATACTCAAAAACAAAATATCGGTTCGGTGATGGCTCGTCCGTATGCGCGCATCATACCGATGCATCTCACCCTTATTTTCGGTGCATTTGGCGGGGTACTACCGCTGTTTCTCGTGCTTAAAACTCTGGCAGATGTTATCATGCATATAGTGGAACATCATATTTTTAGAAAAAGTTAGATATATGAGTACTCACATTTCATCTGGGGTCGTGCATCGAGTTCCCCCGGATCTGCGTCATATGCTGGTTTCTTCGCCAAAAGTATTGGCTCTCTGGGAAGATATTACTCCCTTAGCGCGCAATGAGTGGATCTGCTGGATAGAGGATGCAAAGAAGCCAGAGACCAGAGCCCGACGGATAGAGGTAGGTCGCTCGAAACTTCTCGCTGGTATGCGTCGTCCGTGCTGTTGGGCGGGTTGCCCTCATCGTTCGAGCTAACATAGTTTTTTCTTGTAAACAATCATTTCGGATGGTTGTTTTATTTTTCTTTCATCTTGACAAAAATGTATTTTTTTACTATACTCTTGCGGCTCTAGGTGCGCTTCGTGTGCGCTTCGGGTTGGCAACACATCCATTCTTTACATCAGAGGTTACTCATCATGTTACCGATCTCGTCACAGATCATCCTGTGTCTCATGCTCCTCATGTTCGGTTCCACCACCGGCTGTGATCCTACTCCGACCCTCGCTTCCGGTGCACCGCTCGTCCAAGCGTCCGATCAGGTGAAGGAGGTGTCCGCACCTCCT
>CAYWFD010000049.1:0-1036 GCA_964457885.1 uncultured Gammaproteobacteria bacterium
GGATACAAAGTCTCGATTGATCACGAGACTGAAGAGACGATTGCTGACGAAAATCTATATGTATATACGACGCGTCGCTTTGATGACCTCGGTACAGAAATTCATGTCATTACCGTCTCTGCGTATGATGCTGCAGGGAATTCATACACAAGTTCACGTCAGTTCCAGGTGACTCCTGAGCCGGTGCCTGTATCTTCTCCCAATCCCTTCATTACCTTTGTCGAGACGTATGCCTGGGCTATACTTGGTGCAGCGCTTGCGATCCTGATTTTACTCGTGATCCTCTTTATTCTCATGATTGCGCGGACTGCACATGATGTCGGGGCGGCTCGTCGGAGAAAGCATTTATTGAAAGCTTCCACTTCGCTTCCTCCTCCGAATAGGCATGATCCTAATTCCCGCTGATTCCTATGTCTCCACGGATTCGTTATCTCTGGTACGTCTGCGGGATTTTGTGTGCTGCTCTTGTACTTACTCTTGGTATTACAAACGGTATCGTACTGTTATCAGATAGTCGGGTGTATCATTATATTGAAGAAGTTCCTACAACCACGGTTGCAGTCGTACTTGGCGGAGGGATGAAAGATGATAACACCATGAGCGATTTCCAAATCGATCGTGTACTTCAAGCAATTGCGTTATATCATGCAGGGAAAGTTGAGCGTATTCTTCTGTCTGGTGATGATGGGGCATTGCGTGATAATGAAGTTGATTCTATGCAGGCGCTCGCTCTCGAAACTGGTGTTCCCTCGAGCAGTATTATGATTGACCGCCATGCATATCGGACGTACCTGACCTGCTATCGGGCGAAACATGAATTTGGGATCGAACAAATGGTCGTGGTCACGAACGGGTTTCATTTACCTAGAACATTGTACCTGTGTCGCGGTATGGGTATTGATACTGTCGGACTCTCCGCAGATTTGCGAACCTCGTATGTGCATGGTTTAAAGGCGAATATCCGGGAAATTTTTGCGCGGGTGAAGGCGGTTATACAGTTGAAGATTACGAAGCCGATGGATTAGTCGAAAGAGAT
>CAYWFD010000049.1:1046-1683 GCA_964457885.1 uncultured Gammaproteobacteria bacterium
TTTCCAATATCCAATATTTTAATCAATCTTTTATACCAAAAAGCCCTCGATTATCTGAGGGCTTTTGTATTCGTTACTTTTTATGATTTTCCACTATTTCCCATTCTGCATTCTTCCTGGTACTTCGAGCGCCACATCGTTGCTATATACGGTACATCCATTGTCGACCCATGCGCATACGCGGAAGTGAGAGGTGCCGGTAGGTAAATTTTTCCAATTACGTTCACGGTGTGACACGTCGGTGAGGAAATAATATCGATAATTTTCAGGATAGCTAGGATCGGTGTCAGTCCCTTCGACGACCATCCATTTTTCGGCAGTGTCCATGATTTCGTCCGAGGGATTCCATTCGAGCCGTACTGAGTGTGATCCGGTAACGCTTCCCGTGAGCTCAATCTTTTCTTCGATTTTTTTTCCATTCACCCCGTTTGGTGTTGATGTAGAATTATTCTCCTCGTTCATTTGAGGACCGTTTTCATCTGGTGGTGGACTCGAGCAACCGACCCCGATGAATAACAGTGCTCCTAGCATGACAGGCAATATTCGTAGACGCATAGTTTTGGTCTGTTTAAGAATAATGCGGATTATTTTGGTAGTGTAGGGGGTTTTGGTGAATTTGACAAGCCCCCCCCGTTTC
>CAYWFD010000049.1:1693-6782 GCA_964457885.1 uncultured Gammaproteobacteria bacterium
CGGGTTCGGTTATTATTTCAAACGGTGTTGCTTTTTTCCGTAATTCCTCTATTTCATGTGCGGAAGCAAGTCGGTGTTCCATTAGTGGTTTCCCAAATTGGTCATATCCGACCTGTACTCGAATAGTGAGTTTACCCTCGCGTTCTCGAGGAATGTATGTTTCTCCCATAGGAATTTAGTATAGAATTAATTTTGACTTTTCGACTCCCTTGCTTTACTATACCGTATATATAAGCCCTACTCAAGGGGTTTTTGCGCGTTATAGTTGTTTAGCTTTTCAAGCCTTTGGGGCATTATAAGCCTCTTAAGCCTTTCTAAAATATGCAAGAAAAAATTGTGATCAAGGGTGCTCGAGAGCACAACCTTAAGAATATCTCGGTTGAGCTTCCACGTAACAAGATGATCGTGTTTACGGGGCTTTCTGGATCAGGGAAGTCCAGTCTTGCGTTTGATACGATCTTTGCTGAGGGGCAGAGGCGATATATCGAGAGTCTCTCGGCATACGCTCGTCAGTTTCTTGGGGGTATGCAGAAACCAGATGTCGATGAGATTGAGGGGTTGTCTCCGGCGATTTCGATTGATCAGAAAGCGCATAGCGCCAATCCTCGCTCTACCGTTGCAACGATTACCGAAATCTACGACTATCTTCGCGTATTGTTTGCGCGTATCGGTGAGCCGATTTGTCCGCAATGTGGGACGAAGATTGAGAAAATGACAACCGATGAAATACAGGAACGCATACAGTCGAAACTAGAAAGTAAAAAGTCCGTAAAGTCGGGAAAAGGTGCTGAATTGATTATTTTCAGTCCGGTGGTCCGCGGAAGAAAGGGTGAGTATTACCAAATGCTGTATGACATGTACAATTCGGGGTATCTCGAGGTGCGGGTAGATGGAAAAATGAAGAGTTTGCGTGATCGAATTGTGTTGTCAAAAAATACCAAACACACGATTGAGATCGTCATTGATAAGATTCCTGTGGTTGAGATGGATCCGCGTCGATTAGGTGAGGCTGTAGAATCAGCAGTGGATCTCTCGAATGGTCTTGTGGTTGCATCATTTCATGATAAAGAAGAGGTGACCTATAGTACCCAGTATTCATGCCCGAATGACGGGTTTGCATTTCCTGAGATTGAACCACGTCTTTTTAGTTTTAATAGTCCATACGGCTATTGTACTGCATGCACCGGACTTGGAACCAAAGAATTGTTCAGTGAAGATGTGTGTGCTGTCTGCCAGGGAAAGCGTCTTAATGAGACGGCGCTTTCGGTAAAAATCAATGATAAAAATATTTATGAAGTTACCAGCTTCATGATCAGTGAAGCGAGAGATTTTTTTGAACATCTCCGTAACGAGCTATCAGAACGTATTATTGAAATCTCCGGTGCTGCCCTGAATGAGATTTCGAATCGCTTGACCTTTATGTTCGATGTCGGGCTGCATTATCTTACACTCAATCGTACCGCAGGAACATTGTCTGGAGGAGAATCTCAGCGCATTCGCCTTGCGTCACAAGTTGGGCAGCGATTGGTAGGTGCGCTCTACGTACTTGATGAGCCGACGATCGGATTGCATCAACGGGACAATGATCAGCTTGTCTCAACACTCCGTAACTTGTGTGATATTGGGAATACGATTATTGTTGTCGAGCATGATGAAGATACCATTATGGTCTCAGACTGGATCGTGGATATCGGTCCTGGAGCTGGGACACATGGCGGCAATGTGGTGTATTCAGGGCCGCTATCGAATCTATTGAATAATAAAAAACCGGAAGCGATCGTAAGTGGTAGTAAAACATACGGATCAGTGGAAAAGTCGCTGACTGGTAAGTATCTCCGCCGGGAGACCGTGATTGAGGTGCCGGACAAACGGCGAAAGGTGGATTCGTCGACACCGAAGATCAAAATAAAAGGAGCCCGTGAACATAATTTGAAAGACGTATCAGTCGAGATTCCCCTTAAGCGTCTGGTATGTCTGACGGGGGTATCGGGATCAGGAAAATCCACCTTGATGCACAAAATTTTGTATCGTGCAGTTGCTAATAAATTGAACCATACGCGCTACCAGGTAGGGAAGCATGATGAAATCCTCAATACCGAATACATCGACAAGATTATTAAAATTGACCAGAAACCGATCGGACGGACTCCACGAAGTAATCCCGCAACGTATACCAAAGCATATGATCCGATTCGGGAAATTTTTGCCCTGACTCCTGAAGCAAAAATCAGAGGATACAAGACTGGTCGATTCAGCTTCAATGTCCCAGGAGGGAGATGCGAGAATTGTGAAGGAAAAGGATTGCTTGAAATTGAGATGCACTTTCTTCCGACTGTCGAGATCGTCTGTGATGTGTGCAAAGGTGCCAGGTTCAATGCTGAGACGCTCGCAATTCATTACAAAGGTAAAAATATCGCAGAAGTGCTCGCGATGACGATCGAAGAAGCACGAGTGTTTTTTGAAGACGTCCCTCCGATTGCAGACAAACTCAACATGCTTCATGAGGTGGGACTGGATTATCTCACCCTCGGGCAGTCAGCAAGCACTCTATCCGGTGGAGAAGCACAACGTATCAAGCTTTCGCGAGAATTATCAAAACGGGCAACCAGTAAAACATTGTATCTGCTTGATGAGCCGACGACCGGTCTTCATTTTGATGATGTGAAAAAATTGATTGAAGTATTACAGAAGCTTACGTCGCATGGGAACACGGTCATGATCATCGAACATAATCTTGAAGTGATCAAATCCGCTGACTGGATTATCGACCTCGGGCCTGAAGGGGGAGATAAGGGCGGGAAATTGATTGCAGTCGGTACTCCGGAAGAACTTGCGCGCAAGTCGTCGACCAGTCATACGGGATACTATTTGAAGCGGGTGTTGCAACAATAAATGCATAAAACAAAAAAACTTGGTTAACCAAGTTTTTTGATATTCGGGATATTGGAAATTTAATATTCAATATCCTAATATTTAATATATTAATCTTTATTCGTTATCATTGACAAGACATGTTTTTTGTGTAATACTCGTCGTTATTGCGTCGCACGATGCGCGCAGGAAACAACGGAGGTATCGCATGAAGCATGCGGTTGTTGGTGTCGTGGTCGGAGGGGCCGTGAAACCTTTCGCGGTCGAGCATCTGCTCAGCGGGTGTGTGCTCCGGGTCATGAGTGTCGTGACCGAGAGCAACAACTTCGACGTGCAGGTCCCGTCGATCGAGCAGCGGAAGGAACTGCAGGGGAAGGATGTGTACACCTTTCCCAATGGCGCCGAAGCGCCGCGGGTCGGGCGTCGCTACGGCTTCGCCGAGCTCGTCGTCGACCATGTCAGGGGAAGCACCACGTTGCGTCTCGAAGACGCGGAGAAGATCATCCATTGAATCCTCATGACGGAGAGCACTCAATTCGAGTGCTCTCCTGTCCAATCCTGTTCGCCGTATCAGGCGTTTTTTTATTGTTACACCTTGACCGTGCTATTTTTTTTGTTATACTACTCCATCTGTGCGGAGACAATCATGTTTCCGTATCACCAGCTAGGAGAAATACCACATGACTCGGCAAACTCAGTCCGTCTACGAAAGCCCCATGAACCTCACCTGGGATCGGCTCCCCTTCAAGTCGCTCGACGAGCTCAAGAGCATGAAGCGCGACCAGCAGGAGATCAGGGTCCCGATCATGGACCCTACCACGAAGACGCCACTCGAGGCCTTCATGGGACCCATGAAGCAGATCGTCAACGAGAAGGGGCTCGACAACGTCTGCACCATCGAGTTCGAGTACGGCTACCGCACGGGCAAGCGGAATCGCGTGAAGCTCATCGGCGTGTTCGAAGTCACGAGTGACAAGAAGCCGAAGTACCGGCTCACCTTCGGGTGAACACTCCTTCAGTCGACGGCCTTCCTTTGGGACGGTCGTCGACTCCTTTCACTATGTTCTATTACTGATCGCTCTTCTGGGCGATTTTATTGTATACAGATTCCTTGCTATACTGGATATCTATGTCGAATTCTCATATTCAGACCATACTTGCCAAACTTCCTGGCACCCCAGGGATTTATTTGTTTTATAATTCAGAAAAAATTTTGATTTATGTGGGCAAGGCAACCTCGCTTCGCAGCCGGGTCAGAAGTTATTTTTTGAAACCAAAAACCCCGAGACCTATTGAGCAGATGATGCATCAAGTTTCTGATATTAAAACTATTCAGACTGATTCGGTGCTTGAGGCGGTAATTCTCGAGTCAATCTATATCAAGAAGTTTCAGCCAATATACAATGTGGAAGGAAAAGATGATAAAAGCTGGAATTATATCGTCATCACCAGTGAATCGTATCCGCAGGTCTATACTATGCGGGAGCATGAATATGCACGATTGGGAGCTGATGAAATCGCGAAGGATTTCCTTCATATTTCCGGGCCGTATCCCGGGCTCAGTCCGAAGACCACGATGAAATTGCTGCGTAGGTTGTTCTATATTTCTCCGTGCAAACCACTCCAAGGTCGACCCTGCTTGTATCGGCAAATGGGACAATGTCTCGGTATATGTACGGGAGAGATTTCAAGCCGGGAGTACCGGAGAAAGGTGATCAGACCACTCGTCACCTTCCTTTCTGGTGGGAAAAAGAAATTGATGAAATCAATTGAAGCGGAAATGGCACGCGCTGCACGAAAAGAACAATTCGAAGAAGCTGCACGACTTCGGAATCAGTTGTATGCACTCACCCGGATTCAAGATGCCGCACTTATCAATAAAGATTTTTTTGCTGATCTCACCCATACTGGAGAAGAACGAGAAAGAATCAGAATCGAGGGATATGATATTTCTAATCTAGGGAAGACAGGAAAGGTGGGAAGCATGGTTGTGTTTGATGGAGAGGGACCGGTCAAACATTCGTATCGTAAGTTCAAGATCAAATCGGTCGCGGGGCAGAGCGATGTGGATTGTCTTGAAGAAGTTTTGGTTCGTAGATTCAAACATGACGAATGGGAGCGTCCCACAGTGCTTCTTATCGATGGAGGTCTACCTCAAGTCAATCGGGCGAAAGAAGTAATCACCAGATTGGGAATTGTTATTCCGATCGTTGGTATC
>CAYWFD010000049.1:6792-7303 GCA_964457885.1 uncultured Gammaproteobacteria bacterium
ATTTTATTTTTGGTACGACTGATCGCGAGTTTATTTTGTGGGTCAATGCACACCAGGAACTCTTGATTCGTGTCCGCGATGAGGCACATCGGTTTGCTATCACGTATCAGCGAACATTACGGAAAATTTAACATAAGGACTTAGCCTTAGTAATCTAGTACACTATGTCATTTGAACGGAACATGGAAGGATGGCGCGCTGCCATAGACCAGGAAAAAATGGATGCTTGGTTTGATTCGCTATCCTTGGATGAGCGTGAAGAGGTGTTTTTTGAATCACAGAGTTTTAAAATTTTGGTTGAAAAATTCCAGGAGACATTACAGCGAATGCAGGAAAATGTGAAAGAACAGGGTATTTTTTTACGTTGGCCGATGGATGCCAAGAGGGTCGGCTATGGCCTGGGGAATATCATACTCAAGTCGCCGACTCTATCAGATATTCTTCATAAGAACGAGAACATAGCTAAATATATTAGCGCTCACGAGAGTGATGTTGCACGCAGACTTTTTAC
>CAYWFD010000050.1:0-7266 GCA_964457885.1 uncultured Gammaproteobacteria bacterium
CCTGGATTCTTATCAGTTATCTCATTGTCGCTGTATATCGTGGTGACGCTTGCCTTATTCAAATTGATCGGAGTCACGTTGACCCTTGCCGGAATCGCCGGGTTTATTCTCTCGATCGGCATGGCGGTTGACGCTAACATTCTTATCTTTGAACGCATGAAAGAGGAACTGCAGCAAGGTAAAAGCCTCAAGGTTGCGGTCGAAGAAGGGTTCAAGCGTGCGTGGACGTCGATCCGTGACGGCAATGTGTCGACTCTGATTACGTGTGCATTGCTCATCTGGCTTGGTACCAACTTTGTCAAAGGCTTTGCGGTCGCTCTTATTATCGGTATTTTGGTCAGTTTATTTAGTGCGATTACCGCTACTCGGGTCATGCTGCGGTTTGTCGTGCCGTGGTTTACCAAGCGAGACGGCGGACCATTATTCCTCGGTTCAGGTCATCACTCAAAAGAACAATCGTAAATTCTATGAATATTCCATTTGTCAAAAAACAAAAATACTTTTTCTTGTTTTCGCTCGTGTGTGTGATCGTGAGTATTGTCAGTCTCGCAGTATACGGGTTGAAGCCGAGTATTGATTTTACCGGAGGAACTCTAATTGAATTCAAATTTACCGGCGAACGCCCTGAATTGCATGATATGCAATCAGCTGTTCCGAACGAGACGTATGGTGAGATTGTGGTACAGTCAGTGGGGGACACCGGATACCTGCTTCGCCTCCGGTACATTACCGAAGAAGAACATCAGGATATCTTGAATCGAGTCCGCGAGAAGTTTGAAATCGAGGCAGCCGATGGAGTCGCGGAAAATAAAGTGCTCGAAGAAAGTGTCGAAACGATCGGTCCTGCAATCAGTCAGTCGCTCAAAGAACGATCAGTCCAGGCCGTGATCGCGGTACTTCTTGCGATCGGTGCGTATATCGCATTTACCTTCAGAAAGGTGTCCCGACCCGTAGCTTCATGGAAATATGGTCTTGCTGCAATTGTCGCATTGTTCCATAACGTCATTATTACGATCGGCGTATTCTCGCTTCTCGGACACTACCTTGGGGTTGAAGTGGGTATTTCATTTGTGTTGGCGCTTCTTACCATTCTCGGATTTTCGGTACATGATACCATTGTCGTATTTGACCGTATCCGTGAGAACCTGAATAAATATGGAGCTTCTGACTTCGAAACTACCGTCAATCGGGCACTCAATGAAACGTTCATTCGATCAGTGAATACATCTTTGACCGTACTGATCGTACTTGCTGCGCTCTTTTTCTTTGGCGGGGAGTCGGTCAAGTATTTCGTCCTTGCACTGATCGTGGGAATTTTCTTTGGAACCTATTCTTCTATCTTCATTGCGTCTCCGCTTCTGGTAGTATCTCATCGTCTGAAGAAAAAGTAATGACGAGTAATAGATAGATTTATAATAAAAGAACGGAATCCTATCCGTTCTTTTATTTTTTTTGATTATTCACATTGTTAGTTGCCATTTTCTATGGTATAGTTACTTTATAATTTTTTCCTCCTATGTCTGATACCTCCACACGTCACGTCATTGCGTTTATGGGAACAGCTGCGTTTTTGCTTGTGTTTTTAGCAGGTTATATTGCAGGAACGCTTGGTTGGTGGATTCTTGCGGTGGTAGTGTTGGCGGTGTACCCGATTATTTATAAAATGGTAACTGCAGAGGACTCTCACGGACACCATTAATTGCTTATGGATTTCGGCTTATTCACCTTTGATTTCACCCGAATTGTCGAATTTATCAATCAGTCGCCCTTTGCAATCATCATGCAATTGTATGCGGCTTTTTTATGGCTTCCTTTGGTGAATTTTCTGCTTGGACAGATTCTTCACGAATACCATCATATGCGGGTGCATGCGCATACGCACCATTGGAAATTTGTGACACTTGCTATTGATATTCCACAGCTCAATGTGCAGACACCAAAAGCAGTAGAACAACTCTTCAGTCATCTTGCAGGTGTGTTTTCAAAGCCTGATTTGAAAGGGAAATTTGTTGAGGGTTACAAACAAAAGTGGTTCAGTTTTGAAGTTATCTCGATCGAAGGGTATATCCAGTTTTTGGTATGGACCGAAGAACAGTACCGGGATTTGATGGAAACCGCGATCTATGCCCAGTATCCGGAAGCGGAAATCACCGAAGTCGAGGACTATACCTCGGGTGCACCGTCTCATTTTCCCAATCCCGATTATGATATGTGGGCAGGGGATTTCGCGCTTGCGGAAAACGCCGCTTTTCCTATCCGTTCATATGAAGAATTCGAACATTCTATTTCAAAAGACACGGTCTTGAAAGATCCGATGGGAACCATGCTCGAGAGTTTTGCGCGTATCGGACACGGAGAACAGATGTGGCTTCAGATTCTCGTGCGCCCGACTGATAATTCGTGGAAAGAGGGGGTTATTGCAAAGATTAAGGAATTTATCGGAGAAGATGATGGTCATGGACATGGACATGGCGGAGGCCCTTTGAGTGTTCTTACTAACAATTTTGTCACCAAAGAAAGTGCAGGTCTTGCTGCAGAAGCGGGTCGGCAGATTTTCGGAACACTATTCGGTCTTGGTGGAGAACACCATGAAGAACATGCTGAGGAATCAAAAGATAAGAATCAGCTTAAATACATGACCCCGGGCCAGATCAAATTGGTCGAAGCCATGGAACGCAAGATTATGAAGATCGGATTTGAGACCAATATTCGTGCAGTGTATCTTGCGCGCAAAGAAGTGTTCAATCCTTCACGTGGTGTGACTGCATTGATCGGCTCAATCAATCAGTTCAATATCCCGACCGCAAACTCGCTCATCGTCGGAGCTACTGCAAGTGGTGATAAAAAGAAACATGCATATATGGAAGCGTATAAGACGCGCTCTATGGATCTTGATGTACATGCATATGTTCTTAATATCGAAGAATTGGCGACTATTTGGCACTTCCCGATGTCGCATGTCAAAACGCCGCTCCTCCAGAAAGCGGCAAACAAATCTGCCGAGCCCCCAGCTGGTCTCCCGGTCGAATATCTTCCGCCGCCGACTGCTTCTTCATCTGGCGCTGCAACGCCCGGGAAAAAGCGTGTGGTTACGGATTCGGGTGAAGAGCTTATTATCGATAACGAAGAATACGGTTAAGCATAAACATCCCTGTTCGGGGTGTTTTTGTGTATTCACTATCACAGTGTTACCTTTTGGTTCTTTTTACGTATAGTAAAGAAAGCATTAATTTTTTTGTATGTCTCAGGGTATTTTTGAGGAGAAGCTGGTTTTGGCTCAGAAGGGAGATCGGCACGCGTTTGGCGAAGTGTACGACGAATTTGCAAAAAAACTTTATGATTACGCCTTTTTTCGAGTAAAAGACCGACACCGTGCCGAGGATATTGTTTCTGATACCTTTATGAAGGCACTGCTCCATCTCGATTCTTTTAATCCTGAAAAAGGTTCGGCTACCGCATGGCTGTATCGTATTGCACGAAACACCCTAGTAGACACTTACCGCGCAGGTAAAAAATTGACTCATATTCCGGAAGACTTCGATGTGGCAGATACCCGTGACTTGCAGACCCATATCGAGAATAAAGATATGCTGAGAACTGTGGAAGCTGCACTTGAGAAATTGGGAGAAAAAGAGCGGGAAATTATTATGCTTCGTGTGTGGGATGAGCTTTCCTATAAGGAAATTTCTGAGGTTTTGGGAAAAAGCGAGGCGAGTCTCAAAATGGCAGCATCACGAGCGATGAAGTCACTTCGAAGCCAGCTACCATTGGGTGTATATCTTGCGCTACTTATTTCGTTCGGTAGTAAGATATAAGTGTTACGTTGTACGTGACACACCCCGGTTGCTTTTTATAGCGTATTTGTTACCACTTGTCACTGGTATGCGTAGTACAGATGTAAGGATATCCAATCACCTATTAATTTATTAACTGACCTATGGAAAAAAATATTCAATCCATACTTGATGAACTCTACACAATAGACCCTGAATTGAAAAAACATCAAACGGAGATCGCACAGATCGTTACTGGTATGATGAAACACAAACCCAATACACAATTCGATGAGACATTCGCGCAGGAACTCAAATCACGCGTACTTGAGAAATTTTCACATCGTGACATGCAAGAAAAGAAATCATTTTCATTCTTCAAATCACGGTTCGTGTATACGCTTGGTGGAGCAGTGGCAACACTTGCACTTGCGATACCGGTGGTATATGTGAGTTCGAATCTACCATCCCGCATGATGGACAATAGCTTTACGCGGGGCGTACAGGTGGTCAAAGCTTCAGCTAATGCTTTTGGTCCATTGCAACCGATTTCACTCAACGCGAATGCAGCTAATGCGCCCGCTCCAGAACATACAGAAAGCTTTGCGACTATTGACCCTGCAGGCGGAACCAATGATGCTCGTGTATCTAATACTGCTATAGGCATGGGAGGAGACTCCAAAATGGCGGCTAGCTCACTCATCTACAACCCAGTGTACGTTAATTATAATTTTGCATTCAATGGGGAACTTCCTGAATTGACTGATTCAGTGGAAGTATTGAAACGCGAATCAGGGCTTGACGCCGCGAGACAATATGCAAGCATGTTTCAGAAATTACAATTGGGAATATTTAACTTGAATAAACTCAAAAATACCTATGTACAAAGCTTCAGTCTTGCTGAAGATCGTGACCAGGGCTACATGGTAAATGTGGACATGGTGGCAGGTACGGTATCGATTTCAGAAAATTATACCAAGTGGCACCCATTGCCTATTGAAATTGACTGCCGTCGTGGTGATTGTGGAGTTGACCCATATCGAGTAACCATTGACCAGGTTCCGTCTGATATTGAACTTATCGGTATTGCTGATTCATTTTTGGCAGAATATGGAATTGCCATGGGGGACTATGCAGCAGGAACTGTAGAAAATAATTGGAGAATCGGATATGCAGCAGCAGAAAATAAGAGTGATTTCTATATCTCAAATATCCACACCGTCATATACCAATTTATGATTAATGGAAAGCCGGTGTATGAAGAATATGGGGGCCCTATGGGAATCCGAGTAAATATCAATGTACATGAAATGAAAGTCACGAGTGTAGACGGTATCATGACGAAATCATTTAGTGGATCAGACTATACGGGAGTTACTGATGAAGCACGTCTGAAAGCGGTGATTGAAAAAGGTCGCATGGCAGTATACGCAGAGCCTACTAAAACGATTGATGTTGAACTCGAAAATGCTCGTGTGGGGTATATGCGAAAATGGCAATACAGTGAGACTAATGGAAATTCAAGTGAACTCTTTGTCCCGGCACTTATTCTCGATGTGAAAGATTTTGAGAGTGTGCAAGGTGAAGGATTGTGGCAGAATATGGTCATTATCCCACTAGCTGATGAGATGCTTACTGAGCTCGAAAAGCAGAATGAAGAGCCAATCAAGATTATGCCATATGAACCGTTGATGCTTCAGGATGCAATCATCAATCCTGTAAGCGAACCAGCGATTGCTCCGCGAGGATAATATCCATAAAAATACACGATTGAAATTCGTGTATTTTTATGCTAGTATCAAAAACATATGCAACCAAATTTCTGGAAATACTTCGCGATCGTAAGCATTATACTCTGTATTATTGCCGGAGGGTCCTTGTGGGCATACACTGCTTCAAAAGGTGGTTCTGAACCAGCTGTCACGAATACTTCAGTAATGTCACAATTATCCGATGATGCTGGGGAAGCACTAACACAAGCTCAGGAACCGAAAGATACTACGAAGAAACTCAGCATCCTCGCGGCAGGTGATATTATGCTCGACCGGACCATGCTTTTGCTTGCACAGAAAAATAATGACTTCGGATATGCATTCCGCATGATTTCTTCTACCCTTGCGGATGCAGATCTCAGAGTGGTAAATTTGGAAGGCCCTATAACGACCAATCGATCGATTTCAAATGGGGTGGGGGGAGCGCGTTTCAGTTTTACCTTCTCTCCAAAAGTCACGACAACCCTCAAAGAAAATTTCGATATCGTGAGTCTCGCGAATAATCATACTACCAACTTCGGGTTTGAAGGACTTGAACAGACGAAAGACTTCCTTGATGATGCGGAAATTGGGTGGTTTGGGGATCCGAATAATCGTGAAGGGCAAAAACTTTCGGAGATTGTAGAAAAAAATGGAATCACTATCGGGTTTGTGGGGCACCATCAATTGGTGGAGCAGGGTTTTGAACATGTGATTGCAGAAATCAGACTTATACGCCCCAAGGTCGATCTTCTTATTGCGTATCCGCATTGGGGAATTGAATATGTGACATCGACCCCATCTTCGCTCCAAAAAAAAGAAGCACATGAAATGATTGATGCAGGGGTAGATATTATCGTTGGTGCACATCCACACGTCATTCAGCCAATTGAAATATATAATGGGAAAATTATCTTCTATAGCCTGGGAAATTTCGTATTTGATCAGTATTTTTCACTCGAAACCATGCAGGGCTTGCTTCTGAAACTCCAAATCGAGAAAAATAGTGAGACAGTGGGCGGCACTATTCACCTCATGCCAGTCCGTATCAATACACAGAGCCAGCCATTTCTGGCTGACTCAAAAGAGCGTGAAGCGGTTCTGGCCGCACTCGCAGGCGTGTCCCTGGCGGATGATTCTATCCGGGAGGGTATCCGAGTAGGTTCGATCGAATTTCAGTTTCCGTTGACGACTATGAAATAACGTGAGTACAATAGGAGTATTATACTTAAGTACTGTATCTATATGGATTTTAGAGATTTTATCGGCGGCTGGGGGCCGAGTATTGCCGGAGGATTTATCGGGTTTGTAGTACTCTCGGTAATCTGGACCGTTGTCTGGAAAGGGCTTGCATTATGGTACGCAGCCAGACGAGGTGAGAAGGGGTGGTTTGTTGCAATGCTACTTATCAACACCATTGGTATTTTGGAGATTATTTATCTCTTTGGAGTTGCGAAGGTCCACCAGAATGAGGGCGCTTCAAAGACTCTGCCTCAAAATCCACCGCAACCTCGTGTATAATTGTAACTATTATTAATTACTCTATTTTTCATATCTGTGAAGAAAAGCTTATTTTTTGTTTTCGCGTTACTTGCCCTTGGTGCCGGATGCTCCGCAACCACTCCTACTCCTGCAACTGAGACTACGACGCAATCAAATACTACTGACCAGACTTCTGAAGACTTGAATCATGACGGAATGGAAGGGGATCATGACATGGGAGCCGGATCAAATACGAGTAC
>CAYWFD010000051.1:0-7154 GCA_964457885.1 uncultured Gammaproteobacteria bacterium
AGCTGCGTCCATTCGTTTCTTTTCTTCAGCCCGATCTTTTTTTACACTCTCCCTACCTGCTTTTACGGCCCCCCAAAATAAATCGCTTCTTTTTCCCATAGTGGCTCGGTTAAATAATATCCCCACATAAAACTGGTCTGCTCAGAGACCAGTTTTATGCTGCAATACAAGCATTATTCACCATTTTTTTCGTCTTCATCTTTTTGATCTTCTTCACCCATTTTTTTGCCGATATCGAAATGGTTCGGTTTCTGCTCATCATCGTTGTAGTGATACATATAATTTATGCGTTATACTAGATTCTCTTTGATTCTCGAGCATCGAAGAAAATTAGTATGAATAAAGACTCCTATTTTTACTATAAACCCCTCATTTGGATAAGTCAACAGGCTATCTTTTTGTCTTGACAATTACTTTTATGTATGATATAGTTTGCTGTTTATTTTTGGGCTCCACCCAGGATAGTTCTCACAGAACCATCTTGCATGAAGCCACAAAAGAGGGGTGGTCTTTCACACCTTACACAATCCACCACGGAGCACGTCATGCATCTCACTGCTGAGTTTCTGGCACAGTACAAGGCTGGGAATCAAGCCGCACATACACTTGTATACCGGCACTACCGCGCAAAGATATTCCGCACCATCATACACATGGTCAAGGATGAAGAGGTAGCTGCAGAGTTGACACAGGAGACGTTTCTCAAATCGATCGAGCATGTGAAGTCCTTCAACACGCGTTACCAGCTGAGCACCTGGCTCTACCGCATCGCGCAGAACCTGGCAATCTCACACTTACGTCGAAAACGAAACCGGAGATACACCAACTACACCGAAGAGGGTGGACATATTGGCAACTCATCTCGTGTTGCAAATCTGAATCCTCACATTGGACCGTGCGATGCGGCCATGATCGCAGAACTCCTGCATGCATTTTCGAAACTCAGTCCCAAGGAACAACTCCTTCTGGAACTCCAGTTTAAGGGAATGACCTTCGAAGAAGTGGCTCATGAACTCGATGGTGCAGTAGCCAACACTACCAAAACACAGACCATTCGAGCTCGAGCTAAGATGCGTGCGCTCATGCCGGATTATGTCCGGCACATCCCATAATTGGGCAAGATACCGTGGGTTAAGGAACGATTTCGGAGGGCTGCAAGCTGCAGCATACGGATCCCGAAGGCGTGGAACAATTCTGGAGCGAATCCGTCGCTCCACTACAAAAGAACACCACTCATGGTGTTCTTTTGTTTTCCTTAGGAAATGGACTTGAGGGTTTTGGTGAATGTTTCAAGAGACGCATGTATATTTTTGTTGAGCACTTCTTCGACCAGGATCTCTGCACGCTCAAGCCCTTCTTCAAATAACTCCTTGCCCGAAGTTCGAAGTGCCACATAACTCACCCTGGCGTCACGAGCGTCTGCCTGTCGCTTGATATATCCGATTTTTTCCATCGGCAAGAGGAGACGGGTAATACCCGAAGGGGTCAGCCCCATTTTTTCGGCAAGGTCAGTGCGGCGCATTTTACCTTCTTCTGCCTGACTCAGATGAAACATGATAATGAATTCACTCCATCCGAGCCCTCCAAGCCGCGCATCAAAACGACGGGACATAACCGCATAGGTCTTGGCAAGCTCTATGAAAAACCCTACCCCCACATGTGTTTGTTTCATAATTAATTTGATTAATACTTAATATATCAAGTATATTACAATAATAAACGTATCTTGTCAAGAGCTGCCGGTATGCTATGATACCTCTCTATGCAACTCCCGTACCGTAAACCCGGAAAATACAGTCAAACTCCGTTTGATCCCCACCTCACCCAGGAGAAATACGACGAACTTTCTCGAAAACTTGAACGCCTCTTCCACAAACGTCCGCTTGCAGCACAGGAAGTGGGACGGCTTGCTGAGCTGGGGGATTTTTCAGAAAATGTCGTATATCAGCTCGCTAAAGGACGTCTACGACGCATTAATGAACAGATACTCATCCTCGAAAATCAGCTCAAACAGGCAGAGGTCATCCGTACCGATCACTCTTCCCCCTTTGTAAAACTCGGTGACACGCTTGAAGTAGTAGTAAACGGTACCACAAAAACGCTCACCATTCTCGGATCTTCTGAAACCGATCCTACCCGCGGAATTATTTCCCAACATTCACCGATCGGTACTGCATTACTTGGGAAACGAATCGGAGAAACGGTTACCATTCCGATCGGGAAACGGACCGTCACCTATACGATCA
This sequence comes from uncultured Gammaproteobacteria bacterium, assembly GCA_964457885.1. Classification (GTDB taxonomy): domain Bacteria; phylum Patescibacteriota; class Patescibacteriia; order Magasanikbacterales; family UBA922; genus UBA922. The sequence goes on from CAYWFD010000051.1 coordinate 2,247, forward strand.
CATCAAAAAAGCGCCCGTAAGCGCTTTTTTAATTTTGTTCGATTTCCCGGGACAGTAGCAGTTTGCCTTTCTCGGCCCATTCAGCAAATCCTCCATGTTCCATTTCGAGAATATAATCACTCACGATGGTTTTGCGGTCCGCAGGATCTGCATCTGTCGCTAGATATTTCTCCATACATTCGTATTGGAATTCCAATCGTTCCTGTTCGTCTTCGATCTGAAGCCACAAATTATTTTCAAATGCCCAGGTAATAAATTCAGGATCGTCTTTCTTCTCTTTAATCATCGTTCGTAAACCCTCCTGGATCGCTGCGACATTATTCCCACTATAGTCGTCTTTGGACAGATACCCCTTGATCGGATCCATGGTTTTTTGCAAATATTCATTCAACTGGTCGGGGATGTATGGGATATCCGCGACGGTATGTGCTGGCCGCATCGTAAGCGTGATTTTGTCCGGATTGTCTGAAATCTTCATATTCGAGAGGGTTCGCACGATAGTTTCCGCCTCATCAAACGTCAGATCAGTTTGTATGATTTTGTAGATAATGTAATGAAGTACGGCGTCGATTTTTCCTGGATCATCCGGAATATAATCAATAAGCATACGCTTGATAAAGGTCGAGTGATTATGCGCACGCTGCGGCTCCCCGATCTGATACACATGGCGTTGGCGAAGCCACTGCAGAGTCTCGGTTGTCGGCAATCGGAGACTCCGAAGAATTCCGAGGGTCTCTGAGAATCCGACAATTACAACATAATCGGCTTTCTGTCCCAAAATTTTTTCGATCTGCGTGATACCATATTCGATCCCACCAAATCCGCACGCATTCGATACATAATAATCGCTTGAGGTAGTTCCAGCACCTGGAGGCAGCGGCGAATAGGTGCCACGTGGAACGGCAGTAATAGTCACCTGTTCTTTTTTTGTATCAATCGAAACCATCTGGATCACATCACAGTGTCCAGCGGTCTGACCTACGCGTTTATCAAGACCGAGCAATAGTACCCGTACCATACCATCATCCCCAAATGGATCGGCGTCCTTGGTAGTATCTTTTTCCATTTTTGCCCGCCGAGCTGCGAGTACCCGTTCGATCGCTTCTTCCTGGGCACGCGCTACTGCACGCCCATCATCCCCTGCTTTAAACCACAACAATGCCTTATACCCATACCAGGCCAAAGCTCCAATTATCAGAATACCGAGAATAATTATTAGTGTTTTTTTCATGCAAACTATCCTACTATTTTTGGTTCAAAAAGACAACTGCCGTACTGTGCATGTCTTGTGTATTAAAAAACCACCCATCGTTTGTAGTAAGTATATCCCTATTGCATACTTACCACAATCGAAGTGTGGGTGGTTTTTTTGCACGCACACCCCGATCGGTGTACGCACCTTAAGCCCGTATCGTGTTTCATCACAGCGGAAAACGGTGATGCACCACGAAATTCATGCCCTTCTGATTGAGCTCGTAGGACACGACGTCGACCGCGGAGAAGACATTGTCCCGCTGCACGATCGGGCACGCCTCCACGATACGCACCAGCCCGCTCTTCTCGAGGATCTCGGGTGAGACCAGCTCAGTGAAGCGTGCAAGTGTCATGTGTACACCCCACGGCGCCTCCGGCACCACACCCCGCACCCGAATCTGCTCGAGCATGCATGAGATCAGCTCGACCAACTCGGAGGTCGGGTACGCCGTCGCAATCATGGTCGTCCGATTGAAAATCGTACGACTGAACTTGCTCATGAAGCGCTGCTTGTCGCTGTCGCGGTACTTCTGCACCGCGCTTTCGACCGCATCATGAAAGATGTCCATGAGACGATCTTTCTCTTCATCGCTCCCGGGCACATCCCTGACCGTGACCGTGGTGTGGAGATCGGTCGGTCGGTAGACGAGCGCCGACGGTACCGCCTTCTTCACGAGCGCGGCCCAGTGCTCGACCTCCTTCTGGATCGACCTCTCCGGGCGCAGGACGATTCCGAGACCCGTCGCGCGCTTCTCGTAGGCCGGATCCGGTATGACCCCCTCCTTGATCGCATCACGGTGACCGAACCACAATTTCTGATGGATCTTGTCCTGTTTTTGTACGAACTCCGGATAGGTAAGCACGGCTCACTCTCCTTTGTGGGTTGTGGATGTCTTTTCGGACTATAATTGTCTACCACAGAATACCTCTTTTGTCAAGCTAGGGCTAGAACAAAAAAATGCCTGTAAGAGGCATTTTTTACCACGAGACAACTCAATGCGAAGTTTTTACTGTTCTCTGTTTCTTTCGAATTTCTTTTCCCGTGACAATCAAATAAATCAACACGCTCACTATTGCTGCAAAGAAACACCAGACTGACGTAAAATTTTCATAATACAGCCACGACGCGATAAATGCCGACACTGCCATTACAGAAAACACTACTTTGACCATATACCTGCTCGACATCACCCCAGCTCCGACCGTCACGAGTATATAGATTATTGCAGCCACCATACTATAGGGAGCCGAATAGTTATAATAGACGCACTGATTCACGACCGATGCAGGCGTAGGATTCAGAAGAAAATTAGCATATAAATATATGCCGAGCGCCGTACCTACGAGACACGCGACCGTAAGTACCTTTCGCCGCCACCCAAACGGCTCAATACTGCGCACCGCAAATGGTACAAATGCTGGCCACCAGAATAGTGCAAAAAATAAAAAGAGTGAACTTAATAACAACATGTCTTTACCCGTTCCTCCGATACTCAACCACAATCCACCTTCGACTGCCTGCTGGATTGCAAAGACAAGTGGTAATGTTGCAAGTGGAAGCATTTTCTTTTCTTTTGTCCGTACAATTGCGGCTATACCGGTCGCACCGAGTACGGCGCTTGCGGTAAAGCTTGCGGCAGCTGAAAAACACATAGTGTGTATAGTATAACATACTATACACAAAAACACACCTCCCGAAAGAGGTGTGTGATTCGGTGCAAAGGGTGCCTGTACTATATCTTCTTCGGAAAGAGAACCGAGAGCAATAGTGAGAGTCCGAGTGCTGACATGATCACGCTGAATGATACTACGGACGAAAGATGGATGTGGAATAATCCTGCAAGCATCTTCAATCCGATGAAGATGAGGATGAATGACAAGCCTTTCTGTAGATAATGGAACCGGTGGACGACTCCTTCGATCAGGAAGAAGAGCGAACGAAGACCCATAATCGCGAAGATGTTTGAGGTGAAGACGATAAACGGATCCTGGGAGATCGAGAATGCTGCAGGGATGGAATCTACTGCAAAGATGATATCAGTCGCCTCTACGAGGAGTACGATCATGAAGAGGACGGTCGCATGACGCTTGCCGTTTTCCATCAAGAAGAATTTGCCATCATGGTAATTGGTACTGAATCTGAATATCTTCTTTGCGAATTTCAATATTGCATGGTCGTGAAAATCCGCATGTTCTTCTTTCTTGTCCCAGAAGAGTTTGACACCCGTATAGAGAAGAATCGCTCCGAAGATATAGAGCACCCAGTGGAACTGGCTGATAATAAACGCCCCCAACCCAATGAATATTGCGCGGAATACGATCGCACCCATGATACCCCAGAACAACACCTTGTGGTAGTACTTTTCCTCAAGCCCGAAGAAGTTGAAGATAAGGAGGATGACAAAGAGATTGTCGACTGAAAGCATCTTCTCGGTCACATACGCGCTCATGAAGGTAATTGCCGCGTCTCCGCTCATGAACGCCCAGACGAGTCCAGCAAATGCCACTGAGGTGCCAATCCAGAACATCGACTGCAAGAATGCGGATTTGATTGAAATTCTGTGTGCTTGCCGATTGAAGTATCCGAGATCCAAGGCCAAAAAGCCGACAATAATGACAGCAAATACGATAAACAGATTTAATTCAGTCATGAGCAGCGTAGACATAGATCAGATGTTTAAGAGGGAAATTTGAATGGTGGGAAGTGTATCACAAGATGAGACGACAATCAAGAACAGAAGTTGAGTAATGAATCCGGCACATGTCAATTTAAATAAATTTAACCCTTCTCGAGTCGTAGCACCCACCACATCTGGAAACGGATTACCCCTATGCTTTGTATCAATATACTATACCTTTGGCTTCCGCAAAATCTTATCCATAGTCTTCCCTTTTGCGAGTTCGTCGATAAGCTTATCCAGATAGCGGATTTCCCGCATGAGCGAGTCTTCGATATTTTCTATTCGCACACCACAAACTACCCCCGTAATAAGCTTTCGAGAAGGATTGAGTTTTGGAGCACTGCCAATAAATGTTTCAAAATCTACCTGCTTTTTTATTTGAGATTCTAATTTTTTCTCGGTATATCCGGTAAGCCAGCGAATAATCGTATTCACTTCTGCTTTGGTGCGTCCTTTTTTCTCAGCTTTTGCAATATACATAGGATACACGCTTGCAAAGCTCATCGTATAGATTCGGTGAGTTTGGTTCATACCTTATTTTTACTGAACAAATATGAAATTTTACCCACTACCAAGATTATTAATATTGCAAACGGTACAATTGGAAGTCCCCATAACGAACCTTGGAGTCCTATATAATTAGCCCAGCCTGAAACAGGCGCATCTAGTTTTGAGGTGGAAAGAAAAATGAATGGGAAAATATATAGAGAAATACCAATAATAAGCAGTGTTCTTACCAGATTTAATGTCCAATGAGGTAATAGTAAACTTTTACCTGTCGAAAAAATTACATAATCAAGTAGTAACAATCCTATTGAAGATGACCAGATAAGTGTGGTATTCGCTATCTGCTGATTACCTTCACCTATACTACCCAACACCGTTCCTAAAAAGGTAGGAAATAAAATTGCTAATGTTAAAATAATTTGAAATCTTGTTTCTACTTCTTTTTCCAACATACTCCTTATCATAT
>CAYWFD010000052.1:0-323 GCA_964457885.1 uncultured Gammaproteobacteria bacterium
TATGATTGGGCTCCACTGGTCTTATTGTTTGTATTTGCATCAATCGCCCCTCTGCCAAACGAGGTTTTGCTGGTACCATTCGCTTTTCTTAATTATAAACTCAGGTACATTCTACCGGTAGTATTCGCCGGTAATATAGTGTTCAATATACTTTATTCGCAAGGTATTCTTAATTTATTTCACCTCTGGTAGTCCTCGATTGACTTTTTGTACGAGCGACTTTACTATGAGGTCAGCACGCCTTTGTAGTTTAATGGATAGAACGCTGGCCTCCGAAGCCGGTAATTGAGGTTCGATTCCTCACAGAGGCACCAGAATTATAT
>CAYWFD010000052.1:333-7057 GCA_964457885.1 uncultured Gammaproteobacteria bacterium
GTTTTATTTGTGATACCAGCTAAATATCGCGCAGTGTTCATATTACGGATGGTCATGTATTGATAGAGATTGTGACTGATTAGTTTGTTCAGTTTGCTCCGGGTATAGTTTTTGCGTTCAAGGTTCCAAATGAGTGCTCCTTTAACATATCGAACATTGATAATTTCAGTGTTGAAAGGTAGAGACGCAAGTATTTTTTTTGAGTCTGCCTCAGGAAATAGATATGCAACATCGGTGCGTTCGGTGGTAGAATCGTGGCTCCAATCATTGGGAACTGCTCTCGCAATGGCTTTCATTTGAGATTGTGATTTGATGAGGGTGGGTATTTCAAAACCGAATTCCTTCATGAGAATTTTTTCTATCTTCTCACGTGAAATAAGTGTGCCCTTCGGCATTTCAAATATAATATTACCGGAATTGATGTAGCTTGAGACAGACGTACAGCCGAGAGATTCAAAAATATGTTTGAGCCGCCCCATAGGCACTGTTCGATTCCCTCCAACATTGATTCCGCGCAATAATGCAATATATCGTTTCATAAATCCGCCGGTCCGTTTTGGGTTAGGTCGACGGCATGTGTTCCGGATTCATCCACATCGGCTCCCAGATATGCCCATCAAGATCTTCGACTTCATAGCCAAACATTGCATCTTCCGGCATACCCGTCTCCAGAGTTACTTTGTAATAATCACCGCCATTGGCGCGGGCAGTATCTGCAAATTTCTGGACCGCTTCTTTTGAATCAAGTGAAAGTGCTAAAAGTACCGCACTGGTCTCCTGCGTATTGGCAACCGCTCGATTACGAGGAAATTGCAGATAGAATTCATGTGTCAGGAGCATGAGTGCAACATCATCGGACCAGGAGAGTCCGGTTGCCCGGTCATTTGAATACATCGGGTTCTTAACGAATCCGAGCGCTTCATAAAATGCTGTTGCGCGTACCAGATCTTTGACAGGAAGATTAATGAAAATTTGTGGTTTAGGCATAGTAGTGTGCTAATAGTAAATATATTTTCAGTATAACATTAATGGGTAGGGTATCAAAATATAAGAATACTTGCACAATATATTAGAATATGCTAATATATTAATATGACTACATTATGTGATGAAATCAATAAGTTTGGTAAAGGAATCGGAAGCGCTCCGCGATATAGAATCGTCGAAGCGTTGTTTTCTGGCGGGAAAACGGTTTCTGAACTCGTGAAGAAGACCAAGCTGTCGCAACCCTTGGTATCGCAGCATCTGCGGGTGCTCAAAGAGACCGGACTGGTTGAGGATGAACGCAGAGGGCAAGAAGTCCGCTATACGCTCAACAATAAACATATGATAAGTCTGTTGCACCGTCTGACGCAAGAGATGCAATCACATAAGCCAAAAACAAAAAATAAGTAATTTTTAATTAGTGATTGAATTATGTCTACGATGAATATCAAGGTAATTGCCGGAAGTGTCCGTGAAGGGCGCTTTGCGGATAAGGCTGCCGCATGGATTGCGGAGGAATTAAAAAAACAGGAAGAGGTAGTGGTAGAGGTTGTCGATCTCAAGGACTATGATATGCCGTTTTTTTATGCCATGGAAACTCCGTCTCATAAGTCAAAACCCTACGAACATGAAGCAGTAGTGCGTTTTACTGCAAAAGTGGCGGAAGCAGATGCATTTGTCATCGTCACTCCGGAATACAACCATTCGGCTCCGGCAGTTCTTAAGAATGCGATCGATTGGGTGTATCAGGAGTGGAACAATAAACCGGTCGCGTTCGTGAGTTATGGATCAGTCAGTGGTGCTCGTGCGGTCGAACATCTCCGCCTGATGGCGATTGAGCTCCAGATGGCTCCTATTCGTGAAGCGGTGCATATCCCAGGTGAACAATATTTTCCGGTACTCTTCGGAGCGGTGCCTGCAGACGAGATGTTGCAACATATGATCAAACAGTCCGACCGTATGATTCCGCAGCTCATGTGGTGGACGAAAGCCTTGAAGAATGCGCGCTAAGAAATATTCCAAGAAATAAAAACCTCCCTAGGGAGGTTTTTATTTATGGACAAAATAAATCTAAGAAATTGGGTGTGCTAGATTGCGAAAATATATGGCGCGTACTCTTGACAAAATGGCTTATTTATGCCATACTGCTGCGTTCCAAACCGTGCCACCAGGAGGTCAAAATGTTCGGAACGCGTTCCTTTGTTCACTTCATGCTTTTCATCACTCTCGTGATCAGTGCGGGTGCCTGTACGACGGTCATCGGGGTCTACCCGCCGGAGCGCATCAGCTACCAGCAGCCCCGACGGCCCGTGGTGGTGCGCCCTGTGCCGCCGCTCAGAAGGGTGTATTACCGGTCGCCCGGAGGAGGGGTTCGACTCCGGTATTGCAACATCGAGCCGGGCAAGGGTCCGTGCACCCAGCCGCCTTCTCGAAGGTGATGACTCAGGTCTCGTCGGGATATCCTCCCGACGAGACCATACAATTACTTCATGCTACCCTGCATGTTTTTTTATTTCATGCTAGTATATACATACTATGTGGTTCTGGATTATCGTCCCAGGAAGTTTTCTCATATTGATGACCTTGCTGCTCACCTATGCATATGGTGGGCTTAGGGCTGCGCCATGGGTTCCGATGCGCAGCCGCGACCTTGAACGTTTTACACGGCTCATTCCCTTGACCTCGTCCGACCGAGTGTATGATCTCGGGTGTGGAGATGCAAAGATATTGTTTCATGCGCTAAGACATAGCGCTGGTTCTGCGGTCGGCTACGAAGTTTCACTGATCCCCTATATCATTGCACGGCTGAAAGGAAGGAAATTTGGTAAAAAATTTGAAATACGCTACCGGGATTTTTATACGGCAAATGTTTCTGACGCGACGGTGATTTTTCTTTTTCTGAGTTATAAATCACACGCAAAACTTGGTCAGAAATTTTTACGCGAATTGAAGCTGGGAACCCGTATTATTACCTATGTCTGGCCGATCGACGGTTGGACGCCGAAAGTGATCGATAAGCCGGATGGGCAGCTTTCATTCTATGTCTACGAACGCTGAGATATATGAGTGTTATTCGATTGACCACTCCCATAACGGCACTTGACCGGGTGGGAAAAAATTTGTACAAGAAATTAGCGCAGCTCAATATCAAGACCGTGCGAGACTTATTGTTTCATTTTCCATTTCGCTATGAAGATTATCGATCAGTGATGTCGATTGGGGAGGTCATGCCGGGAATAGACCTCACGATCAAAGGTACGATCGAGTTGATTGCGAATAAGCGGAGTCCGCGTCGTCGTACGATGATTACTGAAGCGGTCGTACGCGACAATACTGATCAGATCAGGGTGGTATGGTTTGGTCAGCCTTTTATTGCAAAAGTATTGAAAGTAGGGGATGAAGTATATTTATCAGGAAGCGTAAAAGAGGATGTGTTCGGGATGCAAATGGTTGGTCCTACATATGAGAAAGTCCGTGAAGATAGAAGTACGACTCATACGGCACGTATCGTCCCGATCTATCCTTTGACCGCAGGGGTGACACAAAAACAACTGCGTTTTCTTGTTGAACAGGTCATTCCACTCACAACTGAAATCAAAGAATGGATTCCTGAAGAAATACGGAAAAAAAATAACCTGATCACACTTGGTCATGCAGTTCATGATATTCATTTTCCGGAAAAACACGAAGCTCGGATTGCTGCTGAAAAAAGATTGAAATTTGGTGAGTTATTCGTACTCCAACTTCGTGCTGAACTCATCCGGCAATCGACTGCGGTACAGAAAGCCCCAGTAATTGATTTCAAAGAAACTGAAATCAGAGAAATGGTCGGATCACTTCCGTTTACCCTAACGCCTGATCAGAAAAAATCAGCATGGGAAATTTTTCAAGATATGGGTAAGGGGAGTCCGATGAATCGTCTCTTGCAAGGTGATGTCGGGTCAGGCAAGACGATCGTTGCTGGATTGTCGACGTATTTGGCATATATGAATGGATATCAGACCGTACTACTGGCACCGACCGAGATTCTGGCGATGCAACATTATGAGACACTGGTGAAGATTTTTGGTGAGAAATTTAAAGTAGGTCTCCTTACAGGTGCGCAGGTAGAGACGCATGTTCTAGAGACGCCTCGCGAGACGTCTCTAGAACAATCAAAAAAAAAGAAGAAGACAGAATTGAAAAAACAAATTGCAGAGGGTCAGGTAGATTTGATTATCGGCACGCACGCACTTCTGACGGGAGATACTCGGTTTGCAAAATTAGGGCTCGTGATTGTTGATGAGCAGCATCGGTTCGGGGTCGAACAGCGCAAAACGATTCGGGATAAATCAGGAATGGAAGGGGTGTATCCGCATTTCCTCTCGATGACCGCAACTCCGATTCCGCGCTCGTATGCATTGACACTATATGGCGATTTGGATGTCTCGTATATCAAAACCAAACCCACAGGAAGAAAAGAGATTATCACCCGATTGGTCGATCCGCATAAACGTGACAAAGCGTACGGATTTATTCGGGATCAGGTGAAAGCAGGAAGACAAATATTTGTGGTATGTCCGTTGATTGAACAAGGGGCAGAAAAAAATATGCAATTTGGGTCTGAAAAAAAATCAGTAGTATCAGAATATGAAAAACTTTCGACCAAAATTTTTCCTGATCTGCGGGTAGCATATCTGCACGGGAAAATGAAAGCGAAAGAGAAGGACGCTATCATGAAAAAATTTGCAGCAAGAGAAATAGATATCCTGGTGTCAACCTCCGTGATTGAAGTCGGGGTCAACATTCCAAACGCGAGTATTATGATGATTGAAGGAGCTGAGCGGTTTGGCCTCGCCCAATTACATCAATTTCGCGGCCGCGTCGGACGAAGTGAATATCAGTCATACTGTATCTTGTTTACAGAAACCGAAACTGACAAATCAAAAGAACGGCTTGAATATTTTACACACACTTCTGATGGTTTTGCTCTTGCTGAATATGATCTTGAGACTAGGGGGCCGGGAGAAGTGTATGGAACCTCGCAGAGTGGTATGGAAGAACTACGTCTCGCGACTATGCAGGACCAAGATATCATTCGCGCAGCGAGGGATTCGTCACGAGGGATTGATTTTACCAGGTATCCTGAATTGAAAAAACGAGTGGAAGAATGGGAGGCACGGGTACATATGGAATAAAAACTCAAATCTTAACGTTATAGCTTTGAGTTTAAGTTTGAATTTTATATTTTTCCCCAGTTTGCATTGACAAATTGGGAATTTTTGTATATACTCGCCACTATGTCTGCCCTTGGAGCGCTTAGGGGTGGATTCGGCCGTCACAGCCGTCACAGTAGCGCAATCAGGAGAAGTCATTTGGTACAGCATGTCAGAATGTCAAAAGAAGAGGGTGTCGCTCTCATCGCCAACATCGCGTCCACCAATGGGCTCAAGGTCGTGCAGATCTTCGACAAGAAGGTCACCGACTTGATCGTCGGCTACGAGATCCAGCACGACGGCATGGTGAACGTCGGTGATCGTCGCATGCAGCGCGCGTGGTACGAGCTCGGCGTCGGCAAGCTCATGGAGCTCGCCTCGGTCATCATGGCGCATCCGCGCCTCGGCTCGGAGTGCCTGAAGGCGATGGCGCAGGGGCAGAAGGTGCTCTTCAAGATGAAGGGCAATCGACTCCTCAACTGACGCACAACGGGAAGCGGGCGGTTGCCTTTGGCACCGCTCGCGACTCAATACAAAAACCACTCGAATCATGCACTGTGTCTCATTCCTATGGGAACTGGTGCAAGGAGTACGGGTGGTTTTTTGTGTATACGTTATGTTTTCTTGATCAGCTCTTCAATATTTTTTACTGAGATGATCTGTATGCCTGATTCGGTTTTTGGTATATTGTTCGCGGCAACAATAATCCGTTTCATGCCAAGTTTATACGCTTCTTTGATACGCTTGTCCTGGTATCTGACTGAGCGTATCTCTCCTCCCAAACCTACTTCACCAAATACTGCCGTATCGTTCCCAAGCGATTTGTCTTTGAATGAACTTGCGATCGCGAGACATATTGCCAGGTCAGCTGCCGGCTCTTGAATACGGAGTCCACCGACGATGTTGAGGTGTATATCGTATTGTGCGAGTGAAAGCCCTGCGCGTTTTTCGAGTACTGCAACCAATACGTGGAGACGATTCAAATCAAAGCCGCTCGCTTTCCGTACCGGATACCCAAAGGCGGTTTTGTGTACCAGCGCCTGTACTTCGACGAGCAGTGGGCGGCTTCCCTCCATAATACAGGTCACGACGGTGCCAGACATTTCACTTCCTCGTTCGCGCAGAAGCGAAGCGGATGGATTGGTAACTGAGACCAATCCTTCTCCTTCCATTTCAAAAATTCCGACTTCGTCCGTGGCTCCAAATCGATTCTTGGTGGCGCGGAGTATCCGGTAAGTAGAAAATCGCTCACCTTCGAGATAAAGAACCGTGTCTACTAGATGTTCCAGTGTTTTTGGTCCTGCAACTCCACCGTCTTTGGTAACATGCCCGATGAGGATTATAGGTACATTGGTCGATTTTGCTGCTTCGAGAATTAAGGTTGCACAAGCACGAATCTGTGAGACCGACCCTGGTTCTCCGGGAACTGAGTCGCTTGAGATCGTCTGAATTGAGTCAATAACTGCAATCGCGGGTTTAGTATCGGTAATCGTTTTAATAATGGATTCGACGGCAGTCTCATTTGCAAGTGAAAGAGTCTCGGA
>CAYWFD010000053.1:0-1389 GCA_964457885.1 uncultured Gammaproteobacteria bacterium
CGAGCCCCTTACCAAGTGCCATACGTAAAAATTATTGTTGATGACGTTCGAGAATTTCCCGTGCCAGCTTCTCATATGCCCGAGATCCCTTACCACTCGGCTCATATTGCAGAATTGACTGACCGAAACTCGGAGCCTCTGCAAGGCGCACCGTCCGTGGAATAACTGATCGGAAAATATTATCCGGAAAATATTTGTACAATTCGGTCATGACTTCTCCTGAGAGCTTGGTGCGTTTGTCAAACATCGTCAATACTGCTCCCAATACCTGCAACTCCGGATGAATATGCGTCTGAACTAATTTCACGGTTTCAAGCAATTGTCCCAATCCTTCAAGCGCATAATATTCTGCCTGTACCGGGATCAACAATTGATCTGCAGCAACCAGACTATTGACCGTCAAGAGTCCGAGCGATGGCGGGCAGTCGATAAAAATATAATCGTATCCATGCCTGATTTCACTCAAGAGCTCACGCAATTGAAATTCCCGATTGTCGACCGATACCAATTCTACTGACGCTCCGGCTAGATTCTGTGTTGCAGGAGCGATTCGGAGTCCTTCATGCGACGTATCAAATACGATATCTGAAACATGCCGCTGACGCGCGAGTGCCTCGTAAATTCCATGTTCGAGACTGCTTCGATCCACTCCAAGTCCACTCGTTGCATTGCCTTGCGGATCCATGTCCACAATCAACACCATTTTACCAAGCTCAGCCAAAAAAGCAGCGACATTGACCGTCGTAGTGGTCTTACCGACTCCCCCTTTTTGATTGACGACTGAGATAACTTTTGCCATAGAGACTATATCGTATACAGTATAGCACAACGTTGACAAAAGGGCGAGTACCGGGTATACTCAATTGCATTGAATACATGCGCCGCTGTGGTGGAATTGGTAGACACGCACGACTCAAAATCGTGTGCCTCACGGCATGTCGGTTCGATTCCGACCAGCGGCACTATAAAAACCTTTTATCAAGGTTTTTTGTTTTATATACGTTCTATTGACTTTTCCCATTTGTATACTATACTAGTGCAAATTCTGCACACACCGTCAAACGCAGAAGGAGGAACCATGTTCTGTTACGAAATTTTTGTTCGCTCCACAGGGAGAGTTGATTGTGTTCCGAAGATCACTCTCTACCGCTTCGGAATCGAGGTGGGAGGTGGTGGGCGCAACATGCCCTCTACCTTTATTTCGGCAAACAAGAATCTGCGATCCCGTCTCACTGACCCAGATGCACCTCAAGGGGACCATCACAACCTTATCGAGGCTGAAATCATCATAGGAGGACACGGCAAGCCGCTTCTTGTCGAATCCTGGACCTCGGCTCTGCTCGACGATCACGCGCTCGTGCTCTGTCATGTGGCGTCAAGCGGCAAGGG
>CAYWFD010000053.1:1399-4330 GCA_964457885.1 uncultured Gammaproteobacteria bacterium
GCGCTGGAAAAATCCTCGCCCGGCAAACTACGCGAGCCTCGGAACGATCGCCGAGCGACTCATGGTCATGAAACAGGACAGTGAGTTTGCCTGGAAACAGGTGGACAAACACGGCAAGGAGACGACCGGCACGGTCATCTACCACGGCCGTGGACAGGACGCACCGTTCCGCTTCGTGAGGCAAACTGCTCTCAAAGCGACGGGCTAGCACGGAGACCGAGCTGCATGCACATGCAACTCGGTCCTTCTCACTTCAGTTTTTACACAGCAGCCGCAGTCGATGCGGTTTTTGAATATCCAATTTTGTGATAGATTATGGAGTATATGAAACCTATTTTTTACGACTCCTGTATTGGTATCGGTCTCTTGACCTCCCTTCTTATTGGAATTATTTTCCTTCATTCTACCCCGCTTATTTCCCTTGTGGGTTTTATTGCATTTGGTATTCTCATTTGGGTTAGTTTTGTCGAGCCACACCTTATTACGATCAATCGGGTACCAATTCCTTTGCAACGATCTACCCGTCCATTTACGATTGCTGTTTTGACTGATTTGCACGCGGGTCCATATAAAAAAACAGAATTTTTTGAACGCGTAGTTACGCGTACCATCGCACTCAATCCGGACCTTGTCGTCATTGTCGGGGACCATGTCTATAATTGCGTTACTGATCTTCACGAGGTAACCTATCTCTCACCACTCAAAAAACTCGCTCAGTACTTCCCCGTGTACGCTGTTCATGGTAATCATGAATATGGTATGGGAGAATCTAGACCGGAATACGCAGATGTAAGTGAACACGTAAAAAAAATAATGCAGTCCTATGGCATTACGTATCTCCAAAATGAAACCACGAAAATCGCAATCAACGAACAGGAAATAACCCTATTCGGAGGTGATGAAGTGTGGGCACGCAAACTTGACTATACTTCGATTACCCGGCGAGATGCATCATCTCTCACGATTGCGCTCGTACACAATCCTGTATACCTGTATTATCCGCATCCTGAAGGAATTGATCTTACCATCTCTGGGCACACCCATGGTGGGCAGCTCCGCCTTCCTTTGATTGGACCTATTGCACGAGTCGACCATCTCATTCCGCGACATCTGTATCACGGACTTCACGAACCTGAACGCCCTCATGAATTCCTGTTTATCTCACGCGGACTTGGAGAGTCTGAACCGCGGGCGAGATTATTCTGTCCACCGGAAATTGCGTTACTTGAAATCAAGTCTCAAAATACCTAAAAAATAAAAGCTTTTCAAGCGCTCCAAGCTTTTTCATCTCGCAAATAAAAATCTAATTGTATTCCCTGCAAATAAAGTCAAAAGCACAACAATTGTCACCGCGACGATACCTCCGAGAAAGATAAAAAATGCAGCTTTTTTGTATGGGATATTGAAGATAAATGCAACGAGTGATGCAGTCCACGCACCGGTCAATGGCAGTGGAATCGCAATAAAGCTTACCAATGCGATTGCTCCGTATTTCTCATATTTTTTTGCAAATTCAACACGGTCCTTCTCTACTTTCTTAATAAGAAATGGGCCAATCATGGGCAGCGTCAAAATCCAGTGATATATCTTCGGCAATGCCCAGAGCAGCACGAATACCGGCACCATATTCCCCGACAATGCAAGCAGCCAGACTTCCCATACCGGCAGATTAAAGGTCTCAATACCAAGCGGAATCGAGACCTGAAATTCGGTCAGAGGAATCATGGACAGGAAAAAAACCGCAAACTCATGCGGGATACCTGCGACCCATGCGACCGGATTGATCATATACTAACGCCACTCATAATTACGAAATGCCCACTCGGCCAGCGCTACAGCATCGGTAAATCGGGATTCAGTCCCTTGTGAACCAAAAACTACCACTAATACTGAACGCTTCTCGTCTGCAATAAATCTTCCGACAAAATTATAGTCAGACTCGACAATATATCCTGTTTTCCCCACAACAGGTTCCGTAAAATCATTATTGATCCAGTTCGTCAGAAGCCAATTAGTACTCCAGATCGTCTTGGTTTTCTCACCTGTCTTCCCCGCATAATCTACCGAATGGAGCGATATCGTACGTGCAATATGGTCATTTCTGAGAGCCTCAGCCAGTAGTATTGCCGCGTCCGAAGCCGACGAACGATTTCCCGGGTCAAGACCGGTCGGCTCAGTAAATACCGTATCGGTCAACCCAAGCTCACGCGCACGCTCATTCATACGTGCAACAAATTCTTCACGGGATAGCCCCGAGCCGTCAACCAACGTCAATATCGCCCTATTTGACGATACGACGAGTCCGATTTGAAACCACTCTTCACGCGTCGCGACAGCACCAGGAAACACATGCGAATCGAAGATACTGTCTTTTGTTGACGTTATTATTACTCCCCAGTCAGTTGTATATTCTTCGAGCACGAGAGCGCTCATAAGTTTGGTCACGCTTGCGAGCGGACGAGGCTCATATTCTCCTATTCCGAATAATACTTTTCCTGAATTGATATCCTTTACCAATACATTCGATGCCGAAATCAGGCGGGTATCAAAAGGCACGAACATGGTTCTCTGTTCAGGAATTGCAACTGGAGGATCTGTCGAGATATCCCCTCCGATCATATACGATGCGTACTCTTTCACCCCACGAACGTCAGCCGGTGGATCTACCAACGCGACAGTTGATGACGTGACCATACTCGACAGGTGGACGGGGGCAAACAACCTAGTATAAATGGTATACGTTGCAGCACCAAGAATAATTGCTGATAAAAGACTCCCAACCACAATATTTCTCCACGTATTCTGAAATGAGCCCGGTACCATCTCAACTTGTTTTTGTGATAAAAAATTCATACTCATACAACTTGACTCTCATCCTGCGCTCCAAAATGGGGATGATTGCGAATATTCGCGTATTCGGGTAAATCCTCA
>CAYWFD010000053.1:4340-6015 GCA_964457885.1 uncultured Gammaproteobacteria bacterium
GTCTCAAAGCCGCAACCGAAAGGGTGTAGGTAGGCAGCACACTATCTCTGGATTCATGCTCCTCGATCAAATCTCGAATGAGTAATGTCCGGAGAATTACCGCACAATTCACCCCTCGGATTTCCTCAATTTCCGGTCGGGTCAGTGGACCTCGGTAGCCGATGACGGTCAGGGTTTCCAATTGTGCCCTGGTCAATTCCCCCAATATATCACTTGCCACAAATTTTTCAACCATTACCGCATTGTCAGGATTAGTAGTTAATTGCACTGAATCTTCAACCCGGACAAAATGTATCCCGCACGAACCGGTATATTTTTGTTCAATTTCCCCAAGTGCTGCTTCGATACTCCCCGGCAAAACTTCAAGTGCCTTCGCGATTTGGGTAACTGTAAGCGGACGTGATGCGACAAATAAAATTGATTCAATGCTACTCGTGTAATTCATACTGATACTTTTTCGATATGTATATCGGTAAATGCATTATCTTGAGCAATCAAGATTTCCCGCTGCTTGACCAGCTCAAGGACTGCTAAAAAGCCGACAATGATTTCTGTTTTTGAGGCGCCTACCCCGATGATATCGGAAAATTTCGTGCGCTCTTCAACTTCAAGCAACTTTTTGAGACGTTGCATGGTTTCTTTGAGCGATACAGCCTTGTCGATTCTGGTTTGTGGTAAAGGCTTTGGCGGTTTCAACCGATCAAGTAACCGTGCAATTGCCGTATTCCATGTAGCCAAGGTTAGATTTTCAGGCAATGGAATATTCTCTGGAATTCGCGGAGGTTCCACACGGACATACCCGCGAATGGGGGCAAGCCACTTCTTATGTATTTCCCTACTTGCTTCTACGAATAATTGATAAATTCTCAACTGCTCTTCAAGGGGTTTGCCATCGTCTTCATCAGGCTCAAACGACAATAATAAGTGTCTTGATTTGGTGTATAGCAGCTTGGTTGCAATGACCAAAAAATCTGCAAGTTCCTCTGCCTCTGCCTCTTCCAGACTTTCCACATACCGGACAAATTGTTCAGTCACCTGTGAAAGCGCGATTTCGCTGATTTCCATTTTCTCATCTTGAATCAATGAGAGCAAGAGTTCAAGCGGCCCCGAGAATTGTCCGACTACAACGTGATGCATAGTACACGTAGTCTATCACGCTCAGCCACTACTCACAAGGCGCTAGCCTTCCCACAATTGGAAGGCATTATGATTGAAATAAACGACCTGTACATTTGGATTTTTCTTCAATAGACGTATCACTTCTCCCATCTGATCTTCACGATTAAATCCCTCCAACGTAGCTTCAACTCCATATACTTCAGACTTTGGTAAGCCGGTAAATATACGGCTGACCGGAAGCGCCGAATGGATACAGACCGTTCCGGTAGTGGACCCACAAAATTCGAGCGCGACAACCGTATCGTCTTTCGTATAGGTACGTGGAAGAAGTGGAGAAGCAAGAATACGGTCCCCAGTGAATACCCCATACCCCATCATTTCAAGGGCTAGAAATGTGCCATTTCTCATAGCCTGTGCGCCTTCAATCCTGTCCGGCAGGCCCACCAATACCACCGGGAGTGCTGGATTAAGATTGAGGGTTTGGATCGTCGGCAAAGTTTCTCTCACTAGCTCACTCGCACGCACCCACTCACCATTTTTCATGACTATAGATCGC
>CAYWFD010000053.1:6025-6942 GCA_964457885.1 uncultured Gammaproteobacteria bacterium
ATAAGCGTCAGTTATGCAATCAATACAGTGTAGATCATTCGCGATCGCATCAGCTGCTTCACGAGCAGATATACTGCTGCTGCAATTCCAAGTGCGATAAAAACTGAAGGTAAGTAGGTATAGCGCTCTCCTTCATTACTCACAGCATTGTATTCTAGACTCACATATGGAATAAGTGCGGCTACATACACTACCGTAACCAAGAGAACTGCACGCACATAGTTACGATATATCCATAACATACCTCCAAGCACACCCACACCCACAAATGCGGTCAGTAACCAATGCGATATCAGACTCGACGTTATGATATCTCGCCAGGGATGTGAAAAAAACATTCCAACCGTCATCTTGATCCCCATTCTTATCGAATCTACCAGTGACATATCAAGCGAGCTATCTCCGTAATATCCAAATACTATTCCGGTAGCATACTTCCTTGCTAATAGATAAACTATGATTAATACCACCAATGGCACATATCGTTTGACGAGATAGAACACATTACTTTTCCACACTTCCCGCTTACTCTGCACCATAATTCTTCCATTCCACCAGTCGATACACAAAAATGGAATCATAAACGTGAGCCCGATTTCCTTGGTCATAAGGGACGCTGCAATACCCACACACGCTAGGACATAATATCTCCTGTGTTGTGTTGAGGAATATACTGAGTAGCAATACAGGGCGACTACATACAAAAAAGTTGCAAGCAGATGTGGTACCCCTGAAATCCATGTCACCGCTTCCACATGGCTCGGGAGAACAATGAACAATAGTGCCGCAGCAGCGGCCACATGGGTATTTCGGAATAGTCGAAACGCCAACCCGGATAGTATCCACGCAGTTCCTCCAAGTAGTAGTATATTCACCAGGTGGTATCCTGCCGCATGAAGATGAAACAAGTGATATTC
>CAYWFD010000054.1:0-399 GCA_964457885.1 uncultured Gammaproteobacteria bacterium
ATGGATGCCCAAAAACTTCTTGACAATTTCTCAACTCACTTAAAAAATGTCATCTCCAGATAGATTTCTCTCGCGGCACGAATCGTGAGGACCGAAGTCGCGACGAACAACCTTTTGTATTCTCTTTCCGAAGAACACGGTAGTATCGGCGGCGAGTTATTAAAAAAATTTTCCCTCACTCCTGAGTTGATTTCGCGCACTTCTCCTGACCTATTTATTGACATCCCCCAAAAAAACACAGATGAGCTTTCAAGCCTCGTACCCAACCTGAGCGACCTATCCCGAACCGTACTCGAGAAAGCATTGCTTCGGGCACACGAAGCTGGACATTCATATATCGGTACCGAACACCTGCTCCATGGGCTTTTTGCGGTCAAAGATACTGCCATTATGGATCTC
>CAYWFD010000054.1:409-5566 GCA_964457885.1 uncultured Gammaproteobacteria bacterium
CAGCATTATACAGCAAACAAACATATTTTTTCTGATGGATTTTCTAATTCTTCAAATAAATATGGATCTCTTTGAATCATTGTCCGTGAATACGGAGGAACTTATGAAGCAACTCGACATCTCATTTCACAATGCAGAAAAATTCACCCAGATGGGTGAGGTGATGGAAATTTTTGAAGAAATCCAAGGAGAAGATCCTCATCTACCAGATGAAGATTCAGAAGAAAGTGGCCCTGAACTCGAATCTCCGAATATGGAAGACAGTAAACCCGAATCAGCACCTCCTTCTTTGGTACGTGATCGGAAACAGACTTCGGCACTCGCCCTCTTCACTACCAACCTTACTCACCGACAGCAGACTGAAAAGCTTGATCCAGTCATCGGGCGTGACCGGGAAATTGAGCGCATGATCAATATTCTCTGCCGTAGAAACAAGAACAACCCTATACTGGTCGGGGAACCAGGAGTCGGAAAAACTGCAATTGTCGAAGGGCTTGCCAAACGAATTGCTGAGGGTGACGTACCGGATATCTTGAAGACCAAAAAAATTCTTTCACTTGACCTCACCCTTCTCGTTGCCGGAACCATTTATCGAGGAGAATTCGAAGCGCGACTGAAGCAAATCATCGATGAATGTGCAAAGAACCCTAATTATATTTTGTTTATTGATGAATTGCATAATATCATCGGTGCTGGATCGAACCAGGGCACGATGGATGCGGCAAATATCCTGAAACCTGCACTTGCTCGAGGTCTGCTTCGCTGTATCGGAGCGACTACCTATGACGAATACAAAAAATATATTTCAGGAGATCCGGCACTGGAACGCCGCTTCCAAAAGATCGATGTTGACGAACCTGCGTTTGCTGATGTGATTACCATTCTCAAAGGAATCAAAAAACAATATGAGAAGTATCATGAAGTTACTATTTCTGATGACACACTCGTCGAAGCGGTCACACTTAGCAGTCGCTATATTCATGATAATTTCCAGCCAGACAAAGCGATCGACCTTATTGACGAAGCGGCGAGCTCAGTAAAAACCAAACAGAAAACACCGTCATCGGTCGCAAAAATACATACACTTGAGAAAAAACTCGAAGAATATCTGGAAGAAAAAAAGACTGCGATCGCCGAAGAGCGCCTGAAGGAAGCCGCAAAGTTGAAAGATGCGATCATGGTACTCGAGAAAAAAATCGCTGCCGCCAAACACACCGCGCACAAGCCACGCAAAAAAAATAAGACGTCGTACCCTATGGTCATACCCGAACACGTCCGAGATGTACTCTCAAAAAAAATGCATATTGACCGGCAGATATTGGAACAAAATGAATGGGAGCGCCTCGCACTATTACCTGCCCAACTCAGAGAACATATTATCGGACAAGACGACGTGATCCAGGAAATTGTCGAAACTCTCAAGATGTCCGAGCTTGGTATCCGGAACACCAAGAAGCCATACGCTTCGTTCCTTTTCACCGGACCTTCAGGAGTTGGAAAGACCGAATTGGCAAAACGGCTTGCCGAAGAATTGTATCATGATGAAAAATCATTTATCCGGCTTGATATGGGGGAATTCTCAGAAGGAAATTCCACCGCAAAATTGCTCGGCTCTCCTGCCGGATATATCGGCTATAAAGACCGTAACCCATTTCTCGAAAAACTCAAACTTCGCCCCTATTCGGTCGTACTTTTCGACGAAATTGATAAGGCGCATCCCGATATCATGAAATTATTACTCCAGATTCTTGATGAGGGTGAGGTCTCCGACAGCAATGGCAAAAAAGTAAAACTCTCACATTCGATCATCATCTTGACCTCCAATATCGGATCGGAATTATACAAATCCACTGGCATTGGATTTGGCGAAGGGGGGTCTACGTCTTCTGCCGAACGCACGATACTTGCCAAAGCAGTAACTGCACGACTCAAAGACCGATTATCCCCGGCAATTCTTTCCCGTGTCCAATCGGTTTGTATATTCAACCAGCTTACCGAAGATAATATCAGATCTATCATCCAAAAACATATTAAAAAATTGAGTGGAGCACTCGAACGAGAACAGAAGATCTCGATTACTCCCGATACCCTCGCACTCGATGCGCTCATGCATGACACCCGCGATCGCGACCTTGGTGCACGCACGATCGAGCGTAAACTCGAGCGGATCATTGAAGAACTGATCATACAATTACTTACTAAAAAATCAGCCAAAGGCGGATCCTCCTCGAGCGAAAAAACCTACACACTCACCCGACGCAACGACCGATACTTTCTAAACTGATTGTATGGCACTTCCCGCACGAGCTAATTCGTCTTCTTACCAAAATCCAGGGAAACGCTCGGTCGGATCGGGTGGGTTTGCTGCCGCTAATGACAATCAGATTGCCGCACAATTGTATAGCAGCAAAAACCGTGCCCGACGACAACAACAAGAATATAATAAGGATCCGAATGAAGCAGACCGTCTTGAGATTGAAGATCTTGAAACGGAAATCAAGCAAACTGATTCCAACTCTTCCCTTACCGCCCGTGACCTCGGAAATGGATCGATCGGTATTGATCTCAAATTTGACGTACCACTAAATCCTGGGAGGGCACGGAACATCGCTCAATGGAAGGCAAACCGAAAAAAATTCCAAACCGAAGAACCTGAAACTTCACCTGAACCCGTACAACCTGAAGAAGAAGGTTCATTGTCCCCGGCAAATGATAATGAATTACTTGGAGATGATACTCAATCAGGGGGTGCAGCTCCCGGACTTACACGAACAGCTGCCAATAACTCATTGGATGAATTGAGGCAAACCCCACAAGAACAAAATAGTGGAGACGAATTAACCCCTACAGACGATAATGAACTTGCAGATATTCTCGATGAAGACTACAACCCTTACCCACTTCCCGACGAGACTGCTCCCGAATCAGAACCGTCATCGGTTAATGATTCACCAGATGGGTCAGATCAAGACACTACTGCACAAGCAAACTCTGAAGAAGCTGCCCGTGATGCCCAAAGACAACAGGCAGAAGCTGAGCAACAACAGGCTCTCGAACAGGCGCAGACCCAAGAACAGCAAAAGCAGACTAAAGACGTACAAAAACAACAAAAGCAAAAAAATGCTGAGCAACAGATAGCTGAAGTTGCTAAACAGAATGCACTCAAAGAACAGCAAAATCAGTCCCAGCTTCTCCGTGCTGCACAGATGAAGCAGAAGCTTGATAAAAAACTCCGCAAACTGCGTGCTGAAAAATTAGTACTCAAAGTCCTTCTTTACACGACTAAAATCTTGAAAGCAATTGTTGACGCCATCCAATCTGTCGTACGCTGGCTTGCTAGCTTTTGTATGTCACTCGCATGGACCATCATTCTTGGAATTGTGGGTGTGCTCTTGTATATTGCGTATGGATTATTATTTATCCCCAAAGGTACCCTGTATGCGACCATAAAGCTAACAGAAAAAAGAATAAAGACGATCGATAAAGATATTGCAGAGACGAAAAAAAATCAACAAAAAGTTGTTTCTATGATACAATCCCTCATGGCACAAAGACGCAAGGGCTCTCCCCCACAAGAAGCGCCAAAATTTAACGTTCCTCAACAAGCATCGTAGTTCTCTATGGATAAAAAACGTCTCGCACTCATTATTGGATTCGTGATCGTCTGCATCCTCCTCGGGTATGCGATTTATCGGGTCTTTTTTAGACCTGGCACCGGTACGACTCCTCCGACTAACACTGGTACCACTGGAGACGGCGGATTGTTCCCGATCGGCGGCGATCGAGGTAATCTCTCTACAACCCCAACCTCTACCGATCAATTTCCGATAGGAACAACTACCGGAGGTGGGACAGGGGCTGGTTCTGGACAGCAAGGTTTCCAAAATGTAGTTACGAATCCTCCAGGTTCAGAGCCGCTTATCAAAACACTGGTTACGTCACCGGTAGGAAGTGCAGCTCCCGGCCCCAATGGCAATGCCCGATTTTATAATGAAAATGATGGAAAGTTTTATACAGTTGACAGTGCGGGACAGGTACGAGTGTTGAGTGACACCGTATTTTACAACGTGTCGCAAGTAGAATGGTCACCTCGTACCAATGAATCGATTATCGAATATCCGGACGGATCAAACATTTATTATAATTTTGACACCAATACCCAGGTTACCTTGCCGAAACATTGGGAATCATTTTCTTTTTCAAATGAGGGTGCCAGAATTACCGCAAAGAGTGTTGGTCTCTCTCCTGAAAACCGCTGGCTCGTGACCAGTGACCCTACCGGTAATAATATCACCCTGGTAGAGCCTCTCGGAAACAATGCGGATAAGGTAATAGTAGACTGGTCGCCCAACCGGCAGGTGGTAGCACTTTCCCTGACCGGAAACCCCCTCGGAGGACAGAGCCAGGAAGTGCTTATGATCGGACAGCACCAAGAAAATTTTAAATCAATCCAGGTTGAAGGACGCGGTCTTGAAACCCAATGGTCACCTCAGGGAGGAAAATTGCTGCATAGTGTCTACAATTCACGCAATGATTATAAACCTGAACTTTGGATTGTCGACGCAACCCCAGATACTGCCGGGAGTAATCGAAAACCACTCGGTCTGAGCACATGGGCTTCGAAGTGTACGATGGCTGATGAACGAACCGTATATTGTGGCGTACCAGAAAACCTGGAAAGTGGTGCAGGATTTGCACCTGAGATTGCTGACTATACCTCTGATCGAATTTATAAAATTGACACCGTTACTGGTATTCGCACCGAATTACAAACTGATGCTAATAGTCATGTAGTCGATTCCATGTTTGTCTCAACTGACGGATCCACGCTTTTCTTTACTGACAAAAATCAAAGTGGCATCTTCAGCATCCCGATCAAATAGACATTAATTGCGTATGGCGGACCAAGAACTGACTCATAAAAAAATTTTTGCTGTTTTTATTCCAGCATTGCTTCTTTGCGGACTTGCGCTGTTTATTCAGCTTGTCCGCTATGAACCTTTGTCTCCCAAAGCACAAGTTGAAACACCTGCTGCACATACCGGTAAACTTTCTGAGGTGGAACTCCTCCCGGACGATCCGATTCTTGGGAACAAACGTTCTCCTAATCTTGTAGTTGCGTTTTCAGATTTCACCTGTGGAAAATGTAAACAGCAA
>CAYWFD010000054.1:5576-6815 GCA_964457885.1 uncultured Gammaproteobacteria bacterium
GAACTATTTCGTAAGTTGGAAGAGAAACATCCCGGCAAAGTGACCATCGAATGGAAAGGATTGCCTGTCCAAGAATTTCCTTATTCATCGATCGAAGCTATCCGTTATGGCTACTGTGCTGCGGAACAAAACAAATTCAATGAATTTGCTTCTTACGCATTTGAAAATTACACCAACCTCGTGCAGGAAACACTTGCAGTCATCGCCGATGAAATCGCTCTTGATCCTGCTGATCTCACTGAATGTCTATCCTCGACACGTCCCAACGATAATATTCTAAAAAATAAAGACATCGCTGCATTTTTTAATATCCAAGGAGTTCCAACTTTTTTCCTCAACAATATCCAACTTAAGGAAAATCAAATCGCAACACTGGAAGCTTGGGAAAAACTTTTTAATCTATGAAGACATATTGGCGTCTTTTTATCATTACTTCCCTCACGATAGTATTGGGAATATTTGTACTACCCCACGGAACCGTCTTTGCTGAAGCTGGATTAGGAGAGAGTTGTAGTCAGCAAGATTGCAATTCAGGACTCTTTTGCGTCAATGGAATCTGCTCTGCTGCCAAGGGCAAGCTCATGGATCAGTGTAACCATAATAATGACTGTCAGAACTCCCTCTTTTGTAGTAGCGGGGTATGCAAATTGCGCATGGGTTCAGCATGTACGAGCAATAATCAATGCGGCAGTGGTGACTGTGAAGATAATTTTTGTGACTGTAGTGATGAGCACCCCAGCAGACAATGTGCAGCTGAGTATGGGAAAACCAGTGATCTTGATGTAGAACAAAATAACTGGCGATGTATCGAAGAAGAACAAGATCCAGACAAATCTCGTGCATTTCTTGATTTCTGTGTCGATACCAATTTCGGTGATCGCTACCCCCTCAACTCTACCGATCAGGTGAAATACCCCGTAGAGCAGAAAATACTTATGGGTCAGCCATGTGAAGACGCTGACGCATGTATGACACAACAAGGTGCTGCAGACACCTGCAGCGAAACTACACTCCCAAGTACTGAATCGAATGATCCATGGTACCAACCGGGAAGAAAACTACAGGTGTGTGATGCTTCCCTTACCCTACCTGCGCTTATACAAGAAGTGTGCACCCAGCAATATGGTAAAGGCGACTATGTGCGAGTAGCAGGCAGTGGAGAATTAGCTGGACTCTATGTATGCCAGCGCTCTGACGGATGGACACCTACGACACTTGAAGAAATGCGGAAATATACAC
>CAYWFD010000055.1:0-6701 GCA_964457885.1 uncultured Gammaproteobacteria bacterium
GCCTACAACTACTGCAGGAGGTTATAACGGTGGAGGCGCAGGTGATGGCGCAGGAAAAGGCGGCGGTGGCGGTACGGATGTTCGTACTTCCGGAAATACGTATGCAGATCGATTGATTGTTGCAGGCTACAAACTGCTCAACCTCATTACCTACTTCACTTCAGGTGAGCAGGAAACCCGAGCATGGACCGTGACCAAAGGCGCCCTCGGTCCAGAAGCTGCGGGAGTCATCCATACTGATTTTATCAAAGGATACATCAAGGCTGATGTGGCAAGTGTCGCCGATTTCGTTGAACTTGGTGGCTGGCCTGGAGTCAAGGAAAAAGGGAAGATGCAACTAGTTGGAAAAGACTACGAAGTGAAGGATGGCGACGTGTGCTATTTCCATATTGCGTAAGTAAAGTAGTTACAAACATTATCTTGAAAATAATAAATCCGCCCATCAGGCGGTTTTATTATACCTTTCGCTCTTTATTCGTCAGAGCTCATCAGTGCCGATGTTATCGGCAGAGGTGCGCCGTTGTTCGGAGGTACGGCTAACCTCTCTCCATTTTACAAAACGGAGACAAAATGTACTCTCAGTCGAGGGCTTTTTGGGCTTCCTCGATCACCCGGTCCAGACTCATCTGGTCCTGGTACTGCCGAGTGACCTCCCTAAGAAGGTCCGGAAGCTGATCGAGTATGAGCACGATATCCCGAATACCCTCCTCTGCGAGCAGCCTTTCCGAGCGATGGATACCACGTCCCTCGGAATACTTCACGTACCCCGTCTCCTCGTTCCCCACCTGGACTTCCCACGCTAGACCAGGGCACTTGTCCCTGATCGTCTCAGAGAGATGCGTGATCTTCTCGACCAAGTACCCTTTCTTATCTTTCTTTCCTTCCATGATTGTTCTCCTTCGGGGGTCCACATCCCGCACTGTCATACGCACCAGTGTACACACTACCACAGCAGCATCCACACTGATACGTATAACCAAATAACCGACTACAAAGAACGCCTTATTTAACACTATTTTCCCTATCTTGTCAAGGCAAATCTTTTCCACCTTTGGACCAGGGATTACACCGCATTATCCGCCATACCGTTTTTGGTACACCCCGGATTACTCCATATTTTTCAATTACCTGATAGCCATACTCACTACACGTGGGATGAAATCTGCAATACCCATACGGAAATTTGGCTTTCAAAGGACCATGATCAGGTGACGCGGTCCTTTGATACACCCGGATAACAAAGAGTATTGTTTTCTTGGGAATAGAAACAAGAAGACGAATTAATTGCATATTATCGCTTGTTTGAGAGAAAAAATAACATTATACCAGTACGCGCGCTTTTTTGAGTATTGATTCGATATCTACGCTGATTGCGGTAAAATCCGCATCAAATAGCTTTGGAGTTGAGAGGAATGCAATAACATATCCCTCGCGAATCCGCTTATCTTTCAGAAGCAGTCGCACCACTTCACGCATTTGCCGCTTTACCCGATTGCGTGCAACCGCGCGCTTGTCATGCTTTACACTTGCCACAAACCCGATCTTCAAATCACGATCGGAATACTCTCGTTTCGGATATTTTTCAGGATCGATCTTCCAAATTTTCGCATTCACCACACTTCCTGCCACAAATCGCCCCTCGGCAAAGAGGATCTCAAAATCTTTCATTCGAGTAAGTCTGAATTCATGTGGAAGCATAGAGTGCTTGAGGGGACTGATCACGACGGACCAGCCCCCTTTCGTATTGCGCATGTTCCTCCTTTGTAACACACGCACTCGGTAGTATAAACAACAACCCCGCTCTAGGAAAGGGCGGGGTCTGGTGTTATCGGGTCTTTCTGGTTCGCTTACCACGCTTCTCATCGCTTACGGTCAGGCGTTTGCGGCCCTTATTTCGTCGACGCTTCAATACGTCACGGCCATTTTTGGTTTTCATTTTTTTTCTAAAGCCATGAGTTCGTGCTCGTTTGCGTTTCTTTGGCTGATATTTGCGCTTAGGCATATAAGAAATGCTCCTTTAGAGATTACTAATAGTAATACTGTACACTATTTTAGGTGTTTTGTCAAGAAAAATCAGTAATTTTAGTGAATTTGGAAGATCCCGCACCCCCAGCTTCCCTTGTACAGGAAGAGTTGATGCGAGATCTTCAGTGCAGATGCAGCAGGCTCAACCGATGTGGTTGTACCCGTAGCGGTCCTGCAAGTGGCCGTCCTTCAGGTCGAAGTGCAGCACGCCGTGCGAGCGCGGATCGATCTTGATCGCCTGGTGCGGGATGATCATCTCACCCTCGACCTTGCCGAAGACCATCTGTTTGGTCCGCGACTTGTTGAAGACGGTGCACTTGCCGCTCGCATCGACACGGCACTCGATCTGCCCACTCACGTGAGCGACCTGCTCGGTACGCTTACCACCCCGACGACGCGGGAACTTGATCTTCTGCGGGTGCGTCATGACGGTTTTCCTCGCTATTCTGCAGTATGCATCTATGGAGCCACCTCGGCCCACACAGAGATGCGAGATAGTAAACATCAAAATCGCTCGGTTGTCAATAATAGTCGCTTGCAAAGGTTCTGTTTTTCCTTTATTATCCACACCATCCACAGGTAATCCACACTCTGTACACTTCTTGTCTCCTCTCTTGAATATTTACTATATTCAAACTGTGTTACAATGTACCCCATAACACAACTCTATGACCAACTACGAAATTTGGCAGGCAGTGCTCGCCGAATTTGAACTCACTCTCTCGAAAGCTAATTTCACCACCTGGTTCAAGAATACGGGTATTGCTAACTATGAGAATGGAAATGTCGTGGTCTGTGTCCCCAATGCATTTACCAAAAGCTGGCTTGAAAAAAAGTACCATGCCACCATTGTCAAAATACTTGAACGTGTCACCGGTAAACCGGTAAAAAAAATTGATTACACCGTTGACAACGTACGCAATATCAAGGAACAAGAATGCACCCCTACCTCGATCGAGGCACCCAAAACCCCAATCATCCACGCTCCTATCACATTACTGCCCAAAAAAGCACTCTTGGTGCAGCAATTTGGTCTTAACCCTAAATACGTATTTGAGACCTTTGTAGTCGGCAAAGGAAATGAACTCGCTCATGCTGCTGCTCAAGCCGTAGCTTCCCGTCCAGGAGATGCGTACAACCCACTTTTTATTTACGGTGGTGTCGGGCTCGGAAAAACCCACTTGATCCAAGCGATCGGTCACACTATGCTCGTAGCAAACCCTAACGTGAAAATCCTCTACGTTAGTTCTGAGAAATTCACCAACGAGTTTGTCGCTTCAGTCAAAGAAGGCCGTGCGAAAGAATTCAAAGACCGCTACCGCAATGTCGACCTCCTTCTTATTGACGACATTCAATTTATCGGCGGCAAAGAACAGACTCAGGAAGAATTTTTCCACACGTTTAATGAGCTCCACCAACAAGGAAAGCAGGTGGTGATGACGAGTGATCGTCCACCCAAAGCAATCCCTGCTCTCGAGGATCGTCTTCGCAGCCGATTTGAGTGGGGGATGATTGCCGACATTTCAGCCCCTGATCTTGAAACCCGAATGGCGATCATCCAAAAGAAGGCACAGGAACGCCAATTTCCAATCCCTCCTGATATTCAAACTCTTATTGCTACCAATGTACAAAGCAATATTCGTGAACTTGAGGGCGCTCTTAATAAGATCATCGCATTTCACGAACTCAAAAACACGGTTCCGACCGAAGAATCTATCCGCCACATCCTCTCAAGTTTCCAAGAACAGAACATGCGCCGCTCGCTCACCCCAAAGAACCTGATTGAGGAAGTAATCAAATTTTACGATCTCAAATTAGAGGATATTGTCGGGAAAAGTCGTGAAAAACGTTTTGCATTTCCTCGACAAGTCATCATGTTCCTCATGAGAGAGGAACTCAAACTCTCGTACCCTAGCATTGGTGAAGAACTTGGTGGACGCGACCACACGACGGCCATGCACGCACACACCAAAATCGCCCAAGAAGTTGATAACGATCTTAAACTGAAACAAGATCTTGAGCTTATTAAACAACGTTTATACACAAATAAAATCTAAATTCTGTGCATAATTAAGGGAAAAATATGCATTTTGACTGGGGATGATGATGTGGGTAAGTAAAAGTTTTCCACACCTACAGTGGATAGTCCAAAATGTACACACCCTTTGTTCAACTTTTGTACCCTATTTATCCCCACACAAAAACTAAATATTGTGCTTAAATAAGCCTTTAAACAGAATTATCTACCGTATCCACAGCTTCTATTATTATCTTCTGGATTTTATAAATAAAAAGAAAGAAATATGAAATTAACATCCACACGAGAAAATTTATTGTATAGTCTTGAGATAGCGAATTCATTTGCGGGTAAACATGCTAACTTACCAATATTACAAAATGTACTACTCCGAGCACATGAGTCGGGTGTTGAAATCAGTGCTACTAATTTGGAAGTTTCCATCAAAACACACATTCGTGCAAAAGTAGAAGAGCCGGGCACGTTTACTGTTCCTGCTCGCACGCTTACTGAATATATACGACTTCTTACCAATGACCAGGTGGAGCTTTCGCTTGAAGGGAATGAGCTTATTGTCCGTTCAGCTGGTTCTGAAACTAAAATAAAGGGATTTCCTGCTGATGAGTACCCGGTTATTCCGGGAATAGAGGAGGGGCACACCTATCTGATCAAAGCTGATGCATTTCGAGAGGCAATTAGTCGTGTAGTGGTGTCTTGTGCAAAAAACGAAATACGTCCTGAATTTTCTGGTGTGTTTTGTCGTTTTAATAGTGAACGTTACCCAGGGCTTCTCATGGCTGCGACCGACTCGTATCGTCTTTCTGAAACCCGTATTCCATTGGCACAGGGTGAAGATCCTGAGGTCACGTGCATTATCCCCGGGCGTGTCATGTATGAAATTGCACGTTTGATACAATTGGGACGAGGACACGAAGGAGAAGAACATGTGCGGTTAACAGTGAGTGCTAATCAAGTTGTGGTACGATATGATACGTTTGAAATGATCAGTCGACTGATCGAAGGGCGTTATCCTGATTATACGCAGATTATCCCCACTTCGTTTAAAACACATGGAACATTTTCAGTGAGTGAAATGACGAATAAAATAAAAGCTGCAAGTTTGTTTTCTACTGTCGGAGTAAATGCGATTTCCTTTAGTTTCGATATCACAAAGAAGCAAATAGCAATTGCGTCAAATAGTACTCAGACCGGTGAACACGTTTCTTATATTGATACTGAAGTTGGGGGAGATACGCAAACAGTACTTCTTAATCACCGATACGTGCTTGATGGGTTACAGCAAATTGAGGCAGATGAGGCCGAGATCGAGATAACTTCACCAGATGCTCCTTGCCTTATTCGGGTCAAGGGAAATGAAACATTCCAGTATATTGTGATGCCGATTCGGCAATAATTAGTAAGCGTAAATAAAAAAAGACGCTCGTAAAGCGTCTTTTTTTTACTATTTCTGATTCTGCGGTTGGAGAATTTGTTATTCTCCTGTTGATGTTGTTCCTGGGGAAAGCGGATCAACATTTAGAGTAAATGGAATGTTTTCTTCAATTCGATTTCCGATATCATCTTCCACGATGACGGTAAGGGTGTGCTCTCCACGATCAAACGGTTCGGCATAGTACGATAGATTGAATGGATGTTGCGTGATAACTCCTACATACACTTCATCAATTTTGTATCTGACCCGTGACACCCCTCGGGGGGCTGATACATTGATTACCGCTTCCACGAGTCTTGAATTGAGCACTGTTCCTGGTTTTGGGAATAAAACTTCAAGTGTTGGTATCAATTCGATCGAGTATGCATCATCATATTCTGTGGGAGGTTCTCCAAAGTTCGGGTTCCAGTCTGGATCTTCGGTACGTTTTCTCTCAATCCATTCCTGGATGCCTTTTTCCCATGACTCATACTGCGGGTCTTGTTCAGGATGTTCCGGAGCTGGTCCGCGTGGATTGTTTTTGTCCAGGTAGTGAAGGATTTCGTGAGGTTGTAGGTAGGTCCTTTCTTCAATCAGGTTTGGTGGGGTTGAGCTTGAAACCAATTTTCCAGTAATTTTGTTTACCTGTACTTTTACTGATCCACCTGACGATCCTTTTAGTACTGGTTTATCAGCGGTGTTTGGTGGTGGAGCTGGAAATGATTCGACCGGCATGCTTTTCACCGCTTCCCGCATAAATCGACCCCATAGCTGCGCTGCAAGCATGCTTCCACTTGATCCTGATTTCATGGAAGTGTTATCTGTATTTCCGGTCCAGATACCAACCGCAAGACTAGGAGTGTACCCGACGGTCCATGCATCGATATAATTGTTTGTAGTACCTGTTTTTGCAGCAACCGGGCGTCCTGGAAGTGTAAGTATTCCTCCAGCACCGAAAATAAATGACCGTGCACTATCATCACTTAATACATTAGTAATTGTGGCAGCGATTTCAGGCGCGAGTGCGGGTGTGCCTTTTTCTTTTTTCCATTCTTCAAGTACTTTACCGGTGTTATCTTCGACTTTCAAGATACTTACTGGGTCATAATGTACCCCGTTGTTTGCCAGAGTAGCATAGGCATTGGTGTGTTCGAGTACCGTTACCCCGCCGCACCCGAGCACAAGTGCAAGTCCGCAATCTTCAGTATTGTCGAGTGTTGTATAACC
>CAYWFD010000056.1:0-6570 GCA_964457885.1 uncultured Gammaproteobacteria bacterium
TTTGAACAAATTTTTTCATGGGTTGGTCGGGTGAGAAGATAATGAGGTTATGCACATTTGCACCGCTTTGAATTATGTGTCATCGGTGGGTTTGTGCTATAATTGATACAATTATTTTGTATATCACAATTTTTTCATGTCCGTCATTGACATAAAAAATTTATCGGTCACCTATTTTCTTGGAAAAAGTAATGAGGTGAAGGCGCTTACTGATATCAATCTTCAGATTGAGCCCGGAGAGTTCATTATTTTTTTTGGTGCATCCGGATGTGGTAAATCCACCTTGCTCTACACGATTGCAGGACTCGAAAAACCTACCTCAGGCGAGGTGCATGTTGGTGGAATTGACCTTGCGCACATGAAGAATAAAGAACTTGAGCATTATCGACAAAGTACGATCGGGATGGTCTTCCAGGCATTCCATCTCATACCCTCACTTTCCATTGTCAAAAATATCATGCTTCCACGCATGGCAATCGGTGCCGATGTGAAGGATCGAAAAACTGAGGCTGAGCGGCTCATGAAATATTTTGGTGTGTACGAACAGCGAAATAAGTTACCGACTGAATTGTCTGGTGGTCAGCAGCAGCGCGTTGCGATTTGTCGTGCGCTGGTAAATAATCCTGAAGTTATTTTTGCTGATGAGCCGGTAGGAAACCTTGACTCGAAATCTGCTCATGATGTGCTTGGTCTTATTCAGGAGTTAAATCTTAAGGATAAGAAAACCGTGATTTTGGTCACTCACGATCCGTCGCATCTTGATATTGCTGACAAGGTTTTTTTCATGAAAGATGGACATGTCATTGATGTCAAAGTTAATAAGGAAACCAGAAAGATTACCCCTCTCTCTACTGCTCCCGCACAGTTAACTCCCAGTGCTCTCGTTGCTACACCTGAAAAGGATGGTACTGGTGCAGGATTTGGTCTTGGGAATGCACTTCTTGATTATAAAGCGAAAGAAGTGGTAGTCGAGGCGCTCACGGGGCTCAGTACTGATGAAGTTATGCATATTGAGCGCCATGTACGAGGGATCTTGCAACATACCTTGACGGCAAAGAAGAATCTTGAAAATTATCTAGTGACCGATTTTGATCATGGTGGGCCAGAACTTAATTCACGTGTGGCACATCGTCTTGTCGAAAAAATGCGTACCACTGCAGAAGAAATACGCCGTTTGAGTGCGTCTCTTGTTGATGAACATGCGCGGCCACTGACCTATGTACGAAGGCTGCGGGTATATTTACTTGAAACGTTCAATGTTACTATACATAGTACTGATGCATTGTCTGCGATTGATGCGGTAATTAATGACCGTATTTCAGGGGCAACTGATCGTAAAGGGGTGCAGGCAAAGCTTGATATCCCTGTCGCCGAGGGTGGTGCGGGAATTGATCGGAGAACTGCCAAAAAACTTGCGAAACATCTTGAATTGATTGTACTTGGGCGATATACGGTCGATATCCCAAAGCCAAGTACTGAATCAAACGTCACCAAGCCATAACGTTATTAGCCACTTGTGTAAATGTTATGAAAAAAAAGTCTACCGAGACTACACTCCAAGCTCCGAATTTTGCCTCAGATTCTACTGCACGTGTTTCTACTCCAGCGACTACGCGTCATTCGATGACTTTTGGTGATATTTTTGCATTATCTACTCGTATTTTCCGTACTCGTCCTTTACGTACCTCACTCACCATTCTCGGTATGAGTGTCGGTATTGGTGCAGTGTTGTTTCTTGTATCACTCGGGTACGGTCTTCAGGAGACGGTGCTCAATCGTATTACTACTGCTGACGCTCTTCTCAGTCTTGATGTGACTGCGGGGGAATCTGAATTGATTGCGCTTAGCCCTGCAAACGTGGAAAAGATTGCGGCCCTTCCTCATGTATCCGAGGTGAGTCCTGTGGTTGCAATACCTGCCGAAACATCGTTCAATGATGTGGCAGGATCCGTGGTGCTCTATTCGGTTAAGCCTTCATTCTTTAATCTTAGTGGACTTGCTACTTCGCATGGGCGTTTGTTTGGTTCTGGAGAAAATGGTTCCTCGGGACGTGAAATTGTGGTCTCTTCGGCGTTAGCAAAGATTTTTAATGTCGAACCTGAACAGATTTTGGGTAAAAGTATTTTTCTCACCGCTTTTGTCTCTAGTGTGAGCTCTACTGACGAGGACGTGACGGTTTCTATAATTCAGCTACCTGAGTCTTTTACCATTGTGGGAGTTATTGACGATGAAAAAGAAGGTTTTATCTATGCGCCTGCTTCTCAATTGACCGAAGTTCCGGTGAACACGTATATCGGTGTCAAGGTAAAAGTTGAATCGTCTGAGTATATGGAATCACTGCGCGAGGAGATTATCGGTATGGGATTCTTTGTCTCAGTCCTCCAAGACACTATCGATCAGGTGACGAAGATTTTCGTAGTCATACAGGTGGTGCTTGGTCTGTTTGGTCTTGTCGCTTTGATCGTGTCTGCAATTGGAATGTTTAATACTATGACCGTCGTCCTTCTTGAACGTACGAATGAAATCGGTATTATGCGCTCAATCGGGGTCACCAAGAGCGACGTGCGTAAATTGTTCATTTTTGAAGCTTTGATCATGGGTTTTCTCGGAGGTTTGGGTGGGGTCATTTTGGGATATCTTGCTGGTTTTATTGCCAATTTTGGAATCAATATTCTTGCAAAGAATTTTGGAGGTCAGGCACTTGATCTGTTCAGCCGTCCGCCATCCTTTGTCCTTATTATTATCATATTTTCAACCGTGATCGGGTTCCTTACCGGTGTTTTTCCAGCTCGCCGCGCCGGAAAATTGAACCCCCTTGATGCACTTCGGTATAAATAATTTTTTATGTATCTTTTGTGTATATATAAAAGCCGATAATTGTGGATAATTATGGGCTTTTTTTGTTTTATCCTAGCTCTAAAAATGATATACTATTCTACAGTCTGGTTCAGGATCAAGTTTTTTAATTATGAGCAGTCGTGCTCCGCAGAAAAATTTTCGACCGAGTCTCTTCTCTCACCAGGGAATGTTTGGTGCATATACTGCCTGGAATGATCTCTACGCTTCGTATGGGTCAGCAAAAAAACAACCTCCCAGTGTTGAACGAACGATACAATTGAAACAATTGCGTGTACAAATCGTCAAACAGTATTTCAAGACGTTTTTTTATTTTCCGGTATTAGCTGTGAAGTTTTTGACTCCTTCATACATGAAGGGACCAGTCACGGTATGGGACAACCTCAAAACTCTTTTTCGAACACTTGCAAGTCGCGAATTTCGTCCGTTGCGTCATGCCATTTTGTCTCAGATTTTTTTTCTTTACGCCGTGGGACAACTCGGGTTTTTGCTCATGCATAATTATGCTGTACCTGCACTTGCGGCAACCTATGGATGGACGATGACCGACTGGTCGGGTGGTGCTTCGACTACGTTATTTGCTGCACACCCCGATAATCAAGATGGATGGAATTATTTTTATTCAAAAGACACCTCAATTGATACTGGTACTGAAGGACAGGTCGGTCTTCTAATCGCAATTACTACTACGACTGATACGACTGATGCTGATTTTAATGCCGGAGCAAAGACCAATGTGTACGTTCCGTCCGGTTCCAATAGTTTTCGATTGCTGAAGCAGGAAGGTGCTACTTGTTCTAGTGGTGCTGAATGTCGCAGTGGCTCATGCAACGGAAGTAATAAATGCTATATTCCATGAAATTTTTACGCACAATAGCTACGTTGACACTCACCCTGGTGAGTCTGTTTGTAGTATTTGTCTCGGTGGTTCGTGCGATTGATATTCCAGTATTTTCCCCGTTTGCAAAAAGTACTTCGAGTATTACGGCTGGATGGGCTTCGGTACCGGACGCCGCCTATTACAACGTATCGTCAACAGCGAGTGCTGAAATCGTGAAGACTACTGATCTCACTACAGTATTCAGCGGACTTACTCCAAGTACTGAATATGTATTTCAGATTGAGGCGGTAGATGGCACTCTCGTGAGTAGTGGATTTTCAACTCCCACTACGACCTATACTCCTCCACGAACTACTTCCTTTACTGGATTTGGCACGATTACGACTAGTAGTATCGAGATATCGTGGGCATCTCGTGCTGAGGCGGTGTATTATACCGTCTCTTCGACTGCTGGCGCGGTCACGACCACTGACACGTCCTATGAATTTTTTGGACTTATCCCAAATACAAACTATACATACCAGGTGAGTGTGCATGATCAGTATGGCCAGGATAGTGCGTATAGTGCGGTGACTTCGACCATGACCGCTAACCTTCCAGTGCTTCAACCACCAAGTATTACTGGATTCACTGAAACCACCTCTACGGTGAATGTCTTTTGGGACACAATTACCGGTGCTTCGTACTATGTTATTTCTCGCGCTACCTCCCAGACCGTTGTCGCAGAAACGATTACCCTTGGTGCTGGAACTGATTCTGACCATA
This sequence comes from uncultured Gammaproteobacteria bacterium, assembly GCA_964457885.1. Lineage (GTDB taxonomy): Bacteria > Patescibacteriota > Patescibacteriia > Magasanikbacterales > UBA922 > UBA922. The sequence continues at coordinate 4,463 of CAYWFD010000056.1, forward strand.
CCCTTCCGATTAATCGTTTTTACAATTATTCCGTTTCTGAGATGGTGTATCTCGCAAGCGAAGTAGGTGGCATTGCCGGCCCGATCTCTTCGGTGTCGTTTTATAAGCAGAGTGGAAGTAGTGTGCCTGCGATTAGTGATGTTTCTATTTACCTCAAGACAACAACTGCCTCTGCACTTGCGACCGGGAATGCTTCGACCGATGATTACACTCAGGTATATTCAGGCACTTTCCCAAATACTGCAGCAAGTGGGTGGGTAGGGGTTTCAACTACACCGTTCTATTACAATGGCACGGACAATCTTTCTGTCTTGGTGGTACATGGATATGAATTATTCACGACTGAGCGCCCCTATTATCGCTACACCGCAACTCCAAATCTTCGTGCACGCTACTACTACAGTGATGATACTGCATTTTCATCAGGTGCTACCTCGCTCACTGCTACTCCCAATCGTCCGAATATCCGACTTGGACTCCCGACCATTGAGCTAGGGGGGGATATTGTCACGGTGACGACTACCGATACCGAATATTTGTTTACTGGCTTATCTCCGTCGACGACCTATTTTTTTCAAGTTCATGCGGTCGATGAAATTGCACAGTCTGGCACGTATTCGATGCCGAGTTCAACGTTTACTGAAACACCACCTCCACCGGTTGTACCTGTGGTTACCGATCTTGAACCTGCAACCAGTACAGTCTTGATTTCGTGGGATTCGGTGTATGGTGCGATTTTTTATACCGTGTCTTCGAGTGCGGGGACGGTGACTACGACCGACCTTAGCCATACATTTTTTGGTCTTACTCCGAGTACCACGTACCATTTTCAAATACAAGCGCATGATGCGTACAATCAAGTAAGTGGTTTTTCAGATGTTACGTCGACCTCGACTGATATTACACCTGTACCGGACATTCCAGTGTTTACCGGTTCATCACGTACAACCTCAAGCATTTCTTTGTCATGGAACGTGGTGACCTATGCGACGTTCTACACTGTGTCTTCGACTGCGGGCACTGTCACGACGACTAATCTTACCTACACTTTTTCCGGTCTTACCCCGAGCAGTACCTATGATTTTCAGATCAGTGCTACTGATCAATTTGGGAGGAGTAGTGATTTTTCTAGTGTCACCTCGACTGCGACGGACAATTTGCTCCCCCCAGTTGCACCATCGGTTACGAATCTTACCCCGACCTATTCCACTGTTTATTTTGGGTGGGATGCGGTCACTGGAGCAGTGTATTACACTGTGTCATCAACTGCAGGGACGGTGACTACTACGGCCACGCATTATCTCTTTACCGGATTATCTCCTTCGACCACGTATTATTTCCAGGTGAGAGCTACTAATATCTATGATCAGGATGGTGATTATTCGAACGTCACGAGTACTCGGACCGGGAATGCTCCAATTTTTGTTCAATCAGATTTAGCGACAACTAGCACTTTTTCATATACAGGTACAACTGCAACATATACCGTTCCACTCGGTGTCACTACTCTCGTGGTCGATGCCTATGGTGCTGGAGGAGGTACGGGAGGTGACGGTCCTAGTAAAACTGGCTCAGGTGCACGCATGAAAGGAACAGTATCTGTCACCCCTGGAGAGCAGCTCAGAATCTTGGTGGGAGGAAGTGGGGGAGGTAATCCAACTGCCAATTCAGGTGCAAACAGTGGTGGAGGAGGATCTTTCGTGGTGCGTGCTCCTTATAATACACTGGAATCAGTACTGGTGGCCGCTGGTGGTGGAGGCGGAAATGGCACGACTGCACATGCAAACAGGGATGGACAAAGCGGTACTAGTGGAGGGACCGCTGGTGGTGCTGGTGGCACTGATGGAAGTGGAGGTGCGGCTGGTGTCCAATCTGGTGGAGGTGGTTTTCTTAGTAATGGAAGTGGTAGTACAGGAGGATACTCTTTTGTCTCGGGTCTCACGGTAAATACTTTTTCCGGGTGTGTCATTATGCGCACTTTCGGTGGAGGAGGTGGAGGTAGTGGGTGTACGTCAGCAGGTGGAGGAGGTGGTGGATACTCTGGAGGAGGTGGAGGTAGTAACGCAAGTGGAGGAGGTGGAGGAACTATTATTAATGGTGAAACACTC
>CAYWFD010000057.1:0-5183 GCA_964457885.1 uncultured Gammaproteobacteria bacterium
AGACCGCGGTCGACGATCAAAAACTTATGATGCATGGAGCCGCGCGGAGGATCATAATCGATACGGCTGATCCCTGCAGGCAGACCGAAAAAAACGGCCGTATGCACATCTGCACGGGAAGCACTGAGTAAAAGCGTGATCGCAACACCACGCTCGGCAGCGCGATACAGTGCATCATGAATCCGGGGATGATTGATCGAATACACCGCGACCTCAATCTGGGTAGTCGCAGCATCAATAAGAGGTACAATGGCATCTGAAAACACGGTTCCATCAAATTCGGTATTGAAATACAACTCTCCTGAAAAAGATTCGGATACATCAATGGTTTCGGCAGGTACAAAAGTATCTATATCTGAAGAGGAATGGAACTGAGGGATAAACATGGCAAATACTGCAACTACCACGAGCAGGCATAGACAAGGAATCGCCCATAAGATCCAACTAAAATTACGTGAGGCGTGTGATGGTGTTCGCGAGGACATAATGCTGGGTATACGGCAGAGAATCGGTGCTCACACGGGAAAAAATAACCATAATCGAGCGGGATAATGCACGGCTGAGCGTCTGTATCATATCATGAATGCGCGGATAATTGAGGTCAAGCCAGAAATTATCGATGACGATAAAGACTGGTGTCGTAGCAATGCAGTGGAGCACATGAAGCGCGAAGGCCTGAATCGGATTCGATAAGACAGATGCAGCCGGAACATTATAATTGCCGTCAGGAGCGACAAGTGCCACGATCGCTGGATACTGATTCATGGTGAGAAGTGCGGCAGCGAATGCTTCCGTGGAAATATCTTCCTTCACCCGTCCCAAAATAAATTCGATTAGGCTTCGTTCAATTCTCATGGTAGGATCGAAAAAATAAATACCATGCGGAATATGATTTTTCCACTGTGAAAAATCAAGACGCGTATCAGCAGCCGTAACCGTAATCGCACGAGGAGTATGCGCCGAGACTCCGGTAAATATTTTCGCAAGTGAACTCTTGCCGATAAGATTCTCCCCCTCGATCAATATGCGGTCTCCCGGATGAAATACAAAATTCATCTCCCGATAATACGTCCCTTCGGGAAACAATTTAATTTTGCGCGCATGAAATCGAAGTACGGCTTCAGTCAAGACAACACGTGGATAAGGCCGTGAGAAGAGACCGACTGGTCGAACGGTCAAAAAAAGTCCGAGCCGTGCGGGAAATAGATAGAGTCCGACCTTGCACGCCTCAGTCAGTGCCCGGGACGCATATACAAAAAGAAAAATTAAAACTAGCCGATGCCCCGCACTTGATGACCCGATAAATGAAAGGAAACGGTCCGGTGCCATATGGACCAGAAGAGAGAATACAAGCACGAGAACAAATATGAATGCATACCCGATTCTCATGAAGATGTCCCGCCGGATACGAAAAAAAGAGTCGAAATCCACGAGCCGGTCAAATGCGGCAAGCACGCGGCGCTCCTGCCCGAACCGAGCGATGAAATCAGTATCTGAAGCATTAGTCTCAATATCGCGCATGATTCGGGAGTAATACGTCACCTCCTGGCTCGCCCAATACCGGGAGAATACATAGGCAAGAGCCGCTACGGCAACGGCAGTGGTGATATAGGCAAGAGAGATCCACCATACGGAAAATCCTCCGAGATGCGCAAGAACGCCGATCATGATGCCATACAATACGAATCGGGAGATGCCGAAAAACACATTCGACACTCCAAGAGAGACCAGCGGAAGGTGATACGAAATCTGTGCCATCAATTCAGCCCGTGAACGGGACAATACGGACGCTGAGTGTCGATAGAGATAGGAAGCAAAGAGGCGTCTACGGATGCGATTGGCAAAAAGCACGACTAGAGAACGTTCATATTTAAGCGCGAAAAAAGAAACGAGAAGAAAAACGCAGATGAGAATCGCGATTACCGGGATGAAATGCCGGTGTATGAAAGACGGGATATCAAAAGAAATATAGTATCGACCGAATATGATAAGTACTGCCTCGATCAAGGCCCGGACAAGCAAAAGCGCGCACAACCCGATCACCAAGTGATGATGCGTTTTCAAAAAATTCCAAAGATACTGGTACTGAAGGCGTCCGAGCTCGATCATACGCCAGGTATGCACTTCCTTTCGTGCCCGGCGCAGCAGTCGCGCCTGAGCGCGCATATTCTTCGAAGACATATCAGGTGCGTTCATAATGAAATTGCGTATACGAATGATACAGCGACCGTATGCCGAGGTCGCGAATCACCGCTGACAGCAGTCGACGATTACGGGGAGTGTAGCATCCGAAATAAAATTCAGTAAGAATAATGAAAAAACGCTCGGACAAATGCCTAATTTGCGCTGAATCATTGATCTGCGGTTTGCTTCGCATGATCTCTTCAAACTGAACCGTGAAATTACGGGCAGGATGCCGCATGATACGCGCCAGAATAGCCCGCTTCTGGTATTCGGTCTTATGCTTGTCGCGGAGCAGTCGCTTCCAGGTGCCGAGTATCGTACGTACATACCCATCCTCGAGACTGATACGTCCCCCCGAAAAACGGTATCCGAGAAACGAAAAGTTGCCGATAGCAGGACCCATATAAAACTTATCGTGATTCAATTGAAGACCTCGGGTATGCAAATCCTCTTTCAGGTATTCACTCACCCGTGCGACGACGTCGGGATTCCGGTCGACAATCGCAAGATCATCTCCCACGCGGATATAAAAAGACACTTGTTTTTGGTATCGATAATCAAGATCGGTCAGATATAAATTCGCAAACAATGCGATCAGGGGCACCCCCTGCACGATACCCCGATCCATGAATCGGATCGCACCCGCGGTATACAAAGGGTTCACGATAAACAGTTTGAGCAGTTCACGTACCTCGGCGTGAGGGACGACGCTCGCAAGCTGTTCCAAAAGAATATTCGTATCCAAGAGATTGGAATAATTATGGAGATCAACGATAAGACAATGATCGGTCTCATAATACCGCCGATAGCGGCGGGCAAAGAGGTATGCGGCAATGGACGGAGGTTTTCCGGGGCGATAGGAAAACAGACGGTCGGAAAAATGACGCTCGAATAAGGGAGCGACCACACGATAGAGTGCCTGCGCTTTTACCCGTTCTTTAAGCGTATATACAAAAATGTCCCGGCTCTTCGCGGGATTATGTTTCTTTGGAATCTGGAGTAAGAGTGCCGGGTCGATCGGTTTTCTCTCCAGGAGTTCATCCCGCACGGTCGATAACAACTCAAGTGAATCAAAATCGTAGTCAAGAATCGTGTAGTTATCAATACCGTGATACCTCGATTCCTTGCCGTCTTCGGCGAATTTTCCAACCAAATCCAAATATGCTCCTTCCAAATTCTTGGCTGATATAATAGCTGACAACATACGGTATACAATCATCCCCTAGGATGTCGGGAAGAAATTCTACCCGACATAAGTATATCCCATGAGGTTCTTCAAAAGCTTCGCACACTTTTTGTATCTTTAACAAATCGCCAGATTTCACAAAGCCAATGCCGATGGCTATCCGTGTTGTGGAATCAGGGCGACTGCCGGCATCCTGTAAAACAGGTCTTAGGTCATGATTGTAAAGAGTACGTTACAGAAGGAGTATAGCCTATTTGAAACGTGCGATCAAATATCAACACAAACGCACTTATGATGCGCCAAACGTCTTGGAGCGAGTCCGCTTGCCGACTGCGACCGGGTCACGAAACTTTCGGCTGAGGTGTTGCTTACCCGAAGTGCGCCCGGCAGGTTTTGCTGAAGCTTGACCCACCTCATCCGATTTCGGCTGTGCCTTTTTCTGTGCGTCCAAATAATTTTTGTACCATTTTTTCATAGGAATATGAGCATACCATGATTGTTCCAAATTATCAATACTAAGCACTACTCACCAAAATTGCGCAACAATTTCAAAGCCTGAGATCGGGACAAATTCGCAGATTGCCAATGAATGCGAGCCTGCTCCAGGCTATCTTTGTCCCGATGGAGCCCGGCCTGCAAAAGACTTTTATCGTCACCGGTTACCTGGCGATAGAGCGCGATTTTCCATGGTGCTGCGTCAGAAGAGAGTGTCGCAATATACGGCACATCAACTTTCCCGGTAAGACGGTACCGCTCAAGATTGGCGCTCGCGATAAATGCATCAGGATTCACCAGATTGACTATTGCGAGAAACGCAATTACCGAGAGCAACATACCAAAAGCGAAAAATTGCTCGTGTTTTGACCATATGAATTTGACGGCAACGAGGATGAAGAGCGCTGCCAGTAACATAATGAATCCGATTACATACAAACGTAACACGGTCATCCCATACGTGTCGACATACAATGACAATCGCTTGAAAGCGGAGATCATAATTACCCCGACTTCAGCGATAAGTATAAGTGCAGGTATGAGAAATTTCCGGTCATTTTTTGAGCTGGCGCGGGCATAGGTTTCTGAAGCGAGCAGGACCACGAGCGAAAGCGCGGCAACTGCAAGCAATTCCCAGAAACCGCGACGGGCATATTCGGAATAGGTGAATCCGGCAGTACCGATTTGTGCTGCACCTCCAAATAAATACGTGATCTGGAAACCGATAAATACTGCAAACAAGACTGAAATGAGCACCAAGAAAACCAGCACTTCGATACCCTTACCCGACATCTCCCCTCCTGAATGCTGATGCGCTGTAGTGACTTGAGCTTGTTTAGGAAAAAATATATACGAGAGAAATCCCAAAGACGCCACGAAAGCAAAAACGAGAAGAAAGGTATATTGTAAGGAACGTTCGGAAATATGTATATCGATAATACTCTTGGTAAATTGTGCGAAAGCCAGGTCTGCCCGCGAAAATAATACAATGAAAAGAAATAGTACGGGCAATGCCATAAACACTCCTTTAAGCACACGTAACGTAATTTCTCGATGAGTGAAGCTGCTATGGATCTGACCAATCTTTGAAAAAGAAAACCAAGCCCTTCCGAGCATACGCAGTGGCACCAGAATCAATATTGAGACATGGTCCCGTAATTTCAACAAAAAAACAGGCGTACCGGACAATTGGTGCGCAAATAAGAGCAAAAGACCGAAGGTCGCACATATATTGAGGAAGGTAAGAAACTCACTATCATGAATCCCGGGCATGGATGCAAAAAAGATAATAGGCAGAATCATCCAAAAACTTTTCTTG
>CAYWFD010000057.1:5193-6427 GCA_964457885.1 uncultured Gammaproteobacteria bacterium
CTCTCATCACTGAAGAAGCGACGCTTTCTACTTTTGTCCATGCTGGTAATCATTGGCACAGTGGTGCTCGTCGGCGCATCGGTGACTCAGGTTTCTAAAGTTATAAAAATCAGGGGTGACTATTTAGCTGAAAAACAAAAAATTGAAAATTACCGCAAGGCCCAAACTGAGTGACATGAGATACAAACTCTTGGATAAGATGTGGTCCATACAGAAGAAGATTAATGAGTGATACGGATTATCGGTATTCCAAGATATCTCCGGGCTGACAATCGAGAGCCCGGCAAATAGCTTCAAGCGTTGAAAAACGGAACGCTTTCGCTTTTCCATTTTTAAGAATAGAAAGATTAGCCATGGTAATTCCGACTTTATCGGTAAGTTCAGTGACACTCATTTTCCGGCGAGCCAACATGACATCAATGTTGATGATAATAGGCATAGGAGATAAGGTTATACCATCAAATCATTTTCCTGTTTCATATCAATTGCACTCTGCAACAATTTTTTGAGCACCGCAGCAAATACCGCCACTACCAATGGAGAGCACGCAAATGCAAATGCAAACAAAATAACACCAGGTGCATCATCAATTTCTGCAAAATGATACGCAGCAGGCATAAACGTCATAAAAGCGACAGTCATGGCAATCGCACAATATATGATATGTTGTAATGCGCCAACTGATTCACCTGAAAAAGCTTTATTCTGATCGATATATCCAAGCAATTTCAGTGCCTGATATAATGCGAGGAAAAATGGCACTGAAGCCGCATAGAGAGATGCCATAACCAAATATCCAGATTTTGGTGCCGTAGGAAATTCTGCGGTCCACCCTTTACCCAGCCCAGGGAAAGCAAAAATACACAATGCAAGAACTCCGATACCTACAATAAAAATTACTGCTCGTAAAAAATGGGTAGAACCATGCTTCATACAAACAAACTTATTAACTTATATTTCTATACTACGTATAGATTTATCGTTTGTCAATAAATTATTATTGTTATTTGTGGATAAACCAGTGACCTTCGTATCTTTTTGATACTCACAACCTACACGGTCAGCGTACCGTATTGCATACTCTCCCAATAATCCACCTACATCAACACCCGTCTGCTCACAATACACGCCAATCGGTCCAACATTCACTTCACATACCACAGTCTTGCCCTCGGCATATAGAAGGTCGACACCAGCATAGGTCGCACCTACCGCTTTGGTAGCAGCGACTGCC
>CAYWFD010000058.1:0-2666 GCA_964457885.1 uncultured Gammaproteobacteria bacterium
GAAATATTTGAAGCAAAAATAACGCTCGCGATCGATGGAAAAAATCTTCATATCCCCTATCACGACAGCATGACCGCTGAACGTGCGATGCGGGAAGTCGCGCAACGGTATCCTGACTCATTCCGCTATGAAGGAATCGAATATGGCGGAGACCTCGGCACATTCGTGACTTCGATCAACGGTAAGAAAGAAAATCCACAAGAAAAAATGCGCTGGATCCTGTATCTCAATGGTGCCGCGTCAAATAAAGGAATATCAACACTCAAACTTAATCCGGACGATATACTCTCATGGAACTATGAAAAAGAAACTCTATAGCCTGCTCGTACTCATTTCACTTCTTTTCTCAAATATCGGATTCGTACACGCAGCAGAAGAACCTGTCGAAGAAACTGCCGAAACCACAGAACAAATCCCGCAAGAAAATACCCTAGACGAGACCGTAGAATCACCGACTTCAACCCCTGACGCACTACCTGAAAATCTGCCCACGCGTACGGCAAAACTCAGGATTGAAACAACTGAAGGAGTCTTGTTTGAAGATTCTGTTACATTTACTGCATGCAAACCATATGAGACGTCTGAAGAATACACACTCAATGCAAAATGTCTCATTGAGCAAGCCCTAGGATTCGATGTGGTTTGGGCTCCGGGCGATGATGCATGGCTTGAGGCAATAAACCACTATGACACAGATTTTTCAATGGGCTTATACTGGGGATACTTTGCAAATCTCGAATATGGGTCAGTGGCATTGAACCATCTACCGGTACATGAGGGAGATGAAGTATTGCTTGTGTACGGGATAAACCCGCTCAAGATAGAAATGAACACTCTTTCACCCACCCTTTATACGACAACGACCGTGCGTGTATACGAATTTGGTTTTGACGAATTCTGGACTCCGGTATGGCTTCCTTCAAATAGCAGCACGCTATTGCTCAATGGAAATTCCGTTGCCTTCTCTGAAAATGGAGAAGCAACTCTCGCATTTGACACACTGGATACACAAACGCTTCGAGCCGTTAAAACGGGCTTTGCCCAAAGCAACACTATTGACGTACATTCGGTATTACCAACAACCAGAGCAGAGTTATATGCAGTCGCACACGGACAAACTCTGTTCCGCGACACGGTAGAAGTCACTGCATGCAGACCTGACGAAGCACAAGTTGAGAATTACACACTCAATGCAAAATGTCTCATTGATCAGTCCCCACTCGAGGTTGTTTGGAATTATTACGGAGGACCCGGTGCATTTCTCGATTCAATACATGACTATGCAACTGATTGGAATAATAACTATTGGTGGGTATACATGATAAATTTTCAGCCAGAAGAAACGCTTGCACTTAATCAATACCAATTACGCGAAGGAGATGAAATATTGGTCTACTACAATGCACTTCCATTGGATATTACATTTTCAACCACCAGTCCGGTTGTAGGCACCACGTCATCTATTTCAGTTTTAGAATTTTCATATCCTCAGTGGATACCCACTACGAACACTATCCTCACTATTAATGGCGAAGTTCATGAACTTGGTGAATCATCACAGTATGAATTGAATATCACGACCACCAGCCCCTATCTGATTCGTGCGGAAAAAGAAGGATATATCACGATTGAAAAAACCTTAGTAGCAAGCACGACTCAATCCACAACTGGAAATAATGGAGGCACAGGAAACAGTGGCGGCTCATCAGGCGGAAGTACTACCAATCCTGCACAGAGCATGATCCAATTCCTCGATAGTACACAAAATGCCGATGGATCATTCGGTTCAACCCCATTCTTGAGTGATTGGGCCGCACTTGCCTATGGCTCATGGACCGGTTCTTCACAGGGATTAAGTCCTCTCAAAAATTACCTTACGACTGACCCCAATCCGCTTGATGGGCCGAATACGACGGCAAATTATGCGCGACGTGCGATGGCGCTCATGTCAGTCGGCGTGAACCCCTATTCCGGGACCGCAACCAATTACATTGAAAGAATAATTGCAGAATTTGATGGAGTACAATTCGGAGATACAGGACTGGTAAATGACGATATCTTTGCATTAGTTCCACTTCTCAAAGCAGGATACCGAAATGATGCTATGGTCGCCTCTACGACCAAATTCATCGTTGAACACCAGGAATCGAATGGGTCATTTGGCTCGATCGATCTCACTGCAGCCGCAATCCAGGCACTTTCCCCACTCTCCTCGATTACGGGAGTCTCAGAGGCGCTGGTTCGGGCAAAGGCATACCTCAAGAGTGCGGAGCGGACTGACGGCGGATTTGGTGATGTATATGCGACCGGATGGGTACTTCAGGCAATCAGCGCCTTAGCTGAGACAGCCACCGAATGGCTATCGAATGGTAACACACCTGTCTCATATATCACCCAAAAGCAGGCTCTCGACGGCGGATTACTCGCCGAAGACAGTACTGCCAACCGTATCTGGTCTACCTCATACGCAATCCCCGGCCTGCTCGGCAAATCATGGGATACGATTCTCACCTCATTTGAAAAACCCGCAACCATACCTGGAACCGGAACGAGTGAATCGACTACTACGACAACTCCGGAAATTGTCACTTCAACACCAGCACTCGGAGAGACGACCTCTTCTACCCCAACGTCAACGATTGATGCAATTACTAAAGAGACAGATA
>CAYWFD010000058.1:2676-6328 GCA_964457885.1 uncultured Gammaproteobacteria bacterium
CCAACTCACCATCCCCTCTGGCAAAATATGTATTTTGGGGATCATGCGCAGCTCTTTTGATTGTGCTTGGCTATACCTGGTCCCTCAATCCTACTTCAAAAAAATAAAGCGATATCGTATACTTACTCCCGTCGAACTAACCCATGCTTATGAAAAAATATCTGATTATCGTACTAGCTCTCGCTGGATATGGCATCCTTGCCCGTCTCATGCCCCATTCTCCTAATTTTGCACCTATCACTGCGCTCGCACTCATCGGCGGCCTATACCTCCCACGACAATGGGCATATGTAGTCCCGATCGCAGCAATGTTCGTGAGTGATCTCCTTATTGGTTTCTATCATCCACTTATCATGCTCTCGGTTTATGGATGCCTCGTCCTCGCCACCTATCTCGGATCTAAGGCACGGACACACAAGCGTTTTACTCTGATTGCTAGTATTACTCTTGCAAGCTCGATTGTGTTTTATCTCGCGACCAATGCGATGGTGTGGGGATTTGGTACGCTATACCCAAAAACTGTCAGTGGGCTTATGGAAAGTTATTACCTAGCTCTCCCCTTCTTTCGTAACAGTCTCCTTAGTGATTTCTTTTACACCGGGGTACTGGTCGGGGGTATTGAGCTCATACGATTCGCACTTCGAGCCAAAGACACGGTACATGCTCCAGATAAGCATATCGCATAATATTGGTTATCCCACACACCCTGATCACCAGGGTGTTTTGATACGTCCCCAAAAATTTGACACACTTGTCAATTTTCCCCCTTCCTGATATACTCTCCGATTATAAATTTACTCATTGACCAACGAGCAAGCCACTGCAGACCCTTGCGATTTGTTCTTTATTATCTGTTTCTACCCTATGGATACACTCAAGAAGAAAATAGCAGTATTCGATATTGACGGCACCATCTTCCGTTCAAACCTTCATTTTGAACTTTTTAAAGGATTAGTAGAATACGGAATATTCCCCTCAATCGTCCTCAAAGAAATCGAGGAATATCATGACGATTGGATCAACCGCCGCGGACATTACCGGGATTTCGAAAAATCACTTATCGTTTCCTACCAAAACCGCCTGAAAGGAAAAGTGGTTGAAGATATCGAAAAAGTCAGCAGAATCGTCGTCCGGGAAAAGATGGAACACGTCTATGTCTATACGCGCGATATGATTGAAAGATTGAGACATGATCACATTCTTCTTGCAATTTCAGGCTCACCTCATGAAATTGTCACCGCATTCACTGAATACTGGAAATTCGACCGTGCATACGGCACCATATATGCATCTGAAAACGGCATTTTTACGAGCGATATCATTTTCCCTTCATACGAAATCAAAGATCAAACCCTCAAAAATTTCTGTACCGAAGCAGGTCTTTCGCTTGAGAGCTCGGTCGGTATCGGAGATACGAGCGGTGACGTCCTATTCCTCGATCTGGTCGAACACCCAATTGTATTCAATCCAAGCAGAGAGTTGTTTACCGTAGCTCAAGAGAAAAAATGGAAAACTGTCGTTGAACGAAAAGATGTAATTTACGAAATATAGTTTTGAGGTAAACTGGAACTAAAAAAAACATCCTGATGTACAGTCAGGATGTTTTTTTATTGTCTTACGAATTGTTTCCTTCAAAAGCTGCACTGCCTCGCTTTTCAAATTTTACTCCTGCACCCTGCTTCATCTCACGCATTTCCGGTTTATGATTTTTCATGAACTCAAGACGCGTATCAGCTTGCACCTGTGTAATTACTCCTTTTTCAACCAATGCCTGGATACGTTCCTTCATTTTCTCCTCTATCTGCGCCTGCATTTTTTCTTTTATCGTACTCGGATCAATTCCTTTTTCTTCAAGAAGTATTTGTAATCCCTTTCCTTCTGCCCATGCAGCCTTGATTTCCTCAACCGATATTCCGGTCAATGCCGCCTGTTCGGTGAATAGTGTTGATTGTCTTTGTACAAATTCCTCAGGGGTTCCGAGCTCTCCCCTCATAAAACCACCACCATGACCCACTCCCATCATAAACATTCCTCGAGATGCAGGTACCGTGTCGGACACGTTCTCAATTGAATTTTGAGCAGAGACCACACCTGCACCCAGAAGTGTCAATGCAAGAGCCGGAACTATTCCGTAGATAATTATTTTTTTCATAACAATAAAATTAGTAGTTAGTGTACTGTGTATTTCCCGGGCTACATTACTAGTACACGCACACCCAATCCTTTATTTCATTCAGGAATTTGGCGCACACCAAATGCTTCAATAGTCCTACCTGATTTGGGTCCGACAACCATTACCCGATCCCCTACCTCAAGCTTTCGATGCGTCATGATACGGGTTCCTGGTCCTATCGAGACAATAATTACTTCCCGTTTCGGATTTTCCATATCAAATCCCTTCTGCGTAAAAAAGATAATTTTTCCCACTTCAGCATTGCGCCATACCGGTTCCCGTATATCTCGATACAAGTTTTCTACCACTGGAATATGCACATACTCTACACGACGCATGATGACAAAGTGAAGTGGCGTCCGGGTGAGTATCCAGGCGGTTGCAAGCACTATCGCCACAATCCCGAATGCAGAATACAAAAGCGGACGGCGATATGCAAATGAATATTTCTGGACGAGAAGTTCAAGCACAATCAAAAATATACCGACCAGGATAATCAATATCCACGGCAATGACTGGAAAAATACGATCAACCCCCGAAGCCCGAGACCCGGAGCGAATATGATGCCGGTTTCCCGGAGTCCAAAGATGATCAAACTCATCAAATAGATCAACACCAAAGAGAGAATGATGAATCCGAGAATCGCCAATATGGTTTTGAGTACAAAATGCCACCGGGGACGCATCACAATTTCACCCTGTCTGATTGCCGAGAGAATTTTGTCTTGCAGTTTTTGGTTTTGTTCGTTCATATGCCTGATTCAGATGACAGATATTTCTTGAGCTGCGCTTTTGCCCGTGCAATTCGGACTCCCACGGTCGAGATCGGTATCGAGAGAATATCCGCGATTTCTTTATATTCGAGCTCTTCCAGATAACATAATATCAGAACTTCTCGATATTTTGGAGAAAGTTCTTTCAATCTATCTACAATTTTCTCAGTATTTTCTTTCGTATCAAGCATCTCCTCAAGAGAATTTTCAGCAGATATCGGCAATTTGACCAGGGTATCGAAATCAAAAAACGATACCGGTTCGCGTCCATTTTTCTTGATCACGTTGATAAACGTGTTATGCGCAATCCGATACATCCAGGTGGAAATCTTTCTGCTCGTATTAAAGCTCTTAATGTTTTTATAGGTCTTGATAAAGACTTCTTGAACCGCGTCTTCCAAATCTTCGTATGAATACAAAAATCGCTGGCCATACCGCAGCATTTTTTGTTCATATCGTTGAAATAGTACAGTAAACGCCTCTTGCTTGCCATTCTGTACGTCCCGGGCAAGCTCCTCATCGCTTAGGATTATTTCCATATACGCAATCTGACACCTAATAGATGCCTATTTCTAGTACACCTATCCCACGGGTTTTATTTCAAAAGCCGGATTTTACCCGGCCTTTGTCCGTATTCAGGACTCCTTATTTTTCCTTTCCTCTAGCTCCCTGTCCATTTTTTCCCGAGCTGCCTCCATTCGTTTCT
>CAYWFD010000059.1:0-6248 GCA_964457885.1 uncultured Gammaproteobacteria bacterium
TAACAGGCACTGGTCCCAAATGGAACAGTACTTCTGGCGCTAATCCTGGTATGTGAATTTCAGCCATAGTTGCTATTTTTCTGGTTTATTCTGTTCAATATCTTGGTATCGTTTGCCGTACTCTTTTGCCTTCTTGTAGATCATCCTACCTGATACCACTGCCGCGAGAACGAAAGCCGCAACGGTAAACCACGGTGCATGCCCATATTTCCCTTCGAGCCACTGCCCGATAAGGACGAATACGACGACGGGGATGGCAATGGTCGCCCCAAAGTCCCCGATAATCTGGAGACCAAGGAGGATATAGGCTCGATCCGAGGATTTTGACTGTTTTGGCGTTTCCATAGAAAGCGTCCTCAAGTGTAGTATATTTTTACCCCTATGTCAATATACTTTTTTGAGTAATCCCCACATATAAGCCAAAAAGAGGCTGAAAACCTCTGTTATTCGATAAAAAATACTGGCACTGATAACTTTTTTACCTCTTCAAGACGAAAATCAAGCACACGTCTGCCCACAAAAATGGTGGTCACATTACTTCTTTGGCGGGAAATATCCTCGATATTATCCTGGAGAAAACCCTTACGGCTGACGTATTCAAAATCAATGTCAGATTCCCCTGCATGCGAACGTTTCTCATTAATTTGTTTAAACAGTACTGTTGCCTGCTCACCGATATCTTGCGCCAATTCAGGTGTGTATTTATCCTCAAGACAATGAAGCAGAACAACACTATAGATATTATGCTTTCCTGCCCACTCAGCGACCTTGGGTAAACGCTCCATAAATGAATACCCACGTGAGCCAAGTACAACAAATGGAGAAGTTTGGCTTAAATTCAAGGCTTTTTGGTCTGAAATTGGATTTGCAACTTTTAAATATTTAGCAACCAAGGGAGTAAGTGGGGGTTCGATAATCAAAGTTGCAAGAATTACCCACATACCGATCGGCACCAATCCCTGAAGCCCTGGAATCCCCATACTCACGACGGTGACCAAGAGCACTGCAGGAATTGCTCCTGTCTCGCGTACAAATGAGATAAAAAATAATTCACGAATATTGAATCGCTCACGACCAAAAAATGAGAACGGACCTAGTGCAATCATGACTGAAATCGGTCGAATAACAAACATAAACAACAAAGATGCAACGATACCGATAACTGCATACTGCAACAAACTATCTATATCGACAAGTGCACCAAGCAAGATAAAGATGGTGGGTTTAAAAAAGCCTTCAATCGTATGATTAAAGAAACGCTCAGTATCGTGGAGATGTTTACTCATGACAAAGAGCAACCCTGCAACAAATGCTGCCAAATACCCACTTCCGCCAAATGCTACCGCAAGAGTAAAAATAGCGATCGGGACAAACAAAAAATATGCAGCATGTGCTTCAGACTCTTCTCCCCCGTTTTTAGTAAATCTTGAAAGAAAATTAAGTAAGAGATATCCGATTCCTCCGAATATGACTCCGAATAAGATTTCTTCAAATAAGATATGCCCCACTTCTGCAGTGAACAATCCGGCGTAACTTCCACCGATTGAGGTCATCGCACCATGAGTGAGAATGCCGAGAAATGCAAGAGTGAGTAAGGTACCTGTCACATCAGTAACCGCACTCTCCGAAATAATTAAATCCTTGGTAGCGCGTTTACTAAAACGTAGGCGTTTCAATATTGGAATTATCGCCGCAGGATCAGTCGATGCCAGAATTGCCCCAAGTAATACAGCCACAGGAACAGAAACTTCAACTCCGGAGATACTGCCAATCGCATAAACACCAAACGAAAACGCAGCGGCAGTAAAAAACAGTCCGACAAATGACAGAGAAAGAATTTTCCAGATTAATTTTTTGAAATTTTCGAAAGGCGTTTCAAGTCCACCACTAAATAGAATAAGGGTCGCACCGGCACCGACAATCACACTCAGCAAACTTTTTTCTTCCACGATTCCAGCTACCAAGGGTTGGGCCGCGATACCAAAAAATATAGCGACCACGAATGAAGGAAATACTGTTTTAACTGAAAGGTGGTAAATAATAAAACTTAAAATGCACAATACCGATATACTGAAAAAAGCGATAAGCAGATGTTCGTCTGAACTTTCACGAAATAGAGAAAACAAAGATCCGGACAGTTGTGAAATTACAATCGTACCCAGAAGCGCACCAAGTAACATGAGATATGCAGATAATGCTTTTTTCATACAAAAAAGGAAATGGGCTAAAAAAAGACCAAAGCATTGTACGTGTATTAGATAGTTATTTCAAGGGTACCTTACACACAGCTGTGAATAAAAAATCTCCACTATGGAGATTTTTGTATCTGTAGTAAGAATTTCCCTATCACCGAGAAATCTTCTGGAACAATTCAAATGTATTATGATTGATGTGATCAGTCATCTGTTCCATACTCATATCTCGCGCTAGAGCAAACTTCTTGACCACCTCTTCGACCATCCACGGCTCGCACTGCTCGCCTCGATATGCTTGAGGAGCGAGAAATGGTGCATCGGTCTCTACCAATATTCGATCAAGTGGAATATTGGCTATAACCTTCTCAAGTTCAAGCTGGGGCTCTGGATTAGTCTTCTTTGGAGGAAAAGTGACCACACCCGTAAACCCGAGATTAAATCCGAGCGAAAGATATGCTTCTGCCTGCCTCCAATTTCCCGTATAGCAATGCACTACTCCACGAATGAGACTCCCTTTTTCTTTCTTAATTTCCTTAAGCAAGGCAATCATCTCTTCATGCGCATCCCGGACATGCATGACAAGCGGCAGACCGAACTCTTCGGCAATAGCATAATGCTGCCGAAATACGTTTTTCTGGCGTTCAAGATACATTTCTTCAGGCTCGTCCTTTGGCAAATGAAACCGATCAAGTCCGGTCTCCCCTACTGCAATTACTTTCGGATGCTGTGCAAGTTCACGATAGAATGCCGGATCAAAATTTTCTCCCCGCGACGTGAAGTTCGTCGTTTCTTCATACACATCAACTTCATGAATTTGTATCGGGTGAAGCCCAATGGTCGCATACATCCAGTCGTATTGCTCTGCAAGCAGGACACCGTTTTTACTCGTGCTCTGCTGTGTGCCGACCAAATTCAATATCATCTGTTTATCTTTCGAGCGAGCAATTACCTCACCCCGATTATTTTCAAATGCTTTGAAATGGATATGGCAATGAGTATCGATCATCATAGTGATTGTTCAATCACATCAAGGGTGGTTTCAAGCGCTTTGAGCGCCTGTGGAAATAATGGTATCAGGATTGACGCTGCAGCAACCGCGGTCGGAGCAAACGTTGAGGCTTCAATCGCTTTCATTACCCCCTCACCAACTGGAAACTTATCAATAAAATAAATTACCAATCCAATTGAGATAAGTCCTTCGGCTCCACCTGCAATCATACCAAGTAGCCGATTGATCGTACTCTTGAATGGAATGGGTAATACCGCACTTCCCACTTTTCCGATAAGACAGAATGCCGCACCGATCGCCCGGGTGATGATCGCGAATATGACGATAAACATGACGACACGCGACACATTGGCGCTCCAACCTGTAGTATTGATCAGCCACTGCGCGCCGCCCTCGTAATATCTACTTGCGACAAATGCTCCCGCAACCGTTCCGACCAACGAACCGATCGTATGAAATAGCCCAAACCAGAAGCCACCGAGAGCAAAGAGAGCCGTGGTAACGAGAATGATGATGTCGAGTAGATTCATAGTTTAGGTTTACTGATCTATTCTTATTTCTTCTCTAATCTTGGGAATAAAATATCAGCTTTCTTAATTTTTATTCCGGACTTTAATCCACGAGGTCTAATCTCAGTTTCAAAATCTTTGAGTTCGGAAATATCTATTTCAAATTGTAACAAAATTTTTTCTGCTGCAGTTGGTATAATTGGTAATAATAGTATTGCCAATCTTCTAACTGAATCAGCTAAGTAATAAAGTAAACCTGAAATATCTTCACCTTCTTTTACCTTTGACCATGGTTTTTCTTCATTTATTATACCATCCATAAACGAAACAAACCGATTTGTTGTGTGCACAGCAAGATCAAATTGATAATTCTCAAAATAGCTTGTGTAATTTCCTTGTATAAATGTAGATAAATGGTCCTGTAACGCCCAAGAACTATTACTATCTGGTATGAAACCATCAGCATACTTTTCAATCATAGATAATACACGGCTTGTCAGATTCCCCACCCCATTCGCCAGATGCGCAGTATAAAATTCTTCAAATCGTGCGTATGAAAAATCACCGTCCTGCGCAGCAGGGATCGCACCAAGCAGATAATAACGTACCGCATCGGTACCATATTTTTCGACCACCTCACCCGGATCGATTACGTTTCCGAGCGACTTACTGATCTTCTCTCCTTCAACAGTCACATAGCCGTGAATAAAAACCTCGGTCGGCAAGGGAACCCCAGCTGAGAGTAAAAACGCTGGCCAATAGAGTACATGAAATTTACCGATTCCTTTTCCGATCACGTGAGCAACCTGTCGATCACTATCCTGAACCCAATATGCACCGTACTTCTCTTCATTACCACCGTATCCAAGCGCGGTAATATAGTTTGATAATGCATCTACCCACACATACATGATTTGTGATTCGTCTCCTGGTACGGGCACTCCCCAGCCATGCGCTCGCTCAATCGAGCGGGAAATACTAAAATCTTCAAGTCCCCGGTCAATAAATGCAAGCCATTCGTTTTTACGAGCTTCCGGATAGATTTTAATCGTACCATTTTCAACTAATTCACGAAGTTGCGTAGAATAATTTCCCAATTTGAAAAAATAATTTTCTTCTTCGACGACTTCACATGGTTTCTTGTGCTCAGGACAAATACTTCCATCAATCAACTCATCTTCAGTATAAAATGCTTCACAACCAACGCAATAGAGCCCTTTGTACTGTTTCTTATACACATCTTCAGGTTTGAATTTACTCCACAGCGCTTGCGCCCCTTCAAAATGCCTCTTCTCGGTCGTACGAATAAAATCGTCGTATGAAATATCAAGAATTGATTTTAATTCTTTAAATTTTTCCGCATGCTCATCGACAAATTTTTCTACTTGTTCACCTGCTTTTTCTGCGGCTTGTACATTTTTTAGAGAATTCTCATCAGTCCCGGTCAAAAAAAATACGTCCCGGCCTTGTAGGCGTTCAAATCGCGCACGCGCATCAGTCTGGACACACTCCAAAGCATACCCGATATGTGGTTTGGCATTGACGTATGGAATTGCAGTTGAAATGTAGAATGGTTTGTTTTTCATAATATTGAATTATCTTTTACCTCTTACAATCACGACGAACTCTCCTTTTTCCGAAATATTCATTGTTTTGATCTGTTCAATCGTCCCAGCATACGTCGTTTCAAATTTCTTGGTAAGTTCTCGACATAGTACCACCTGTCTTTGTGGTTCAAGAATTTCAGCAAGTTCATCAATGCATTTCTTGATACGATGATTGGATTCATAAAATGCCACCGTATAGTCGCTTCCCGCAACTTCCTCGAAAAAACTCTTTCTGCCTTTCTTGTGCGGAGGAAATCCGAGAAAGAGGAATTTATCAGTCGGAAATCCGGAAATAGACAATGCGGAAATCACTGCACTTGCGCCGGGGATAGGAATAATGGTGCATTCAGGAAGGACTTCTCGTACCTTTGAGACCAATATATTCCCTGGGTCACTGATTCCGGGGGTTCCTGCATCAGATACACACGCAAGCGTATTCCCTGTTCTCAAGAGTTCTATAATCTCGTTAATTACCGCTTCGGTAGAATGATGATGGTAGCTCTTGGTTTCTTTTTTGAGATTGTAGCGGGTAAGCAAATTCGCAGTAACTCGTGTATCTTCGCAGAGAATCAGATCTGCCGAACCAAGAATTTCGAGCGCACGTGCTGAAATATCTGATAAATTACCGATTGGGGTAGCTACAATATAGAGTGTACCTAGTGCTGACATATGACGTCATCTTAACAGAAAAGTCGCTTATTGTAAATAAAAAGTCAGTAGTCATAAGGTCCGTAAAGTCTATAGAGGCTCAAGCAAAATATGTAATGTACTTTATGACTTTACGAACTTTTGGACTTTCGACGTACTATGCTATAATGAAAAAACTAACGTAACACTATTATGAAATTCACAAAAATTATCTTTTTTTGGTTCTTACTGCTGACACTTGCGACACCACAGAGTCTCTTAGCCGCCACATTCGATCCAA
>CAYWFD010000060.1:0-955 GCA_964457885.1 uncultured Gammaproteobacteria bacterium
GGTTACTTTACTTCGTCAGAGTATTCAGGTAGAGTGTGCAGTCGAGTATGTCTCTGCACTGTCGGGACACGGAGATCAGGAGAAACTTGCACGATGGGTCGGTAGTGCAGGTACCTCACTTGGCCGTGTGTTCTGTGTACATGGAGAAGAGCAGGCTTCGCTCGCGTTTAAAGATGTCATTGAAAAGAATACCGGCACCTCGGCATATGTCCCCACGTACGAAGAAATTATTGAAATTTAGCGGATATAGCGTTATAACACTCACGTGTGCACTTTTTGTATTGTTTTATTCACCGATCGTCCTTCATTCAGAGCAAACTACTGATCCAGATGGGGATGGTCTTACTGATGAAGAGGAGGCACGATATTATACGAATCCTCTCAGTGCTGATACGGATGGGGACAGTTTTTTTGATGGGGACGAGATTGAGAACGGTTATTCTCCCTTAGTGGGAAATCACGTAACCCTGAGTGAGCATGATTTTGACCGCGACGGGCTGAATGATGCACTTGAAGGTGTATTTGGGACTGACATTGGTACCATCGATACAGATGGCGACGGATATTCTGATTTTGAAGAGATTGCACATGGGTATAGTCCGCTTGAGACTGCAACGACGACGCGTTTTACCCGTGAGATCAAGGTTGACCTCACTCGACAGCGATTGTATTTTGTAGTAAATTCGGCTATTATTTTTGATTTTCCCGTGTCGACCGGCAATCCGTGGACACCGACACCGCCCGGACAATTCACGATTGATTGGATGATTCCGAACAAACGATATATCGGACCTGATTACAATATTCCAAACGTCAAGTGGAATATGCGGTTTAAACCCTTGTACTATATCCATGCCGCGTATTGGCATAACAGTTTTGGTGTTCGAACCATGTCCCATGGATGCGTGAATATGCGTGAAGATGATGCTGAACTTTTATATCAGTTTGTCGAGTC
>CAYWFD010000060.1:965-6211 GCA_964457885.1 uncultured Gammaproteobacteria bacterium
CACAGCGAAGAGTAGTTGAAGTTTAAGGTTGTTGAAGCTGGAACTTACTAGATACGAAATCCAAAATTTTTTGAGCTCTAATATTTGAATGTGGTATTTATTTAGAATAAAATAATTAGTATACTTAGATCAATTAGAACACTTTTATTTTGTGAAATTCAAACTCGAATCATCCTACAAACCGTCCGGAGACCAGCCTACTGCTATTGAAGGTCTGGTTTCGGGTATTGAAAAAAAATTCGATCGACAGGCGCTTCTTGGTGTTACGGGATCAGGGAAAACATTCACCGTCGCTAACGTGATTGAGAAGATTCAGCGCCCGACACTGGTCATCGCGCACAATAAAACTCTTGCAGCACAATTGTGCAATGAATTTCGTGAATTTTTTCCGGATAATGCAGTCGAATATTTTGTGTCGTATTACGATTATTATCAGCCCGAAGCCTATGTGCCGTCGAGTGATACCTATATCGAAAAAGAAGCGCAAATCAATGAAGAAATTGATCGATTGCGTCATGCATGCACCCAAGCGTTGTTGACGCGCGAAGATGTGATTATTGTCGCCTCGGTTTCTGCAATTTATGGTCTTGGCTCGCCAACTGAATATGAGAAAATTGTGCTGCATCTAGAGAAAAACCAGCCTATGCAGCGTACGGAAATGATGGAACAGCTGATCGAAATGCAATTCGAAAGGACGACCGTGGATTTGAAACGGGGGAGTTTCCGTATGCGCGGACAGGTATTTGAAATCATGCCAGTGAATGAGGAGCGTATTTATCGGTTTGAAATCAGTGATAAAATTGACCGGATTGAGGTGGTGGATGCTGTAACTCGTAGTGTATACCGTGAAATTGAGGATGCATGGTTTTTCCCTGCAAAACATTACGTGGTTAGTGAATCTTCACGCGAGCGCGCATTTGCAACAATCAAAGAAGAATTGAGACAGCAGCTTGAATTATTTCAGAAACAGGGAAAAGTGTTGGAATATGAACGATTGAAACGCCGTGTTGCATATGATCTTGAAATGATCAAAAATCTCGGCTATTGCAACGGCATCGAAAATTATTCAAGACATTTTGAAGGACGAAAAGAGGGTGAACCGTCATTTACCTTGCTTGATTATTTTGCACATGCTGGGCGACAATTTCTCACTGTTATTGATGAATCACATGTCACGGTCCCGCAGATTCGCGGCATGTATCGGGGTGACCGCGCGCGCAAAGATGTATTGGTCGAACACGGATTTCGATTACCATCAGCACGGGATAATCGACCGCTCATGTTTGATGAATTTACCGATCGCATTCAGCAGACGATTTTTGTGTCTGCAACCCCGGCTGAGTATGAACTCAAAGAAAGTTCACAGATAGTCGAACAGATCGTCCGACCGACTGGACTGGTCGACCCTGAAGTTTTGATACGGCCGGTCACCGGCGGAAGACCATCAATGACGAATCATGAAGAATCAGAAAAAAGTTTATCCCAAGTTGAAGACGTGATCATTCGAATTCAGGAGAGGATTACAAAGGGTGAACGAGCCCTTGTTACCACACTTACGAAGAAAATGGCGGAAGATCTGACTGAATATTTGAAAGAAAAGGGGGTTAAGGTCAGTTATCTCCATAGCGATATCTTGACGATTGAACGCATTGAGATCATTACCGCCCTCCGAAAGGGGGAAGTTGATGTAATTGTTGGGGTAAATTTGCTGCGTGAAGGGCTTGATATACCCGAGGTCTCGCTCGTTGCAATTCTTGATGCCGACAAAGAAGGATTTTTGCGCAATGAGACCAGTCTTATCCAGACGATCGGCCGGGCAGCACGCAATGTCAATGGGTTGGTAGTATTGTATGCTGATCATGTCACTGATTCCATCGCGAAGGCGGTCAGAGAGACTGAACGACGTCGTGAGATACAGCTTGCGTACAACCAAAAGCATGGTATTACTCCGAAAACCATTCAAAAGACGATCCGAAATATGCTTGAAGAGTTCGGACTCAGCGCGACCGGCAGTAAAACG
This sequence comes from uncultured Gammaproteobacteria bacterium, assembly GCA_964457885.1. Taxonomy (GTDB): domain Bacteria; phylum Patescibacteriota; class Patescibacteriia; order Magasanikbacterales; family UBA922; genus UBA922. Next base: position 2,986 of record CAYWFD010000060.1, read on the forward strand.
CATGGTGCAAAAGGTAGGGGTAAGGGGCGGCAACCCCGAGATTCCGTATTGGAGCTCGATCTCAAGGGAGATGCACGACCGATTGGGGAGATTATTCGAGATAAACAAGCTCAGATGAAGGAAGCGGCCCAAAATCTGGAATTCGAGGTTGCTGCATTGCTTCGTGATGAGATTCGAGAGCTTTCAAGCCGCGAAAAACCCAAGATTTTGAAGAAAAAAAAGTGAGTTTCATACACAAAAGATGACCCTATACAAGGGCATTTTTTGATACACCGTTATGTTAATTGTGGATAAGTTTATGTGTGGATAAAATAGCTTTATCTAGCTTAAAATAGGTCTTTTTTTGTGCTATACTTCCTATGTTCATTTTAGGTGCAAAAAAATCTTCAAATGAGCTTGTCGTATTTGAAAAAAAATCGAGTGCACCAAATATTTTTTTTGGTTGCTAGCCTGATCGTGGGATTGGGAATTTTGTATACTCAATTTACCGTAGACGCTGCAGCTCCGAAGATCATTAATCATCAGGGGAGATTGCTTAATTCTGGAGGAAATTTGCTCGGCGGAACAGGGACTAATTATTGTTTCCGTTTTTCGTTGTATGACAATGCAACTGTCGGTCTCGGTACCAAAGTATGGCCAGCAGGTACACCTTCTACCATGACGGTCACAGTCCGACAAGGAATTTTCAATGTTGGAATTGGAGACACTGCTGTTGGTGGCGACGTACTTGATTTCAATTTTGAAGACACTGAAAATGCATTTTTGAATGTCGAGGTTGCTCCTTCGATTGGTGGATCATGTGTCGGAGTAGCCTCCTTTGAAACATTGAGCCCGCGACAGCGCGTCGCATCTTCCGGGTATGCGATCAATGCAAACACTCTTCGCGGATTTTCTCCAAGTCAGACGGCTCTCGGAAATCAGATTCCTGTCTTGAATTCGGGAAATTTGACGCTTGGTGGAAGTAATCCTCAAGTAAATGCGACCGGTACTAATGCGCTCGTATTGCAGGGTGGTACCGGTACAGGTGACATACAATTTTTTAACGGTTTGAATAAAATTACGTCGAGCGGTGCACTATCTCTTGCAGGATCGATTACTGCTGCAGGTCTTACTGTCAACACGGTGACCACTACCAATCTCTTTGCTGTTACTATTGGGTTCGGTTCAGCATCGGGTACTACGATTACGAGCACGAATATTTTCGGCAACAGTTTGTCAGTGGCTGGTACCAGTACACTCAACAACATGGTTGTTACAGGTAATTTTTTTCAGAACGGATTTGGGGATTGTAGTTCTGAATTGCAGAATGTTCTCTACAGTGCTACGACCGGAAAATTCAGTTGTGGCACGGATAGTACTGGAACCAGTTCAAGCACTGCGGGTGGAGCAGATACCTACATTCAGTTTAATGATGGCGGAGCATTCAATGGTAGTGCTGCGTTGACCTTCAATTCGTCGACGAATGTGTTGTATGCTGCAAACGCGCAAGTCGGAAACGCGTTATCGTTCCTGACTGCGTCCGGAACATCGATTACTTCGACCAATGCGTTCTTTACCTATGCAGGTATTAGTAATTTGACTCTTGGAGGGGATACTATTACCGACTTTACCGGTTCTGGACTCACGATTAATGCCGGATCATTGCAGCTTGCAGCAAATTATCTTGATGGTTCGGTGTATGATTCACGATTCTTGAATGTCGGTGAAGAATTGAATCTCGCTTCGACTACGATCGGTGTCCTTACTGTTACTTCGACAATCAATCTCCCGACGAACAGTATCAGTGATGTATTCGTGGTCGATGCCCTTACTATTTCGGGCGGTACGATCAATAACACTCCAATCGGAGCTTCGTCACCATCAACTGGAGTATTTACCAATGCGACTTCAACGAATTTATTTGTCACTGCACTTGGATTTACAAATGCTGTTGGCCAATCAATTACCTCAACTAATGGATATTTCACTACACTTTCGGCAGATACTTTTAGTACTGCCAGTGTCGACACGACAAATTTCACATTCGGTACTGCAAGTGGTACATCCATCACTACCACGAATGCATTCTTTACTACTGCGGGCATCACCAATTTAACACTTGGAAATTCTGTCTCCCTAAACGGAGACACCATTACCGACTTCACGGGCGAGGGACTTACGCTTGACGGTGGTTCACTTGAACTTGCAGCAAATTATCTTGATGGCTCAGTATTTGATGATCGATTCCTTACCCTCGCCGCATGGAATGCCACCACGACTGACGCGCTCGACGAAGGCTTGACCAATCTGTATTTCACTAACGCTCGTGCACGATCGTCGATTTCTTCAACAGTGCCGGGACTTGTTTTCACCACTTCGACTGGTATTCTGTCACTTAATAACAACTACATTATCCCGTTGACTGCTTCCACTACGCAGTGGGATCTTGCGTACAGTTGGGGCAACCACGCACTGGCCGGTTATCTTACGACGACGAGTCCTGAATCTGATCCAATCTGGATGGCTGCGAGCTCGAGTTATCTCACGCTTGCTCAATGGAATGCATCAAGCTCAGAATATTTAAGTTTGGCTGCATGGAATGCTACCACCACTGACGCACTCGACGAAGGGTTAACGAATCTCTACTTCACCCAAGCTCGATCTCGCAACAGTATCTCTGAAACCGTAAATGGTCTGACATACTCAACCTCAACGGGTATCCTTGCTTTAGAGAATAATTACATTATTCCCTTGACCGCATCCACCACTCAATGGGATTTGGCATATAGTTGGGGGAACCATGCTGACGCAGGATATTTGACTAGCTTTACAGAAACCGATCCTATCTGGATGGTGGCATCTTCATCCTATCTCACTCTTGCTGCGTGGAATGCGTCCTCTTCAGAGTACCTGACTCTGGTAGATTGGAATGCCACCACGACTGACGCGCTCGACGAAGGCTTGACCAATCTGTATTTCACTAACGCTCGTGCACGATCGTCGATTTCTTCAACAGTGCCGGGACTTGTTTTCACCACTTCGACTGGTATTCTGTCACTTAATAACAACTACATTATCCCGTTGACTGCTTCCACTACGCAGTGGGATCTTGCGTACAGTTGGGGCAACCACGCACTGGCCGGTTATCTTACGACGACGAGTCCTGAATCTGATCCAATCTGGATGGCTGCGAGCTCTTCTTACTTGCGACTCGATGGGGGAGTCATGACCGGAGCGCTTACGAATC
>CAYWFD010000061.1:0-5869 GCA_964457885.1 uncultured Gammaproteobacteria bacterium
AAGTCTTACATATGGCAATGCGGCATATCTGCCGCAACTGGCTCGCGAACTGGATGCTTTTGATATTGTCCATTTGCATTACCCATTTTTCGGTGTTGCATCCCTGGTCGCTCGATGGAGAAAAAGGAATCCCGAGAAAAAATTGGTCGTAACCTACCACATGGATACGCGTGCAGAGGGGTTAAAGGGACTTTTTTTTAAACTCTATGCAGAGTGGTTTATGCCGCGCGTGCTTGAAACTGCGGATCGGGTGATCGTAAGTTCGTTTGATTACGCAGCGGAAAGTGATGCACAGGAGCTATATGAAAAGTGGAAAGAAAAATGGCGGGAGTTGCCGTTTGGGGTAGATATCGAGCGGTTTCATCCTGAGAAAAAGCCGCGGGCGTTATTTGAAAAATATAATTTGGATCCGGCAGCTCCTACTGTCGTGTTTGTAGGAGGGATGGATGCAGCGCATTTTTTTAAAGGTGTCCCAGTACTGCTTGAAGCAATCGCCCGGTCACGAGCAAAAGGTCTTCCGTTACAGAGGGTGTTGGTTGGTGATGGGGAGTTGATGTCTGATTTCAAAAATCAGGCGCGTGGTATGGGTATTGCGGACGCCGTTCGTTTCACCGGCAGGGTTTCCTATGAGGAATTACCGATGCACTATACGATGGGTGATATATGCGTCCTCCCTTCAACGACCAAGGGGGAAGCGTTTGGCATGGTGTTGCTTGAAGCCGCGGCAAGCGGCATACCGGTTCTGGCAAGTGACTTGCCGGGAGTGCGTACTGTTGCGCTCGATTTGGGAGAGGTGTGTGTGCCTGAAAGTGCAGGAGATTTTTCCGAGGCATTGGTCAATTTTTTTGGGGGTGAAGTGAATACCATCGCGGCGGGAGAGCGTGCACGGAAAGTGGTCGAGGAAAAATATGCCTGGGACCCAATTATTAGAAAATTGGAACAGGAATATCGCTCACTTGTTGCATAGAATTTGGATGGTGTGCTATACTCTTCTTAGTCTAAATAAGGCGTTTTCAGCCTTTCGAGGCTTTTCAAGTATTTTAAGCCTTTACTATGGGAACATTCAAAAAAGGATTATTTTTCGGAGGACTGCTAGGTGCAGGACTCGTGTGGCTCAATACTACCAAGCGCGGCCGCGAATTGCGTGACAACATGGTAGATTATGCTGCAGATGTATATGCCGAGGTGAAGAAAAAAATTACCTCTTCAAAAGGGTGGAAACAATTGTCAAAAAACGAATATGTACGGACCGTAGAAGAGGTAGTGAATAATTATGCGGTTGAGCATGACCTTCCGGATAAGGTTCGGGATGTGGTCGAAAAAGTAGTCAAAGCTCAGTGGAAAAAATTAAAAGAAGAATAAATTTTGCTTTAAGATATGATTAAACGCTACATACTTACCATATTAATCCTCGTCTTGTTCGTAGGTTCATCAATTACAGCGGCGTATTTCTATTTTCAGTGGAAAAAAGCAGTGACTGCGCCATCTGCGGAAGAAGAAATTGCTGAAGTGATTGGAGTTATCGGTACCTATATGGAACTTCCTCAAGGAGAGACTCCGACAATTGCAACAGTTCTTGATAAAGAAAAGCTTGCGGATCAAGCATTCTTCAATAAGTCAGAGAATGGAGATAAAGTATTGATTTATACGACTGCGAAGAAGGCAATACTCTACCGGCCAAGTACTAAAAAAGTAATTGAAGTGGCACCGATTTACTTTGATGACCAACAAGAGACAGGTACGCAGCCACCAGCTACTGAGCAGCCACCGACACCTCCTCCGACTGATCCTACAACAAATCCGACCACTCCGTAATGTATAGATGATACAGACTAAACCCGGGCAATACGCCCGGGTTTTTTGTTGGTGGAGAGATTGAGGAAAGATTAAAAGATTGTGTGGTCATGCACCTTTCATCCAATCTTACAATCTTGTAATTTTTTGCATTGTAGTTTGTCCACAGTAGTAATCCAAAATGGATATAATCTCCACCCGCTTTTGTGCTATAATTAGTTTAGGTTTTTTATGTATTTGTACAATTCATCGACAACCGAACTGAAAAAGAAATATTTCCGAATCAGTACTTGGGTTGTTGGGGTCACGGCGATAATTCTAGCGCCTTTTTTGACGTTCGCAACGATCTATGAGCCAGGACAAACACTCGAACCGGACTGCGCACCGACCGCTCCCAATTGCGGCGTCACTGCTCCGGCAAAGTCAGGTGCTAATATCGATATCACGTCACTTTCGAATCTGACGGGAATTACCTCAACTCGTGCTTTCTTGCCACAACTCTTTTTTACCACGGCGTCTGGTACATCGATCACCTCGACCAATGCATATTTCGGTGCACTATCAGTTGACAGCTTCAACCCGATACAAATTTTGACCGGAAGTATTACTTCGACAAATCTGTATGTATCAGGTAGTGCATCATTACAAGGACTTTCGTTTACCACGGCGTCTGGTACATCGATCACCTCGACCAACGCATTCTTCACCAATCTAAGCGCGACGAATTTCAATCCGGTAAACGTGAACTCAGTGAATGTGACGACGACCAATCTGTTTGCCACCTCAAGTACACTGATGACGGTGAGTTCGACCAATCTGTTTGCCGGTGGACTCACGTTTTTGAATGCGACTGGTACCAATGTGTCGCTTGCGGGAAGTTTTACCCAGACTTCACTTGCTCAGCCTCGTATTGTGGGTGGGATTGCGTCATCCACCGGCTCTACTATGAACGGTGCATGGGTAGTGAAAATACAAGGGAGCTATGCGTATGTTGGAACTACGCGTGTGTCACATGATTATTTGAATGTGGTTGATATCTCAGACCCGTATAATCCGAGTATTGTGGGTACTGTCTCGTCAAATGACGGTGTTGTGTCAGGTGATATGAATGATATTAGAGATCTATTTGTGTCTGGGAAGTATGCATACGTGTTGAGTTCATATGCATCTATACCACAGGATAATTTTCATATAATTGATATTTCTGATCCAAGTAAACCTTCGATTGTAAGCACACTTTCGATTACGACTTCAAGTGCGACAAGTGACCAGCATGTCACCATTGCGGGCAATTATGCGTACATTACAAATTCAAGTATTGATAGTTTGTTGGTTGTGTCGATTGAAAACCCAAAGAATCCGGTTATTGTCGGTTCGGTAGCATCGTCTTCTGTAATGAATTATGCCCGCGGCATTGTAATCTCGGGTAAGTATGCGTATGTGAGTAGTGCCTACATTCCTTCTGTTGGGGGGTCAACTTTAGTTGCAGTAGATATTGCAGATCCAGAGAATCCTATAATTACAGGATCAGTTACTGCGACGACCACAGTGACATCAACCAACTGGTCTTTTTCAATTGCAGGAAGATATGCATATGTAGCAGATACCAGCGTTGACTCGTTGTATATAATTGATATTGCAAGTTCGACTAATATGAGAGTTGTAGGAGTGTTGAAAGATTCGGTTAATCTGGATTCACCGTACGAAGTACGTGTCTCTGGGAAATATGCATACGTAGGTGTTGGGGTTGATGACTCTTTGCGTATTATTGATATCTCAAGCTCTACGAATCCAATAATGGTAGGGGGAGTTAAAGATTCTGCGAGGCTTGATGCTCCACGTGCCGTAGATGTGGCAGGTAAGTATGTATATATGGCAAACAACGGTACAGACGGTGGTTTTTATGTTATTGATGTTGGGGGTATCGACGCACCTGTGGCACACATAGGCGCACTACAATCAAATAATATTTCGGTTATTGAAGATGTAATTATTGGAAATAGTGCGTACATAGCAAATACTCTCAATGTAGGGAGTGGTGGGCTAAAAATTGATGGAGGAAGTTTGAGTATTGCGAACGCATCGTCAACCTCGTACATCGCAGGTGGACTTCTCGTTTCAACAGTCTCGTCTACTAATTTGATCGCTACCTCATCGATATTTGTTTCCGCAACGTCAACTAATTTATTTGCAGATAATTTTTCATTTGGGATGGCTACTGGCGCGTCAATTACCAGTACCAACGCATTCATTAGTAACTTTGAAGCGACTAATGCGACCACGACGAATCTTTTTGTCGATGGTCTCGTATTTACTACTGCGAACGGTACCTCGATTACCAGTACAAACATATTTGCCAGTGAGCTTGGTGCAACGAATGCTTTATTTATCTCTGTGACCTCGACCAATTTGTTTGCGAGTACATTATCATTTACCACGGCAAGCGGTACCAGTATTACGTCGACCAATCTTGCGATTCTTGGGAGATACACACAGACCGCACCAAGCAATCTGGTACTTACGGGTTTTGTCAGCTCTACCAATATTGAATATGGGGGGTATGTTGATATTTCAGGAAACTATGCATATGTTACTGGTGAATATGGTGACTCAGTCAATATTATCGATGTCTCAGATCCTGCACATCCCACTATTATTGGTGGTGTAACATCTACGATACTCGATGGCGCGCGTGAAATACGTGTAGTCGGTAAGTATGCATATGTGGTCGCGGTTGATGCAGATAGTTTGGTAGTTGTTGATATCTCCAATCCGAAAAATCCGATGATCGTGGGAAGTGTGACATCTACCAGCCTCAATGGGGCGCGGGATCTTACGGTAGTTGGGAGTTATGCATATACCGTGAATTATGCGGACAATAGTTTGCGTATTATTGATATCTCGAATCCGGTAAAACCAGTGATTGTGGGAGGGGTGACCAGTATTGGCGCATTCGGTATTGATGTTGCGGGTAAATATGCATTTGCTGTTGGTTCCAGTGGAAATAAATTGGATGTAGTTGATATTTCCAATCCATATGCTCCGAGCAAGGTAGGAGGGTGCGGGGGCTACTGTAGTCTGCTTTCGTTTAGTAGCATAAAAATTTCCGGGAGATACGCTTATGTGACGTATAACAGCACGGATTCTTTATACGTATTTGATATTTCGAGCCCCACATCTTCTTCATTGACCGCGGTGGGTTCCGTCGTGTCTGCAGTGACCTTGGACGGCGTATCAGAAATTTCGATTCAAGGAGATTATTTATATGCCGCAAATTATGATCGCCATTCTATCGCCGTGTTCAATATTTCCAGTTCTACTAATCCAGTATTTGTAACTGAAAAAACCGACAGTATTAATATGTTCCGTCCGACAGGTATTGAGGTATCAGGGAAATACGCATATGTCGCTTCATACTCAGGTTTCAATGTGCTGGATATCGGAGGAATAAAAGCACCGAGTGCATATATCGGGGCGTTACAGTCAAGTAACGTGAATGTGCTTGAAAGTATCTCAATTGGGGACAGTGCACGTATTTCAAATGCGTTAAACGTGGGAATAGGCGGTATTAAGACAGATGGAAACCTATCGATTGGAGGTGCACTGGTCCAATCTCCGCTTACCCGTCCATCCATTGTAGGGAGTGTGGCATCTTCGTCGCTTTCTGGATCAAGCCACATCGCTGTAGCGGGTAATTATGCCTATATTACTAGCCAGACCGGAGACTCTCTTCAAGTCGTTGATATCTCAGATCCCAAAGCTCCAAGCATCGTCGGTAGAATTACTGATGGCGATCTTGATGGAGCAGAGGGTGTGTATGTCGCAGGGAAATATGCGTATCTGACAAACTTTGAAAATGACTCTTTGAGAATCGTGGATATTTCAGATCCGAGTACTCCTACGATTATAGGGGGTGTCCGTGATACTTTAGAATTGAATGCAGCATGGGAGGTGCAAGTTTCTGGCGGGTACGCATACGTAACCAATCTTTTTGGTACCACCGGAGGATTGAATATCATTGATATTTCCAATCCTGTTAATCCGACAATTGTCGGGAAAGTGAGCAGTACCGTAT
>CAYWFD010000062.1:0-5840 GCA_964457885.1 uncultured Gammaproteobacteria bacterium
GATGAGGCGCTTGATATGCGCTATGGCGGCATGATCGATCCTTCACGAAGAACCGCAGCTGAATTGATCGCAGAGGTGCTCCCTGAAGAACTTGAAGAGATTTTCCGGGTGTATGGAGAAGAACGGCTGTCGAATGAAATCGCCGAAGCGATCCGTGTGAGACGGAAAGAGAAAGCCATCGAGACTGTCGGAGATCTGGTCGAAGTGGTACTTCAGACCTATCGGGTGAAGCTCAAGACTGACAAGGAGATTCCATGGATCGGAGGATTACACCCGGCGACCAAAGTATTTCAGGCGCTCCGAATCGCAGTCAATGACGAACTGGGAGTGATTGAGCGGGTATTGCCTCAAGCACTGAAAATATTGGACCCGGGAGGAGTACTTGCAGTCATCACCTTTCACTCGCTTGAAGACCGGATTGTCAAACATTATTTCAAAAAACATTCAGGCAAAGAATTTACTATTATTACCAAAAAACCAATCGTCGCCGGTACCGAGGAATACAAGAATAATCCCCGCGCACGATCGGCAAAATTACGAGTTTTAAAAAGAGTATGAACGCATACGCACGAAAAAAAACAACACTGAAGGATAAACGGGAGAGTATCCGAAAGATTGTTCTTGGTCGGACATTCCGGATGGTTTTGTCATGCCTCATGTTTGCGGTCGGTATCTTGTATATGTGGCAGGTAAACACCGTATCTGCAAAAGGATATGTAATTTCTGATTATGAGAAACAGGTCACACAATTAGAACGGGAAACTCGAAGTCTGGATGTGGAAATCGCTCGACATACCTCGATTAAAACCGTACGTGAGCGACTTAGTGAGTCTCACTATGAACCAGTCGCGAATGCGCAATACGCAGTCCTTGCAAGTGAAGTGGTGGCAAAGCGGTAATGCATCAATCGGAAAATCGAAACCCTATAACGCAAAATACACAAGATTACCTCTTGTGTATTTTTATACTTACTTTTTTGATTTTTAGGTTTTACGACTTTTAGACTTTTTTATGATATACTGACGGAGAATAGTTTACCTATGTGTCTATGTGGCTTTTAATTCTCCAACGACTGATACTCGAATTTTTCTTTGATTTCATATACGCACCGATCTGGTGGTACACCTCAGGCCTCGCGCGAGCCGTGCGCTTTTCGGCACGTCTGGTCGCGACAGGGAATGCACAGTTTGCTCCAGGTCTGTGGCTTGCGAATATTTTCGTTCCCATGTTCGGTCAGTATGACTGGCAGGGAAGACTGGTGAGTTTTTTTGTCCGTCTCGTCAACGTGATTATACGGTCACTGCTTCTCATTCTCTGGGTTATATTTTCTTTTGTCGTTTTTTTACTGTGGATCGTGATTCCTGTGTTTATTATATATACGTTGATTTATTCTTTCTAGCTTTCTATGCTTTTTTCGAAAGCATCATCATTACCCATTCTCGTGTGTAGTCTCTGCGGAGGCACCGGAAAGGAGAAGGGTCGTGTCTGTCCCGAGTGCCATGGGCTGATTCAAGGGCTCATGGATCATGAAACTTTTGTATACTTTGGTGAACATTATACCGAATATGCAATTAAACTCCGCAAAGCTCGAAAGATATTGAACGTGCTTCGTATTATCGGGGCACTCACTGTCTCATTCGGTCTGTTTGGCTGGTTTTTCTATTACGCATACCAGCTTGACCAGATTTCTGATCTTTCGTCGTTGCTCTTCTGGTTTGGCCCGACAGCCGGAAATGCGTATCGCACATTGGTATGGATCGGCTTGTTGGGGCTATTGTACGTGTGGTACCGTGCGCTTCGTGCACATACACCCCATATTCGTTTCACGTATTCGGGCGTGTCCAGTGCTCCTTCTCAGACGGGTATCCTACCTACGCAGCCGACTACCTGGGAGGCAGTGAAGCAAATGCGACATTCACGATATCTTGATTTGTCGAAATATCTTTCTCCGGAATCCGAGCGGGTGCTCGAAAAAAGTTTTGAATTGGCGAGGAGCTATGGGCATACCGAGGTCACTGCATTTCATTTGTTGCATACGCTTTTTTCCGAAGATAGTGTCCGGAATATTTGTGTCCGATTGCATATTCAACCGGGTTCGATTCAGGCGCACATCGCAACCGCATTCGGTCAAAAAGCATCAAAACATTTTTCTCCGATTTTTTCTTCTGACGCAGAACAGATTGTATTCCGTTCTTATTTCATCACTCGTGATAATCATGATCCATTGGTACGCGCTACCACGATTCTGAAGGCGGCCGTGGAACAGAGCGAGCCGATACAAGAAATGTTGTATGATCTCGAAGTTGATAAGGTGAAGCTCGACAATGTAATTGAATGGGCACGTATTCGGGAAACCTTATTTGAGAAATATCATATTTTTGCCGCGGCAGCTGCGGGAGTCTCGAAGCATGGTATGGATCGGGCCATGACTGCGATCGCTACCCCCATGCTCAATCAATTGAGCCATGATCTTACGATTGCTGCGAAATATGGAGATATCGATACCTGTGTTGCACGAGATTCTGAAATCAATGAAATTTTGCGTATTATCGAAGGAGGTGGTAGGAATATCATGTTGGTCGGAGATCATGGAGTTGGGAAGATGACGATTGTACAGGGTCTGGTCGAACGAATGATCAGGGGGGATGTGCCGAAATTATTGCAGGATAAACGCATGGTCCAGATTTCTACGACTTCGCTTCTTGCTGGCACGACCGCTGCGGGAGCTCAAGAACGCCTGATCCGCATCATGAATGAGGTCACCCGGGCACGGAATATTATCCTGTTTATCGATAATATTCATGATCTTATGGGCGTGTCTGACGCTCAGGGAGAAGGTCTTGATGTGTCCGAATCTCTTGCTGAGTATCTGCGAAGTCAGCGGTTTGTCATGTTTGCAACAACTCTGCCTGACGTATATGCCCGGACGATTGCGAGATCAGAAATCGGAACGGTATTTTCAAAAATAGATATTCGGGAAATGGATATCAATCAGGCGATCCGTGTGCTTGAATCAAAGGCCGGGATATTGGAATATCAGACACGCGTATTTTTTTCATATGATGCACTTGAAAAAAGTGCCACACTTGCTCATAAATTTTTTACTGACCAGAATCTGCCGCAAAGTGCCTTGGCACTTATGAGCGAGGCCGGGAGCTATGCCCGAAGCACGCATGGCGAACATACGCTTGTATCAGGAGATGATGTGGGAGCAGTGGTCGGACAGAAAACCGGAGTACCAGCTACCTCGATCACTGCATCCGAATCAGAAAAATTGCTGAAGCTTGAAGAGGAAATGCATACCCAGGTCATTGGTCAAAGCGAGGCAGTCGTATTGGTCGCAAGCGCGCTTCGACGTGCCCGGGCTGACATGCGCGCGACCAATCGCCCGATTGCGAGCTTTCTCTTTCTCGGTCCGACGGGTGTCGGAAAAACCGAGCTCGCCAAGACGATCGCACGCGTATATTTTGGCGGAGAAAATCGTATGATCCGCATTGACATGAGTGAATATCAGGATACGAGCGCAATCTATCGACTCATCGGACAGCCCGGGAGCCAAGGGTCTGGTATTTTGACCGAAGCGGTACGACAACATCCCTTTTCGCTCGTCCTCTTGGATGAGCTTGAAAAAGCGGACGGGAATATCCTGAATTTGTTTTTACAGGTGCTTGACGACGGTCGGCTGACCGACAGTACTGGGCGCGTGGTCGATTTTACCAATACGATTATCATTGCCACTTCGAACGCGGGGACAGGATATGTTGCCGACCGGTTGAAAGCAGGGACAGATCTTGGTACGATCCGCGATGAGCTTATTCGTGGTGAACTTAAAAACTATTACCGGCCTGAGTTTTTGAACCGTTTTGACGGAATCGTACTCTTCAAGCCCCTTCTGCACTCGGAAATCAAGCAGATTGCAGGACTCATGCTGAAACAGGTGGCACGCGATCTTGAAGCGAAAGGTGTTGGGTTTGAAGTGGAAGATGCGGCGCTCGAAGAATTGGCAGATGTCGGGTTTGATCCTGATTTTGGTGCCCGCCCCATGCGTCGTGCCATCCAGGATCGGGTCGAGAATGAGCTTGCAAATCTGGTACTCAAAGGAGAGTTGCGCCGGAGGGATACGGTGATACTCGGATCCGGGATCACTCTTCGTGTCGAAAAACCGACAAAATAATACGCTATGTTGGAGCATGTACTCTATTTTTTGGTAGCACTTACGCTTTCCATTGTCGCAACAGGTCTGGTCGCAGCTCTTATGCGGCGTTTTGACATTGTTGATCGAGCGCCACGAAAGTCTTCCCGAAAAATTCACACCCGATCTATACCGCTTGGAGGCGGTCTTGCGATTTTTTTGGTATTTTTTGGAATCATTGGGGTGTTGTGGTTTACCGAAGGTGAATTCCGGAACGCACTCAGTGCAACGACCTTGCTCGGACTCGGGCTCGGATCCCTCGTCCTTATGATCGGAGGAATTCTCGATGATGCATACACGCTTCGTCCTCGGTATCAGATCATTGCACCGATTTTTGCCTGTCTCACCATGATCGTCTTGGGTGTGGGTCCTGCAGTCATTACCAGTCCAGGCGGCGGCGTTATCGATCTCACGCATATTACGTTTACGCTTGAGCCATTCATACATATCGTACTTTTTGCGGATGTCTTGGTATTTTTGTGGCTTTTTGGCATGATGTTCACTACCAAATTTCTTGATGGACTCGACGGTCTGGTTTCAGGCATCGTTGCGATTGCTGCATTGGTCATCTATGCCGTCTCCATCCAGCCTCAATGGTTTGATCCGAATGTTGCTTTGCTTGCGATCATATTCGCCGGAACCATTCTTGGATTTTTGGTCTGGAATTTCAATCCCGCCAAGATATTTCTCGGAGAAGGGGGGAGTCTCATGACCGGATTTATCTTGGGGAGTCTTGCTATTATTTCCAGAAGTAAAATTGCGATTACGTTTATGGTTGTCGGGATTCCCATGATTGATGTCGTGCGTGTCATGGTAATGCGCATGATCAAGAAGCGACCAGTATATATCGGGGACCGTGAACATCTGCATTACCGACTGATCGAATCTGGACTCAGTCATCGGCAAGCGGTATTATTGCTATATGCGATTTCCTTGTTGTTTGGTATGACTGCGTTGTTTATTCAGGCTGAGCATCAGCTGATCGCATTATCATTTATCTTTATTCTCATGTTGCTCATTGGATTGTGGCTTTCGAAGAAAGATCATTCATCAGTCCGTTAATTTTTTTATATGGAATCTGAAAAAAAAACTCAGGAGAAGAAAAAGATAGGGAAGTGGTGGATTATTGCTTTTCTTGGTGCGGCAGTTTTTTTATTTTTTTGGAATAAATTCTACTGGCCGAAGGCTGAGTATGTCGTCAATGACACGACGATTACCGTATTGGTTGCGAGTACGATCCAGCATCAATATCGCGGCCTCGGTAATCGTGATACGATTGCTCCGTATGACGGCATGATATTTCCGTTCCTGACCTATGCACGGCATGGGTTTGTCATGCGGGATATGCGTTTTCCGATTGATATCATCTGGCTTCGCGATGGACTAGTGGTTGATCTTTATCCCCGGGTACCTTTAGAATCTGGTGTAAGTGAGTCACAATTGATGATATATCGACCGAGTGCGGATGCCAATGCGGTACTTGAGTTGCCTGCTGGGAAAGCTGCTGAGCTTGGGATTATTAAGGATGTTACTATAATTCGTGAAGTTCGGTAATCTTCGGCCTTATCCTGGATCCCTAAAGAGGGAAAGGGTGCGCATGGACAGATGCTTGACTTTTTTGGCCTTATTTAGTATAGTATCCCTGTTT
>CAYWFD010000063.1:0-5666 GCA_964457885.1 uncultured Gammaproteobacteria bacterium
ATTTTATTGTCAAACTGGCTTGGGCTTCTACCTGGTACCGGAAGCATCATGTCGGGACACACTATGGTACTCCGTCCGGCAAACACTGATCTCAATCTTACCATTGTTATGGCTCTGGTCGCGGTAATTTCGTCCCATATATTCGCATTCATGAGTATCGGTGTGTTCACGCATTTGGGAAAATTCGTACAGCTTGGGAATTTGTTCAAAAGCGTGAAAAAAGGTCCAATGGGAATTTTTTCAGCACTGATCGAATTTGCAGTCGGACTTCTTGAGATTGTCAGTGAAATGGCAAAAGTATTGTCCCTTTCGCTTCGTCTGTTCGGTAATATTTTTGCAGGAGAAGTACTGATTTCTGTCATGAGCGCATTGGTTGCGGCTCTGGTTCCTACTCCATTCATGTTGCTTGAATTGTTGGTCGGTCTTATTCAGGCGTCAGTGTTTGCCATGCTCACTTTGGTATACATGACCGTTGCGAGTGAAGCACCACATGGAGCAGAAGAAGGACACCATTAGAGTATATTCTTCGTAGAAGAATGGTTCTTCTACGATATTATTCTTTAATCGGAGATATTAGGAAGCGAGGTTAAAAACCAATCCAACTTTTACCCCTCGACCATACTAGTATTTTCAGAAAGGTCCCATCTCTATGGAACACGAATCAATCGTTGTATTGGCTAAGGCCGCAACAATCGCAATCGGTGGTATGATCCCTGCACTTGCGATCGGTAAAATCGTTTCAAAGGCTATGGAAGCAATTGGCCGAAACCCAGAAGGAGCTGGAAAACTCTTTGTTCCGATGCTTCTTGGCGCAGCTTTCGCTGAAGCTATCGCTATTTACGCTCTTGTTGTCGTATTTACCCTTGCGTAATAGGTCAAATGGTACGCTGACTGGTCACCCTGAATGGAGTCGAAGGGTCGGCGTACCGCATTGATTTATTTGTTAGTAATCGTATATGCAATTAGCACATAATGGAATCGATCATGCCACAGCGGCAGAAGCGGCAGCGCACGAAGCACGTCCTGTAGTAGCTGTTGCGACGCATGAAGAAACAACTGCAACCGTAGGACACGAAACCACTTCAGAAGATGCTGGCGTTTTGGCAAGTCTTGGCATTAATGGCCCATTGTTTTTGTTCCAATTGCTCAACTTTGCCATTGTGGCAGGAATCGTATGGTTTCTTATTTTAAAACCATTGACCAAGAAGATGGAAGAACGCAAGAATCTGATCGATGAAAGTCTTGATCGTGCAAAAGAAATTGAAACTAATTACCAGATGAGCGAAGTAAAGTTTCAGGAAAGCCTTGATCATGCGAAACAGGAAGCGAACGCGATCATTGCTAGCGCTCAAGAAGAGGCAACCCGCACACAGGAAAAAATGAAAGAAAAGACCAAAGAAGAAGTCGCAGGACTTGTCCTCGCTGCAAAAAAGAATATTGAAACAGAAAAAGAGGCAATGCGCGCGGACGTGCGAAAAGAGACGGTTACGATCGTGGTTGCAGCACTCGAGAAAATATTGGGAGAAAAAATGGATGCAAAGAAAGATGCAAAGTTTATTGAAGATATCCTCAAAGACCTTCGCTAGTACGAATACTTATGATGTTTCAGCAATACGGGAAAATTTTATACGAAGTTACCAAAGGCCTCAAAGGCACTGAGCTCGAAAGTGCTGTGATGCATTTTTTCAGATTTTTGCAGGATGAGCGCGTACTTTCAAAAGCTGAATATATCATACAAGAGTTCGAACGGTATGCAAAAAAACAAGAAGGGATCAACGTAATTGAGATCACCAGCGCGCGTGAACTGGCGAAGAGTGAAATTCAGACCATCAGCGCACACTTCGGTGAACAAGTAGAAGTGTTGACCAGGGTCGATCCCTCACTCATCGGCGGAGTAACCATCAAGACGGAGAACACGATATTGAATGGAAGCGTCCGGGCACAACTTGAAAAATTACACGCTCAATTATAACTAACGTTTACCCTAGTCACCTAGAAACTCAGTTAATCAGAAAACCATATGTCTCACACTGATCAAATCATCGCATCGCTTAAGAAAAATATTGAATCGTTTAAAAAGGAAGTCCAAGTGGAAGAAGTAGGGACGGTAGTTGAGATTCGAGATGGAATCGCTCTCATGAGCGGGCTCGAGAAATGCCAAGCGCAGGAAATGTTGGAATTTCCCGGCAATACGTTTGGTATCGCATTGAATTTGCAGGAAGAGACTGTCGGTGCCGTGATTCTCGGATCGTATTTGCATATCAAGGAAGGTGATACAGTGAAGCGCACCGGCCGCATTATGTCCGTACCTGTGTCTGATGCATTGATCGGACGTGTCGTGAATGCGATCGGGGAACCCATCGACGGCAAAGGCGCTATTACTACCAAAACGTTCTATCCCGTAGAACGCATCGCTCCGGGTGTCATGACCCGCGAACCAGTCAATCGCCCGATGCAGACCGGTATTAAAGCGATTGATGCCTTGATTCCTGTCGGACGTGGACAGCGCGAACTTATTATCGGGGACCGACAGACTGGTAAAACTGCAATCGCGATTGACACGATCTTAAACCAGAAAGGGCAAAACATGATTTGTGTATACGTGGCAGTAGGTCAGAAAGAATCAAAAGTAGCTCGCATTGTATCGAAACTTCAGGAAGCAGGGGCTATGGAGTATACGATTGTCGTTTCAGCAGGAGCTTCTGAACCTGCTCCGATGTCGTATCTTGCGCCGTACTCAGGAGTTGCAATTGCTGAGTATTTCATGGATAAAGGAAAAGATGTATTAATTATCTACGATGATCTTACCAAACAGGCATGGGCATACCGTGAAATGTCACTCTTACTTCGCCGACCTCCGGGACGCGAAGCATATCCGGGAGACGTATTCTATCTCCATTCACGCTTGCTTGAGCGCGCATGTAATGTAAACAAAGAAAATGGTGGCGGCTCGATCACTGCTTTGCCAATTATCGAGACCCAAGCAGGAGACATCTCAGCATACGTTCCAACCAATGTAATTTCGATTACCGACGGACAGATTTTCCTTGAAACTGATTTGTTCTACCGAGGTATTCGTCCGGCATTGAACGTGGGTCTCTCCGTATCTCGTGTAGGAGGTTCAGCACAGATTAAGCCGATGAAAAAGGTTGCAGGAAGTTTGAAATTGGGTCTTGCACAATTCCGTGAACTTGAAGCTTTTTCGCAATTTGCGAGTGATCTTGATCCTGAAACCAAGAAGTCGATCGAACGTGGTCGCCGAATGACCGAACTTTTGAAACAGCCACAATATTCTCCGGAAGCAGTGGAGGATCAGGTTGTTTCAATTTATGCGATCGGAAACGGGTACTATGATTCATTTGAAATCAAAGATATCAAAGAGGTCGAAAAGAAACTCTTTGCCTTCATGCACGCTTCAAAGAGTACATTGCTTGAAAAGATCAAGAAGGGTGAATGGAATGATGAAGTTGAAGGTGGATTGAAGGACGCACTCAAGGAATTTGTAAGCGCATCAACGTAAACAGTCTTGTATGGCAGTCAGCGGAAAAGCAATCAAACAACGCATCAAATCGGTAAAGAATACCAAAAAAATCACCAAGGCATTGGAGATGGTTTCTGCTGCAAAAATGAGGAAAGCGATTCAGAGCGCTACTGCGACCCGAACCTATGCGGTCCTCGCAAAAGATTTGATGGAGCGTCTCGGAACTTCTGCCGAACTTACGAATCCGCTTACTGAACATCGAACAGTAAAAAACGTACTCGTGGTATTGATTACGTCAAACATGGGACTTGCCGGAAGTTTTAATGCGAATATTTTGAAAAAAACCAGACAATTGCTTATGACCGGAGTCATCAGTACCGATACTGAGGTACAGTATGAAATTATCGGTATTGGGAAAAAGAGCGCATATTTTGCCAAGCGTTTCGGATACCCATTGATCCAGGTGTACGATTCAATCAGGGAAAATCCAACGATCGATGATATTAGCCCGATTATTTCATATACGATTGAGCAGTTTACCAATAAAAAATACGATGCGGTAGTGGTAGCCTATACTGATTTCAAATCGACGATACTCCAGGCTCCAAAAGTCCGGAAGCTCCTTCCAATTACCACGGAAGATATCGATGCGATGCTTGCTGATCTTGGAAGCGACACTGGGGAAAAGCACGTGATCCCGGTAGGAACTGATATGGATTATGAGTTTGAACCGAATAAGGCGCTCATCCTTGAAACCATCCTCCCGAGACTGTTTGAAGTCCAGCTGTATCAGGCGCTTCTTGAATCCCGCGCGAGTGAGCACTCTGCCCGCATGATGGCCATGAAGAATGCGAATGAGGCGGCAGGGGACATGATCGATTCTCTCACGGTCGAATTCAATAAGGCACGCCAGGCAGCAATTACCAAAGAAATCGCGGAGATTGTCGGAGGAGCAGCAGCACTCGAATAAATTCATAAATACTATCACGAAATATCTAATCAACGTCGTATGAATAAAGGAATTATCAGTCAAATCATCGGTGTGGTCGTCGATGTACAATTCAAAGGCCAACTCCCTGCAATTTATAATGCGCTTGAGATCGATCTCGAAAAAGGCAAGAAACTCGTGCTTGAGGTACAGCAGCATCTCGGAGGAGATACGGTCCGTGCGGTTGCCATGGGGACGACCGATGGTATTGCCCGTGGTACCGAGGTAGTCGATACCGGCGCTCCGATTTCAGTGCCCGTAGGACCAGAGACATTGGGTCGCATGTATAATGTGGTAGGCGAACCGATCGACAATAAGCCTGCTGCAAAATCAAAAAAGAAATACAGTATCCACCGCAAAGCTCCGGATTTCAAGAGCCAGTCACAAAAAACTGAAGTATTTGAAACCGGTATCAAAGTTATCGATTTGCTTTGCCCATTCTTGAAAGGTGGAAAAGTCGGTCTCTTCGGAGGAGCTGGAGTAGGTAAGACCGTCATCATCCAGGAACTTATCCATAATATCGCTCAGGAACACGGAGGATATTCGATGTTTGCCGGAGTGGGAGAACGTACTCGTGAAGGAAACGACTTGTATCGCGAAATGGAAGAATCAGGAGTACTTGATAAAACTGCATTGGTCTTCGGACAAATGAACGAACCACCAGGAGCTCGTGCGCGTGTAGCACTTACTGCGCTTGCTATGGCAGAATATTTCCGTGATGAAGAAAACCGCGATTTGCTTCTCTTTATTGATAATATTTTCCGCTTCACCCAGGCAGGTTCTGAAATGTCCGCACTCCTTGGCCGTATGCCTTCTGCTGCCGGATACCAGCCGACACTTGCAACCGAAATGGGTGCGCTTCAGGAACGTATTACTTCGACTGACAAAGGTTCCATTACCTCTATTCAGGCAGTATACGTACCGGCTGATGACCTTACTGACCCGGCACCAGCTACGACATTCGCTCATCTTGACTCAACGGTATCACTCAACCGAGCCCTCTCTGAAATCGGTATTTACCCTGCAGTAGACCCGCTTGATTCAAGTTCAACTGTGCTTGATCCACAAATCGTCGGTGAGGAACATTATACGGTTGCTCGCGAAGTGCAGAAGATTCTTCAGCGCTATAAAGACTTGCAGGATATTATAGCGATTTTGGGAATGAACCACCTTGCCCTTCACACGAGCCATCCTGCC
>CAYWFD010000064.1:0-5470 GCA_964457885.1 uncultured Gammaproteobacteria bacterium
GTTCCCAGGCGCGGAGCGAGCTCAGGGAATGCACCGATCAATTACCCGCTTTCGAGTTCGAGCGATACGCCGCCGTCATTTCGTGCTTCGACACCAACAATACCGTCCATATGTCCATTCGCATCTGCAAGCTTCGCGGTCAATTCAGGATCAGCTTTGACTCCGACATGCACCGGAGCATCAGGCCTACTCGCCGTAATCATTTCACGTTCGAATTTTTTTGAGGTTACTCGTGCGCGTTCCACCACTTCATGATTGACTTCCGAGCTCGCAACACCACGTGCATCCTTGAATTTGATGAATTCGTGATGCGATACTTTCTTCGGGTCATCAATAATCGCAAGATGCGCATTGCCATTCTGATCCGTATGGATCACGACCTCGGCACCTGGATGCACGGTGAAGGGATATCCCCACTTTCCTTTCTCGAATACAAATCCCATGTTCTTAAGCTCGGTAATTTTCCATGCACGGAGTTCAGCATCCGTGATTTTACCATCCACGTCTCCTTCGATCTTGAATTTCCCTGATTCAATCGCTTTCTCAATCGCGCGATTTGCTCCATGCAACACTCCTTCTCCTTTTTTGATTTCCCCGACAAAGACCTGCGGCCGCTCGACTTCGTGCACTCCTGCCGGTATTGCCTCAGATGATACTGGTGCCACCTGTTCGTGTGTAGCCGCTGTCACGACAGCAGTGGTAGACACTGTTTCACTTGTAGCTGCCATTCCTTTCGCACCTCTGTCCAGCATCTCACTGGGCCCTGACTGACGCTGCGGCAGGACTACTTCTTCATGCGTACCTACTATAGAAGATGTTGGATGATCCAGCGAAGACGACGTAGCGTGTGTTGGTCCAGGCATCACTTCGGGTTTTCCCACCGGTTTCACCGGTGCCATATGTTCATGCGCACCCGCCGCAGACGCATGATGTCTCGTATCCACGAGCGGATCTGTATACGTACTTCGCGCATATTTTCCGTGTGCAAGCACCACATCTGGGCCATCAGTATTCCCACGAGCAACCTCAAGTAATGCTTTTCCACCCCAGGCACTCGCCACACCTGCAACAACTCCACCAAGTGTCCACCATAATTTCTTACTTTTATACCACGGCTTCTTGCTGTGTGCATGCCCCTCATGCTCGATTTCCTTATTTCTTTTTTTCACCTGTTCCAAAACCGTAATCATCTTCTGCCGGTCTTCAGGTTTTTCCTGCAATAACCCGTATTCCTCGGCATCATTCACTGCCGAGCGCATATCCTGAAACAGGAATCTCAATTCAGGATCGACCATTTTTCCTTCTTTATCGATTACCACCATGCCTGCCGCATTTACCCACCCGGTGTGCTCTTCTTTTTTGCCATGTCCATGCCCACCACCATGCGCAGGACTCGCTGTCTTACCATGTCCTCCACTGTGCCCGTGTCCGCCTTTCGCGTGCCCATGGCCGCCATGACTTCCATGCCCGTGTCCATGGTCTTCTTTTTTCTCTTCAGCTGATTGTTCCCTTCCCACGATACCAAATACCGCCAGTTCTTCGAGCGAGGCACCCGGACTCACATGGAGCAGACGTTTCAAACGCATCAACGCATGCTGATATTTTTTGCGTTCGTCGGGAGATAGCACTTTTCCACCAAATTGTCCTTTGGCAAATTCACGAAGCACTCGAATATCCGCAAACACGTGTTCACGTGATTCTTTCTCCCGATCCTTGTGTTGAGCGGTTTCTGCCATCTTGTATCCTGCCATCCCGCCGAGCAATCCACCAAGTACTGCACGAGCCCCACCTTCTCCTGCAAAAAATGCAGCACCAGCCATAGCTCCAATTGCAGTACTTTTTCCCGCTCCATCTTTTCCCGAATATGCACTAAAGAATTTTTCCAATGCACCCGCGACCTTCGAGTCCAGATGTTTGTCTGACAATACCTGCTTTATATCTCCTTTCCCGTTTAAATCTAATACCGCTCGTGCTAATTGATTTCTTATTTTTTCATTCGGTTCCTGCTCATCTACATGCGCCAAAATCTGTTCGTACAGCATCCGCGCGTTTCCCGTCAATTTTTCGACCTCTTTTGCTTCCTTATCTTTTAATTTGTTTTCTTCGGTCGTGATATCTCGCAAGCCTTGGGTAAGTGCTGCGATGAACGAGGGTAATTCCTTATCTTTTGCTGCTACGGTACCTGTAGCTCCTGCCAACATACGTGCAACCAGCTCAGGTACCACTTTATGATGTTTTTCATGCTCCAGCTCTTCCATTTTTTCTTTCACTTTTTCCTGAAATTTCCCCCCCAATTTTTCATGTACTTTTGATTTCATCCAACCACCGGCTGCACCACCCGCTGCTGCGACCGCAATTCCACCCAATCCACCACTTCCAAGAATGGTCGTCAATGCGAGCGCCGAACCACCCACGAGTGCCGCACTTATTGCAGCACGTCCCAGAAGAGTGCCCCACAATTTTCCGATTTTATTTCGAAGTGTAATGCTTGCTGCAACTTCTTTTCTTACCAATGCTTTGGCCATTTCGTGCATAGTCCGAAGCATCGTGTCCGCAAATTTCTCATCCCACAATTTCTTGAAGTGGTCCCAATCCCGTATTCCGTATTTTTTTAATTTTTCCAAAAGTGCCGGATCTGGCGCCGCATCACTAAAAATATCTTTGAACGCTTCAAGCGCTGCCTGCCCTTGAGATGGCTCAGAGAGTTCCCGCTCAAACAATGCCGTTATCGCCGCCTCTACTTGGTTCTTTCTCCCGTCCAACAATTCCCGCATCAGATGCTCAGGAATACTAATAATCGGTATGTGTTTTTCGTCTTCTTTACCCACTTCTTTTTTCTTGGTTTTTTTGTGATCCTTCACTTCTTGATCTGTTTGTACTGCACGCAATTCACGCTCCAAGTCATCAGCATCCTTTTCAAGCTGATTGAGAGCATTTTTACTCTTACTCACAAATTTAGGTTCAACAACTGTACCTGCGGCCACTGCGGTTGCAAATTGTCTGTACGCTTTGCCCTCACTACCAACTCTCTTCAAAAGATTATCGAGCTTATTATGTATTCCCTGATATGCTGTGTCTGGTTTTTTGTCTGGTTTTAGAGGGATTTCATCAATCACACTCTGCAGTTTTGCACTCAACTGATCAAATCGTGGTCCGAAGTCATTCGTATCTACATTTTCCATTTTATCGAGCACTTGATCAAACAATTCGGTTGTAGTATTGAAATATTTTGAATTGAGATATGCAGATTTATCTGTAGGTCTCTTGTAATCCGTAACTACCTCACCAGATTTCTCAAATTCATCCTGACTACTAACTTCATCATTCTTTGCGCGCTGCTTTCGCAATCTTTCAACTTCCTTCAATACCTGATCCTTAAACTCATTTTTTTTAGGATTCTCAAAATATTCCCGATATACGGTCTTTTTCAAATTATCTTCTTGATCGGGAGTGAGTGGGTCAGGGACGGTCGAGAGATTCAATACCGGCTTCGTGTCTGAAACTCCTTTTGGTTTTTTTGCAGCAGGATCTTTGGCTTTTGTGGCCTGCCACGCATCCCATTTTTTACTATCTTCCACATATTTTTCCTGCGCCTTTTTATTTTTTTCCTCAAGATTCTTTTCTTGCTGCTTTTTCTTTCCATTTTCTATCCGATCTTTGAGAAGCTTTTTCATTGCAACCGCTTTTTCCCCGTCTTTATC
This sequence comes from uncultured Gammaproteobacteria bacterium, assembly GCA_964457885.1. Lineage (GTDB taxonomy): Bacteria > Patescibacteriota > Patescibacteriia > Magasanikbacterales > UBA922 > UBA922. The sequence goes on from CAYWFD010000064.1 coordinate 3,702, forward strand.
CGTATCTACCAGGGTTATCTCATTCTCAAGTTTGGATATTTTTTCATCTGCCTGATCGATCAATTCCGACAATGTTTTTCGCCGTTTTTCGATCTCGGTTTTATCAAAGGTGTCTATCCGTTTCCCTTCCCGAATCCACACAAAAATATCCGCAATCATCTTTTCGGCAGCTTTATTCTGTTCTACAAATTGCAAATGTTTGCGTGCGCTTCCGGAATCAAGGGTCGTTTTGAGATTCTTCAACTTCTCACCAAGCTTTGCGCTTTTTTCCCACAGCTTCAACAACTCTTGTCTTACACCGGTATATTTTTTCCCATCATACTCAACCGTATATTCGATTGAACCGTCTTCGGCTGGTGTCGGATCGGTGAGGTGTACCGCACCTTTTTCAGGGTCAACGAAATCAGTCTCTTTGGCAATACGTGGTGGATCTCCATCAATAAGTAATACATCAGTACGGAGATTGTTCTTCTTATCTTTATATTCGATCTCAAGCTGCAATTTCTTATCCACCATGGTCGCAGGAAATAACACGCGAGCAAGAGTCCACTCACCGCCCATATTTACGATAACTTTGGTATCTTTTTTGTATTCTGAAATTTCTCTACCCTTATATTCTGGATTTGGAGGCATACGTATTTATTCTTTTATAGAATGAATATGTTCTAATACATCACGCATTTTTATTTTTTCCATATAGTTTCGAAGTGACGCAATAGTCTGTGCCTGTTCCTCTTCGAGACGTTTCCATTCAGCAAAAAAATGAGCACGTACCTTTTCCAGGCGCTCCAACTCCGTAGTTTCTTTCTGTATATTTTCCTCAAGCTCCGAAGGTGTTGGCATGGACATACCTTATGGTACTTGTAGTTATGAAATATTCGCGAGCGTGTCCTTCAATTCTTTTGAAAAACCGGTAAGTGTCTCACGTACCACCTCTTCAAAATTCGGTATCGAACGCATCCAGAAATTTCTCATTTCCTCGGGAGTGAGATCTTCTCGCTCAAGCATAGTTCCCAATTCCTGTGCCGATCCCTCTGACAAGAGCGGAAGCAATGCGAGTCCAATACGGCGCTCGGCTTCGGCCGCGAATTGCGGCACATATTCGGCACGCGTCTCCTCGGTCAGATTTTCAAAACCCGCTTCGTCAAGTGCCTGCTGGATAAACTGATGAAGAAAATCAAATTGCATGTCTTGATTTTGAGCCATACGCTGAAAAATAAAAAGTCAAAAGTAAAAAGGAATTCACTCAACTTATTTTTTCATCACTGCAAGGGCTGTAAAGAGTAACCCTGCAACCGCACCGATGAGTGCATTAATCAATGGGTTTGGTCTGACCGGAATTCGTGTTGCAATCGGACGACTTACGAGTTTAATCGACACATCTCCTCCCACATATTCTGTGGTCCGCTTGACTGCTGCGTCTGCGACTGCTCCTGCAATTGCCACAGCCTGTGACGGATCCTCATGATACGCGCTCACCGTAAGAAGACTTGTCCCATATTCCACCGAAGGGTTGATCGTTTTTTCCCACAATTTTTTCTTTTTTCTTGGCTCCCTGTTTTCAAAATAAGACCATTCCACCGGATAACCCGTCTCAGCTTTGGTTTTTTCATAAAAATCTTCAGTCTTCATCACCTGAGCCAAATTCTCCGCAATACGCTCTCCTGATTTTGCAACGGTATACGGATCAACCCCAAACCGTGCCTGGGACAAAATATACACCTGCGCATCTGCACGATACTGAAGCGGGAACAACAGTGTTGTAAGCG
>CAYWFD010000065.1:0-5415 GCA_964457885.1 uncultured Gammaproteobacteria bacterium
GAAGAAATTTCATTTGATGATATTACTTAATTATACGTTTCTTATGGAACATGTCCGTTTCCCACGTGCACTCGGATTCGCACTGATGCTCTATCTGTCCACCTTTGTAGTGGTGGTACTATTGTCCCTGGCATTCCGTATTGATATGAGTAATACTTCTGCAGAAATGCCGACTGCGATGTGCCTTGTATATTTGGCACTCTTGATCCCGTTAATTCTGATGTGTGCAAAATGGTATTTTAGAAAATTCCAACCATCATTCAAACGTGGATTACTACTTGGGGTATTTACATTGGTAGTCTTCTACATACTCGATACGACGATGTTGTTTCTCGGGTACCCTAGGGAGGAAGTGGTGACTTTGATAAAGAACATGTTTACTGACTGGAAATTCTATGCGGCGCTCATAGTAGTACTGGGCACCACGGCCTATGCAGGATTTGAATTTGATCGGACATATACCTTTGGAGATACAGGTCTGGAGAAAAAATAAAGTTTTCTGGTTAGAACACGGATAACAAGTCCGTGTTCTATTGATTTGTGTCTGAATACTTGTTAGGATGCCGCCGCTATGTTATTCAAAAAGAGAAAAACTAAAATCCTCATGGCCATGTCTGGTGGTGTCGACTCTTCGGTTGCTGCCGCTCTTTTGGTACGCCAAGGATATGACGTTACCGGGGCATTCATGATCAATTACGACACTATGGATAGTGCGGTCACGACCGACGGCGAATCCTGCTGGATTCCTGAGTATCGGGATGCGCTGCGAGTTGCTGCACGATTGAATATTCCTCTGTTAAAACTAGATTTCAAAAAAGAATATAAGGAAAAAGTGTTGGAATATGTGTACCGGAAATATGAGGCGGGGCGCACGCCGAATCCTGATATTTTGTGCAATAGTCTCATCAAATATGGAGCATGGCTTGATGTTGCGAAGCGTAAAGGTTTTGACATTCTTGCAACCGGACACTATGCGCAAGTTGCGAAGAAAGGTAAAAAATATCATTTGATCGAATCAGTCGATTCGGATAAGGATCAGACCTATTTTTTGCATCAGTTGAACCAAAATCAATTGTCTCACGCCATGTTTCCCATTGGAAAATACAAAAAAAGCGAAGTGCGCGAACTCGCGGAGAAATTCGATCTGCCGACTGCAAACAAAGAAGAAAGTATGGGAATTTGTTTTGTAGGAGAAGTATCGATGAAAGAATTTTTGAGCAAGCGGATTGAAGGAAAAAAAGGAAATGTCCGAAAAATGGATGGAGAAGTGATTGGTGAACATGAAGGATTACCTTTCTATACGATTGGACAGCGTCATGGATTTGCCCAGTCGGGTGGCGAGCGTCCACTCTATGTGGTGGCGAAAGACAGAGAAAAGAACGAACTTATCGTCGGATATGACAATGATCCTGCGCTATTTACTACCAAAATTGAAATTAGTGAAATGAATTGGATAAGTGGCGAGCCAATGAAATCTTCATTTGAGTGTCTCGTACGTTTTCGTCACCGCCAAAAACTTGAAAAATGCACCGTACAAGTGTCCAATCCTCGCACTATCACGATTACCTGCGAGAATCCGCAGCGCGCAATTAGTGGAGGTCAATTTGCCGTACTGTATAATAATGGTGAATGTCTGGGTGGAGGGGTTATTTCATAGCTGCACTAATCTATTTGTGTTATACTAAGCTCACTGTAGTAAGTTCTCAACCTCAAATTTTAATCACGTTAACAAACTTCAATCTATGGACGGCATCATAACCATCTGGGATTTTTTGAGAGCTACCTGGCTCTATCTTGTCCTTGCGGGAATTATCCTCTTTGTCGCCCTCAAATACTTGCGCTAATCGTGGATTTCGTGTACGATTAGCCAGGTATGTCTACTTCAGAACTCAGAAAAAAATATCTTGAATTTTTCGCTGGGAAAGGGCATGTAATCATCCCGTCGTCTTCGCTTATTCCGGAGAATGATCCCACCACTCTCTTTACCGGCTCAGGAATGCAGCCGATGGTTCCGTATCTCTTGGGTCAAAAACACCCAAATGGAACTCGAATTGTAGATTCACAAAAATGTTTCCGTTCGCAAGATATTGAAGAAGTGGGGGACAATCGTCACACTACATTTTTTGAAATGCTTGGAAATTGGTCTCTCGGAGATTATTTTAAGCAAGAACAGATTCCCTGGATGTGGGAATTTTTGACGAAAGTTGTTGGTCTAAAAGCAGAAAGGCTTTATTTTACGTGTTTTAAAGGAAATGAAAGTTTAGGTATTCCTCGTGATACTGAGGCAGCACAATTGTGGCAAAAATTATTTGCTGAAGCTGGAATTGATGCAGGTATTGGAGAAGATCCAGAGAAAGACGGGATCCAGGCTGGAGAAAGAATTTTCTATTATTCTGAAAAGAAAAACTGGTGGAGTCGAAGCGGGGTACCTGGCAACATGCCAGTCGGAGAGCCGGGTGGACCAGACACAGAAATGTTCTGGGATTTTGGGATTGAATTGGGATTGCATGAAAATTCAGAATGGAAAAATGAACCCTGTCATGTGAATTGTGATTGTGGTCGATTCATGGAAATTGGCAATAATGTTTTCATGGAATATCAGAAGACTGAAAAAGGATTTGAGAAATTGCAGCAACAAAATGTTGATTTTGGTGGAGGGCTTGAGCGTATTGCTGCAGCACTTAATAATGATCCGGATGTGTTCAAGATTGATTTATTTGACGGCGTTCGAACGAAGCTTGAATCGGTTTCTGGGAAAACATACGGGGAAACCGCTGAAGTTACGTATGCATTTCGGGTGATCATGGATCATCTTCGAGCGGCCACGTTCCTCATTGGTGACGGAGTCTATCCGTCGAACAAAGACCAGGGTTATTTCACACGCCGCCTGATCCGTCGCAGCGTGCATTACGCAAGAAATTTGAATATTACAACGTCTTTCACGAAAGATATTGCAAGTGTGGTTATTGATGTGTACGTAGATGCGTATCCATCATTAGAAAATAATCGAGAAAAAATCGTGTCTGAAATGGAAAAAGAAGAAAAAAAATTTAAGGACACAATGGAAAAAGGATTAAAAGAGATTTTGGAGATTGTTGATCGTAGAAAAAGAATTGCATCAGGCGTTAGAAGCGGAGGTCCTCAACTGGTTAGTGCTCTACGGGATGGTGGTCGTAAATTAGTGATCACGGGCGAAGAAGCATTTAATTTGCTTCAGTCTTATGGTTTACCCTTGGAATTAACTAAAGAGATTGCAGTGGAACATGGATTAGAAGTTGATGTTGAGGGTTTTGAAACAGAAAAAGCTAAACATCAGCAGCTCTCCCGTCAAGCATCAGAACAGAAATTCAAAGGCGGACTTGCGGATCATAGTGAAATGAGTTTGAAATATCACACGGCAACACATTTGCTGCACGCTGCAATCCGGAAAGTACTCGGTCCCGAGGCAGTACAGAAGGGGAGTAATATTACGCCCGAGCGATTGCGATTTGATTTTGCGCATGGAGAAAAAATGACACCTGAACAGATCGTAGCGGTCGAAGATTTGGTTAATGCGGCGATTGAGAGAGATTATCCGGTAGGATTTGAAATACTTCCATTAGAAGAAGCGAGGAAGTGTGGGGCGATGGGACTCTTTGGTGATAAATATGACGATATGGTGAAAGTGTATAGTATTGGTGATTCAAAAGAGTTGCCGGTCGCAGATCCCGCGGCACCCACATTTAGCAGAGAACTCTGTGGGGGGCCACATGTGGAACATACGGGAGTGATTGGAAAATTCAAGATAGTAAAAGAAGAAGCAGTCAGTGCAGGAGTGAGACGTATCAAAGCAATCGTAGAATAAAAGGGTTACTCATAGCCCTTTTTTTACGTGCAAAAAATAAGCAATAATTAAATCTTAATAATGCTTGTCTATGGAAAGAGCACTCGAATACTCGCAAGTTTGGCTTGTGCCAAAACTCTGTGTCGTGAATTCTCGTTCGGAATGTGATACTTCGGTATCAGGTGCAGGGAGGAAGTGGCGAGTACCAGTCATGCCCGCGAACATGAAATGCACGATCGATTTCACCCTTGCACGCTGGATGGCAGAGCATGAGTATTTCTATATTCTCCATAGATTTTACGCCTACGAAGAAATTGTGGCGTGGGTCGAGAAGAATCAGGATATCTTTATTTCTATTTCTCTCGGGGTGAAAGAAGCTGATTATACGCTTATTGAAACACTGAAATCAAAAAACCTCCGTATTGATGCGGTGACTATTGATATTGCACATGGACATAGTCCGGCGGTCAAGAAAATTTTGGAACATACGAGAAAGAATTTTCCTGAATGCTTCATCATTGCGGGAAATATCGCAAGCAAACAAGCTTTTATTGATCTTGCAGCATGGGGAGCGGATGCGGTGAAGGTGGGGATTGGCGGCGGTTCAGCGTGTTCGACCAAATTCAAGACAGGATTTACATATCCGATGTATTCATGTGTTAGAGCGTGTGGGGAAGTGAAAAAAGAAAAAAAATTGAAAACTATACTCATTGCGGATGGTGGAATCAAGCATAATGGAGATATTGCAAAGGCAATTCATGCGGGTGCTGATATGGTAATGGTTGGTGGTATGTTCAGTGCTTGTGTTGATTCTCCAGGTGAGACGATTAGCGTTGATGGCGAGATAAAGAAAATTTATTTTGGCTCAGCATCAGAGCATAATAAAGGTACGCAACATCATGTAGAAGGTTTTTTACGCCACATTGAATGCAATACGATGACGTATGAACAGAAATTGCAAGAGATTGAAGAAGATTTGCAAAGTGCAATTTCGTACAGTGGCGGGAAGATGCTACATGATATTCGAAATGCCGAACATGTAATTGCCTGAAAGTTTTACGCAAAATAAAAAAGCAGATAGTGTAGTATCAAATGAATTTGCTACTTGCTATCTGCTTTTTATGTAGAAGAAGCGAGGATGGGCGAACCCATCCTCGCTTGAGCGAATCATGGAGTACTAGATCAGCTGCTTCGTGTGGAGGCCGTGGAGCTGGTCGAAGGTCGTCGTGGTGTCGAGCAGGTTGTCGAAGTTCGTTCGTCTGTCGGTGGGTGAGAGGAGTGAACGGTCGGGCTTCTTCAGCTTCTGGACGAAGCGCGTGAGAGCCCGGTTGGCGCGACGTTTGAGGATGATTTCATCCAAAATTCCTTTATGACTCTTCATGGTTGATTCTCCGTGACGGTCACTTGACTAAAGATCTGAAATGATGAACTTCACCACTTAGGTTTTAGTCAGGTGTCTCATACTTTAATATGGGTTTAAAATATGAGATTCCTGACCAATGATAGGGGTGAATTATTCTCAAAAGAACGTGTGTACAACGTGATACTATATACCATTATATGTATATGTCAATAAAAATAGGTGCATAACA
>CAYWFD010000066.1:0-5327 GCA_964457885.1 uncultured Gammaproteobacteria bacterium
TGCATAACATAAAAACGCCTATAGGCGTTGAGTGGTAGATAAAAAGTTGAGTCCGGACGCTGTACTCAACTACTGAACCAGTCAGTTGAATACAGCGCCGGTGACTACCGGTAGGTGAGTGCTTCTTACGCAACGTCTCCGTTGCGCGTGTTGCCCGGCGTGTCCTCGCCGGTGAACTTCATGAGACCGTTGTCGGTCTGGACGCGGCGGTTGTTGCCAGCCCGCACTCGGCGCGGGTACACGGGTCCCGTGGGGATCGAGTCGTCAGGGGCGAGCGTGCCAGATCGGGCACCTTCATCTTTGTCAGAGACGGTACCGCACAAGAACAAGGGAAAACGAGGGTCGTGCACAGAGCACTCCAAAAGGACGGTAGTGGTTGAAGCCTGCTGCAGCCAGCGAATGCTCGGCAGTGCGCAAAACAGACCAGCACAGGATACATGAAAAAGATGTCTGTGTCAATAAAAAACAAGTGGATAAATGATGCTTGACGAAAGCTCGTAGGCGTGATATAGTCATGTTCGTACATACGAACAAATAATCGATATGCGAAACATGACTCCGACACGAGAAGATTACATCCGGGCGATCTATTGCCTCGAAGAGCAGGAAATTCGCGTTCGCATCATCGACATTGCACGCTATCTCAATCTCGCACGATCCACCGTCTCCGAGCGCGTACATGATCTCGAACGCGCACGTCTGATCAGAAGTGATCGAAGCGGGGGAATCATCCTCACCGCGCACGGAAAAAAACGTGCCGCAAAACTTACGTACAAACATCGTTTGATCGAAGTATTCCTTCATCAAATTTTAGATGTTCCTTCGGAAAAAGTGCATGACGAAGCACATAAGCTCGAGCATGCATTTTCTGATGACGTAATCGAACGCCTTGCTAGATTTCTCGGTAATCCGAAAGTGGATCCGCATGGTAAGAAAATAAAACTATCTGATGAACTGAATCGTTACGTATGAATAAAAAAACAACAATTCTTATTTCTATTATCTTTCTTGCGGTACTCGCTGGTTTCTTTTTTATATCACGTAATTCAAATAGTGATGGAAAGGAGAAAGCAAATGATAAGCTCACGGTACTTTCCACTTTTACCGTTATTTCAGATATGGTTCGGGAAGTAGGAGGAGATCATGTGGAAGCGGTTTCCTTGACCAAGCCTGGTGTTGAAATCCATGGGTATGAGCCGACCCCGGGAGACCTGATCCGTGCATCACGAGCTGATATTATTTTTGACAACGGACTCAATCTCGAAGCATGGGCACAAAAACTCTATACCAGTGTGCCGGATGTCCCGCATGTGACAATTAGTGAGGGTGTCACGGTAATGCCCATTAAAGAAGGTTTGTACCGAGACAAGCCAAATCCTCATGCATGGATGTCTCCAGCGCAGGCTTTAATATATGTGGAAAATATCAAAAAAGCCCTCATACATGAAGCGCCGGAACATGAGGCATATTTCACTGAGCAGGCACGAATATATACTGAAAAAATCAAAGCACTTGATACGACCATGAGAGAATCGATTGAGACAGTACCTCAGAATCAGCGATATCTGACCACCTGCGAGGGTGCATTCAGTTATCTTGCAAAAGATTATGGTATGAAAGAATTATATCTCTGGGCAATCAATGATGAATCACAAGGAAGTCCGCAGCAGATTGCGAAAGTGGTAAACGAAGTCAAGGCAAATAACATTCCGGTAGTATTTTGTGAGAGTACAATTGAGCCGCGTATCCAGGAAGAAGTGGTGCGTGAGTCAGGTGCGCGCATGGGAGGAGTGCTCTATGTCGATTCTCTTTCGGACGCGCAGGGGCCAGCCCCGACCTATCTCAAATTACTTGAGCATACCGTGAATACTATTATCTCTGGATTAACAGGCAAATAACTATGGAAGAAAAAAAATACGCAATTGAACTTCGCGACGTAGAAGTCAGGTATCATGATCACATGGCATTGTATGATGCGTCACTGCAGATTCCGTATGGCACTTTTTCGGGAGTGATTGGAATGAATGGGGCAGGGAAGTCAACGCTGTTCAAAGTGATTATGGGATTGGTCAGGCCAGACCAAGGCTCGGTAATCGTGAGCGGCAAGGATGCGAAAGAAGCACAAAAAAACGGAGTAGTCTCATATGTCCCGCAAAACGAACTGGTAGATTGGGATTTTCCAGTATCAGTATATGATGTTGTCATGATGGGGAGATATGGATTGCAAAATATCTTCCGTACCCCGACAAAAGAGGATCATGCGAAGGTCACTGAAGCATTGGAAAAAGTCGCGATGTACGAATATAAAGATCGGCAGATCGGAGAATTGTCGGGCGGTCAGAAGAAGCGGGTATTTGTTGCCCGTGCGCTTGCGCATGGTGCAGAAGTACTGCTGCTTGATGAGCCATTTGCCGGGGTTGATGCCAAAAGTGAAAAATCACTGACGCAGCTATTGCTGGCGCTGAAAAATGAAGGAAAGACGATTATACTTTCGACGCACGAGTTGACTTCGCTTTCAGAATATTGTGACCACATCGCACTTGTCAAAAAAACCGTACTCGCATATGGGCCGACGAAAGAAGTGTTTACTCGAGAATTGGTAGAACAGACGTATGATGGCGCGATGCATCATGTGCGATTTGAACGTTAATTTTTTGCTATGAATATTATTGATATCATCACAACCCCGCTTCAGTTCCCCTTCATGACGAAGGCGATTTTGGTCTCATCGATCGTAGGAATGGTCTGTGCCATGCTTTCATGTTTTTTGATTTTGAAGGGATGGTCGTTATTGGGAGACGCGATTTCTCATGCGGTCTTACCCGGTGTCGTACTTGCATATAGTATTGGTATTCCATTTAGTATTGGTGCATTTGTGTTTGCACTTCTTGCGGTTCTGCTTATCGGAAGTATCAAGACGTATACCAAGATCAAAGAAGATGCGGTTATGGGAATTGTATTTACCATGCTTTTTGCGTTGGGACTCGTGCTCATCTCCCGGACGGTCTCCTCGGTCGATCTGATGCATGTATTATTCGGATACGTGCTAGGTATTTCTAATAGTGCTGCATGGTATACGATCGGTATATCAGTTGCAGTTGCTGCAATCATCTTTGCATTCAGGAGAACATTATTGCTGTTTTGTTTTGACCCGACGCATATGCAATCGATTGGTATTTCGGTAAAGAAAATCCATTATCTGTTGCTGGTACTCTTGGCAGTGACGATCACTGTATCGCTTCAAACCGTCGGTATTATTCTCGTGATCGCCATGTTGATCACTCCAGGTTCAACTGCATTTCTTTTGACCAAGCGTTTTTCTCGCATGTTGGTAATTGCAAGCATCGTGAGTGTCGTAAGTTCAGTCTTTGGTGCGTATGCAAGTTATTATCTTGATGTGTCCACGGGAGGAGCGATTGTGTTTGTACAAGGTTGTATTTTCTTGGGAGCATTCGGGTATTTCGTAATACATTCAAAGCGGACCAAGATACTGCCGGTGAAATCGACAGTATAAATAAAATTGCGGCTCACGCCGCATTTTTATTTGAACAAATTATCGGGGTAGCGTATACTTTCCATAATTATGAAGCAAAAAATATTGAATGTCGTGGCACGCGCATGGGAGGAGCGTGTAAAATTTACGAAATACGTCATTGTTGGGGTTTCAAGTGTTGCGATTGATATCTCCCTTTTGGTTATTTTTGTGGATATCATATCGATCAACCCGACTGTGGTAGTAGTCTTGAATCAGGCCTTTGTACTTGGTTTTAATTTTACGCTCAATAAAAAGTGGTCGTTTGGAAGTGCAGGGAAGACGCATCATGAGTTGGTAAGATATCTGATACTTGCTGCATGGAACTACCTATTTTCGGTAGGCGCCATGTATGTGGGGAATGAACAGTGGGGAATTCACCATCTCATAGTGCGGATTGCGTCAATCGCTTGTATGGTATTGTGGAATTTTGCATTATTCAGGTTTTGGGTGTACCGGGAACGAAAAGAAGCGCTATAAAAAGCAAGAACCCCCGGATTTCCATTCCGGGGGGTTAATACATGAAAGACATGCCACTGCCGCGGCAGCGGAATACGATCGGCACGAGGCCGACAGTACTCACGGTGTCGTGAGCGGGTAGTGCTACCCGGTGGACCGTGACTCTCGTGTCATTTCTGATTTTGCGTTCGACGACGCGAGGTCTCGATAAGGAGACGAGTGCGAACCGCACCCTGCAATGAGGGCACAGGCGATACGGGACGTACATTGGTGCTCCGGTAAGGGATTGAGACACAAAGAACAGGTAAAACTATATACGAGAAAAGTGATTATGTCAATCAAAGAAGTGTAGAATTGGGACTATTTTGTGCCTAATTTAAGCTAAAAATAGAGAAAAAATGGCTGAAAAGTTATACACCTTGACAAGGGAGCAATCATACGCTACAATACCCGCGTTAAATATTTTTTTTACATGCCAAAAAACAATGATTTTTTGGAAGTCAGGGGAGTTATTGATGAACTTCTTCCTGGTGCCAAATTTCGTGTAAAGCTTGAAAACGAACACGAAGTAATCGCTCATTTGGGTGGAAAAATGCGGATGTTCAATATTCGACTCAACGTCGGTGACGAGGTGAAAGTCGAAATGACCCCGTATGATCTCTCAAAAGGCCGTATTACCTATCGGTTCTAATGATTAATTAGTTTAAAAGTCTCAACTAGAGCGGTGTAGTCCAGCAACAGGTGGACGTCGATATCGCATAGTAGTTGATGATTTTTGTTTAAATCTGAGTGTTTTATGAAAGTACAGCCAGCAGTAAAGACACGATGCAAGGATTGCAAAATCGTGGTCAGACGCGGAGTTCGATTCGTTATCTGCAAGAACCCTCGTCATAAACAACGCCAGGGACGCAAATTGCGTACCAAAGCGGGTAGTTAATTTTAGAATATAATTGTAATAACGTATGCGAGTCTCAGGTGTAACTATTCCACGCGAAAAGCGAATCGTAATCGCACTTACCTATATTTACGGTATTGGCAATACGAAATCAAAGAAAATTTTGGAAATTGCAAAAATCTCTCCGGATATTCGAGTGAAAGAGTTGACTCAGGATCAGGAAGACAAAATCCGCACTATTATCGAAAAACAGGAAGTGACTGAAGGTAATCTTCGTCGTGAAGTGGTGGCAAATATCAAACGTTTGAAAGATATTAAATCGTATCGCGGTATCCGTCATGCACGCCGATTGCCTGCACGCGGACAACGAACCAAGACCAACTCTCGCACGACCCGTGGTAATAAGCGAAATATCGCACCGAGCGGCAAGAAGCCTTCTGC
>CAYWFD010000067.1:0-5165 GCA_964457885.1 uncultured Gammaproteobacteria bacterium
GGGGATTACGGTATCTTTTTTGCCTCCTGTCTATGAAGCGGTATGGACCTATTCCACCTCAACTGAAGTTTATTCACGCTATCAATTGGGCAAGCCGCATGTCGATCAGGATGGTACGCAGATCAGTGCTGATACGATTGTAATTCAACGGGTAGCGACCCGAGTACTGGATAGTGAACTTCGAATCGAGATGGATACGATTGGCGAGGGCGAGGCGATCGTATTTACCAAAGGCATCAAGGTAGAGGGAATCTGGACCAAACGTTCCCGAGAAGAGAAGACCAGATTTTATGACGACGAAGGAAATGAAATCACTTTTACCCCAGGAAAAATCTGGATTGAAGTCGTGAATGATCAAGGTGCCGTCGTGTCGGATTAGAGTTATCGTTGTAATAAAAAAAGAACACCATACTGGTGTCGGATAGATTTTTTGAGAGCTCCGCCCGATGACTTTTGCGTCAGGGGCGGAGCTTTTGTGTCCTACTTGAGACCGAGCTTCACGAGCAGTGCGTTCGGCACTTTCGTGTTCTCGAACATGCTCGCGGGCAGCACGTCGGCCTTGAGCGTCTGGACGCCGTTTTCCCACTTGAACACGACTTCGTAGACGCCGTGCTGCATGCCCTCCGGCAGCTCGACGCCTGAAGTGTCAAACTTGAGGATCACCTCGTGCGGGTTGTTCTTGAGCTCGAGCAGCTTCACCGTGAGGTTGAGCTCATCTCTTGTCTCAGTACGATAGGTGCCTCTCCTGTATTCCAGGTAGGCTTTCATGCGCTCGGCAAGAATGATCTCGGGGATCACCACCATGCCAGCGTAGAGTTCCGACCACTTCATTTCCTTTCTCCTTCTTCGTCAGTCCGATTCCTCGGACACGGGTTGGCTCAGTTCCGGCAGGACATCTTCGTCTGCCGCACCATTCGTGATGATGACGTGCTCGGACTTGATCCGCATGATCTTGCCCATTGCCTCCATCATCGCTTCGACGAGTGCTCGCTTTTGCTTCTGCGAGAGTGAATCCTTGAAAATGACTTCGACCTGGTATTGGTCGATCGCTACCTTCTCGATCTCGACCATTTGCATCAGGCGTTCAATCAGCCGTCTGCCGGACGTACTTTCTGCTTTCAGCCGTTCCCAGTCTTTTTTCTTGGCCGGGAACGTGATGTCGACCGGGCTTCGTGCGATTTGGATATTCGCACTGAAGGTAATCGTCCGATTTTGAATGTTCAGGTCTGCGCGGATTTTCATTGGAATTCTCCTCTGTAGGGCCGCGACAGTGCGGACGGTTGAACTTATCACGCATGGTTAGATTTGTCAATGATGATGTGGGCCACCCGATCATTTCCCATACCGTCTTTGATGATTTTTATTAGTGTTTTAGGAAATTGGGATTGGATATATCGCGAAAGCTGTATTGTTTGAGAGGGGTCAATTTCGAAAAAAGTCGTAACTTGTACGTCGTACGCTGTACGTAAATGCTGAATCTGTTCGATTAATTTTTTGTAGAGTGCAAGACCGTTATCTTCGGCTATCAGTGCTGAACGCGGTTCGTGTTGGATTGAAAATTCTGAATCGAATTGTTCCTGAGTAAGATAGGGAAGATTGGCAGTGATTATTACTGAACAATTAGTAATTAACGATGAACGATTTTTGATTAAAGGTTCAAGTAAATTTCCTTTGAAAAAATTTATTTTTACCAAATGTTTGGAAGCGTTTTTCTTTGCTATTTTAAGAGCCTTGCTTGAAATATCGGTAGCGTAGGTAGTGATTGGGGAGTTTATTGTTTTTAGCATCGAAATAGGGATACATCCAGAACCAGTACCCACATCGATGAGAATATTTTTTTGTTGTAGTTCTTTGAGAACTTCCTCAACCAAAACTTCAGTTTCCGGACGGGGAACCAGTGTGTGTTTATTAATGAGAAAATCAAGACCGAAGAATTCTTTGTGACCTGTGAGATACGCAACAGGGATTCCCTGGATGCGTTTTTTGATCAGTCTTTTGATTTTCCAATTTTGCAGTTTTGAAAGTTTATATTCCGGATGGGTGATTAGGAATTCACGTGATTTTTTGAGCACGTGCGCAACGAGAATGCGAACCTCTGAAGGTTCGATTTCTTTGGAAAAATTTTGTAGTAATTTTGAAATTTTGTGAGACATTGGATTCTTTTTCCTTGTTATCCAGTTTTAGAAACCAGATAACTTTTTGTCCGGTTACGCATCAAGTTGTTTATACTCTTCAGTGCGAATCGCTTCAATCACGGGACCTAAGTCCCCGTTTAGAATCGTCTCGATATTGTTCCAACTCTGATGAATGCGATGGTCGGTGATGCGGTCCTGAGGAACATTGTAGGTGCGGATTTTTTCGCTGCGGTCACCGGTACCGATTTGGCTTTTGCGTTTTGCATCAAGTACCGCGCGTTTTTTCTCCTGCTCCATTTCGAAGAGGCGAGCGCGGAGTACGTTCATAGCTTTGATACGATTTTGTTGTTGCGAACGCTCGTCCTGACATTGGACCATAAGGCCGGTCGGAATGTGGACGATGCGCACTGCCGAATAGGTGGTGTTCACACTTTGCCCACCCTTTCCTCCTGCCATGAATGTGTCGATACGGAGATCCTTGGGATCGATCGTGACTTCAGTTTCTTCTACTTCAGGAAGTACTACAACACTTGCTGTAGATGTGTGGATGCGTCCGCTTTTTTCGGTTTCAGGAATTCTCTGTACGCGATGCACCCCCATTTCGTATTTCATGTCCTTGTACACGTTGTATCCGTCAATTGAAAAAACCACTTCTTTGAATCCACCGATTCCGATCTGGTGTTCGCTGATAAGTCCGGTTTTCCAATCTTTATTTTCTGCATAGCGCATGTACATGCGGAGCAGGTCTCCTGCGAATAATGCAGCCTCATCTCCACCGGCTCCCGCACGGATTTCGATAATGACACTTTTTTTATCCATGGGGTCGGTCGGTCGGGTGAGTTCGGCGAGTTTTTTCTCGAGCGCTTTTTGTCTTTCTTCGAGTTCAGGAATTTCGGTTCGTGCGAGTTCTACCAGATCAGCTTCTTCCTCGGCTGCAATTACTGTCTGATACTCGGCAACTGCGGATTCAATTTTTTCGAGATGGTCAATTTCCTCGACCACTTCTTTCAATTCGTTATATTCCTGAGATACTGATTTCAATTTTTGCTGGTCACCAAGTACGGCCGGATTTTGCAAATCTGCTTCAAGCGATCGGAATTTTGTTTTGAGTTCGGTGTACTTTTGTAACATAGTAGTTGATTTACCATTGCGTATTCTACCTTAAAACAGGGGATTCCTCCATTTTGATGTTTCGTATCAAACAAAAACAGACCAAATAACGGTCTGTTTGTTGAATGTCGGTATCTACGCCGCTTTTGGTTTTGCGTCTTCTTTTGCCTGTCGTAGAGTTGCTCGCGCTGTTCGCTTTACTTTTTTTCCTTTGCGGGCTTCAGCTGCAGCTACCGTTTTTGCTTTCTTTTCATTGAATTTTTCTACACGTCGTGCGGTGTCCACGAATACCTGCTTACCGGTGAAGAATGGGTGGCTTGCCGATGAGATTTCAATATTGATTTCGTAATGTTTTACACCATCAATTTCTCGGGTTTTTTCCGATTTGAGGGTTGAAGTGGTGATAAATTCAGCGTTTGCTGAGTTATCGATGAAGACGACTGGATGTACTTCTGGATGTGTTTTCTGTTTCATACCTAAATTGGTTCAAGTTATAGTGAGCGGGAGTATAGCAGGGACTAGCTATTCTGTCAAGCCTTGACACACACGTTATTTATGTGTTATTTTTTTCCGTTCTTTAGACAGATAATCATTCCAAAAAGGCAGGTTTGACCCCGTTCTTTTTGGGATGGGTATCCCTAATTCAATCAACCCAGGACAAGGATATTAACCGTGAAAAAGTTTATTACGTTCATTTGGATCACTGCGCTCCTCCTCGTGCTCTCTATCGGTGGATGGTTCATCTGGAGAGGGGATAAAGAGGATCCCGGTCCGATTTTTACCCCCGTTTCCATACAACAAAAGAAAGCGGCAGACCCCTACACTGACTTCCTCGCGCGTCACAGACATCCTGATCGATTCGAGCCGGTCGATGAGGAAGGTGTTAGAAAGATTCGTAACCGGGTTCTAGGACTCCTCCAGGAGTATCGAGGCACGAGTAATCGTACCAAGGAGATCGTCGATACGCTCGCTCCTGGACTGGGCTTCACTGCGTTTATCCCTGAAGGAACGGTAGGTGACCTTCGAAGACGTGGCGGAAATATCCTCGTCGTGGCTGTGCTCAGTCAAGATCAGTTTTTAAAGCCACAAGGTCTCGCGAATCAGGGTGTGTTCTTCGCCTACCGGCGTGGGGAAGGTCTCATGCTTATGCCGGCGATAGAATATCCTGACAAGCTCCTGGCCTCGACTCTGTTTCATGAGTTGGGACACATGATGCTTGATCTCGAAGGCAAAGCTGGAATCCGTCCTCCGAGGCAACCGATCGGCTCAGCAGAGTACTTCGAGGAAGAAGTCGAAATGACTGAACTTCAGGGTAAGGTCATGGATGCTGTGGTGAAAGGTGAATTCACGAAACTTCTTGATCGAATCATTGATCGATCCGGTGCGCTCGGACAGGAGGGGAAGTATTCTTTTCTGTTCAGTACACTTTTGGTCGAAGATCTCAGGAAGTTTGAAGAACTCTTTGATCTCGGGGAAGTAGGAGAGGGTATCGCTAAAACTGCCCTTTCACATCTATCTATACTCCTCGAATTCCGTTACATTGACCGCAATTATCACGGTACGACTGAGGGGGTGATGGCACAAAAGGTTTGGCGCTATAAGAGGATGCGTGAGAAGATGACGAAGAAATAGTCATCTCTTGTCCCCGATTTTCACATAGCTTCAAAGGGATGTATTCTCAAATCTGCTCGAGACCTAAGGAGACCTCGAGCATAAACAAAAGCAGTTTTATATAAAACTGCTTTTGTTTTTTTACTCTAAAACTTCTTGACAAGAACTGTCTTTTCGATTACACTAGCGACACTTTTATTAATCCCTCAGCCGAAGCATATTTTCCTCTGATGGCCATTCCATCGGGCGCTTCGAGCGAGGTTAAAGGAAAATGTTTATGAAATACCCTAGCATTCTCGAAATGCTTCA
>CAYWFD010000068.1:0-5128 GCA_964457885.1 uncultured Gammaproteobacteria bacterium
GTTCGCCTCCTTCGTCGGCTGGTGGTAGTTGGTGCCGACCACGAGCGGGACTTGGAGGTCGAGCATCTGGTAGGTGAAGTTGCTCACCGACAGCATGCCGAGCATGTAGTCGATGTCCTCCATGCCGCCGATCGAGTCGCACCGGGCGTCGAAGCCGCCCATGAGCGGTCCGAAGGATTCGATCCGGATCAGCATCCCCGTGTTGCGGGGGTGCTGGTAGGAGCGACCGAGGGAGATGGCGTTGCCGTCCTGCCTTCCCTCGAACGAGGTCCCGACGACACCGATCTTCGGGTCGTCGGTCGCTACGTCGAGCATGGTCTCGAGGTGGTCGCGCGTGAACTGCGCCTCCACCGAGACGTTGAGGATGAACCGGAAGCGATTCCGCTCCCGGATGTTCGCCATGAACACGGCCGTGAGGCCGATGTTCAGGGCGTTCGACCACGAGTAACCCTCGGTCATCTCGACGAGCTGGACGTTCCCGCTCTCGAGGAAACCGGCGAGGAACCCCTTGGTCGCACCCTTGTCACGGTTGCTGTCCGTGACGACGATGACCTTGCCCACGCCGGCGTTGCGCAGGTTCTGCACCTGCCGGACGACGTGCTTGTTGTTGAAGGAACGGATGATGGCCGCAGTAGCGGCGAGCTTGCCACGCATGATGCGTGCTCCTTTTGGCCCCTCTTAAGGGCTTTTGGAAGTTCTTAGACACTTCATCCTTTGATGCCCATTTGAGGCATTGTGGGACGGCTCACCACACTATGGTGAACAGGAAATAATACCATATTTTAGCCTTTTTGTCAAGAATAAAGCGTATTTTATGGCTGTGTAGAGCCTATTTTAGTCTAAAAGAGTTTCTTAAGAAGAGGTTTAATCACACAGAAGAATTTTGTATAATTTTACGTGTTACTTTTTTCTTATCAATCGCGTATACTAAGCATCAATATTAGTTGTCCTATGAAAAAAGTTATCATCTGTTTTCTTATTTTATTCAGCATGTTTTTTGCATTTGGCTGTGGTCATGTTGATCCGACAAAAACACCTATTTCCGATCCAGGTAATGCTACTTTTGATATAGATGGTAGATTGGTTACTCTTGTAGACGGTATATCTATCGAGACACAAGATGACTCTTCTTCACTTGTCTCTACATCTCTATTTGAAATCGGTGCTGAGGCGGATGTAGATAGAGATGGTAGGGCAGATAAGGTCGTGCTTTTGACACAAAATTTTGGGGGATCGGGTACGTTTTATTACGTTGCGGTAGCGTTACATACACCCGAAGGATATGTTGGTTCAAATAGTATATTGCTCGGTGATCGAATTGGCCCACAGTCAGTACATGTTACTAACGATATTATTGAGGTAAATTATGCTGATAGACAAGCAGGGGAGAGTTTTGTAGTCCAACCTTCAGTGGGGGTTACTAAGTATCTACGGTACTCAAATCGCCAGCTCGAACAGGTGGTGCAACCTTAGCGGTCCTATCTATTGACAGGTGGGTGGGTATATGATATTCTTTTTTCACCATAGACAGTAGCTTCCCGACTCAGTCGGGATTAAATACGCTACCGAGGTAACACGTATCTGGTCTTCGACCGGGTAAAGGTCGAGTATACCAAAAAAGTCTGTGGTCCAAAAAACCACATTTTTTATTACTCTGTATGCCAAAAACCAGAGAACAAAAAGAACAAGCGTTTAGTATCCTGGTTGACTCCATGAAGCAATCAAAGTCGGTCGTATTTGCCAACTTCCAGGGCCTCAAGGTGAAAGAATCAGAAGAACTTCGACGATTGTGCCGAAAAGAAGGTGTCGCGTATGTCGCTGCCAAGAAAACCCTGGTCGCGCGAGCGCTCAAAGATGCCGGAATCGAGGCTGATCCGAAAAGTTTTGATGGCGCAGTCTCAGTCGTATTCGGACTGAATGACGAAGTTGCTCCTGCACAGATCCTTGCGAATTTCGCGAAAACTCACGAAGCGGTAAAACTCTTCGGTGGTATTCTCGAAGGCGCATTTATCGATGGTGCTAAGGTGACTGCATTGTCAAAATTGCCAAACAAGCAGCAGCTTCTCGGACAATTGGTCGGTACACTCAATGCTCCGGTATCCGGATTCGTCAATGTACTTGCTGGTAATATCCGCGGACTTGTGACCGCATTGAATGCAATCAAAGACACTAAAACAGCTTAATATATATTAAATTATTCTATTATGTCAGACGAAAAGAAAGTAGTAGAAGTACCAGCAAAATTTCAGTCTCTCGTAGCGGAGATTGAAAAGATGTCTGTACTCGATCTCTCAGAACTCGTGAAGGTTCTTGAAGAAAAATTCGGTGTTTCAGCTGCAGCTCCAGCTATGATGATGGCAGCTCCTGCAGCAGGCGGAGCAGCCGCTGCTGAAGAAAAGACTGATTTCACCGTAGAACTTACTGAAGCAGGTGCTAATAAGATCGCAGTGATCAAGGTTGTAAAAGAAATCACCGGTCTCGGACTCGCTGAAGCAAAAGCACTCGTTGACGGAGCTCCAAAAGCAGTCAAGGAAAAGGTAGCTAAGGCTGAAGCTGAAGAAATGAAAAAGAAAATCGAAGAAGCTGGTGGAAAAGTTACTCTCAAGTAATTTTGAAATTCACTTCAATAGAAAACTCTCCATATATGGAGAGTTTTTGTTTTTAAAAAAGTTCTCGGTGTTTTTGTTTATAACTTAAGACTTGCGACTATTTCTATAGTTTGAATTTATATACTGTTGTTCCATCGAGTACGTATACTTCTTTTTCCGTATCGGTGATCGTAAATCCGGTGGGATTCTGCCAGGTGTCTGATTGGAATTGTTTTTTGAAATTTCCATTTTTATCGAGCACCACGATGCGTTTCTTTGAGGGTTCTAGGATATAGATATTTGCAAATTCACTCCTCGTCTCGATTTGGGTAGGGGACTCAAGAACCGGATCAAGACCGCTTACCGCGAAAGTCTGTTCTATACCGCCGGTGTATTTGAGTACCTTGCCATTTACACTGAGTACGTAGAGATCCCCGTCCAATGCGAATGAGACACTGTTTTTAAGCGCAGCCGGATCAGTTTGTGAGGTGACCCATGACGTGACGCTGTCGAATCCGACCTGTGTCGGATTATGTCGGTATAGAGCTCCATTTCCACGGTCAAGCGCGTAGAGGCGTCCATTGTAGAGCGCAATATCTGCAAGTACGACATTTTGGTTTGGGTAGGTTATTGTTTTTGATATGATACTGTCGGTTTCTTTGTTATACGCTACAATCGCACTGTCTCCTGAGGTGAATATTACCTGTGAAGCATCTTTTGCGGTGTATCCATGTGCAAGCTGGTGTACGGTTTCGGCATTTTTCTTTTCGACCAATCCAGTTAGGGTTGAGACGAAATAGAGGCTGGTATCGTGCGCGCCGCTTGCGATTAGTCGGTCGTCCATAACTACCAGAGAATCTACTGTCGCTGTTTCATGTGCTTCTCGAATATCCACGACCTTTTCAGGTGTGATCGCAGTAATTTTTTGTACCTTGAGCAATAGTTCGTCCAATTCTTTTTTTAATTCATCAGCTCGGGTTTGCTTTTCAGGCGTGTCATGTACTAAAGACGCAAGTTTTTCTTCAGCACCCCGTACTGATTCGAGGGCTTTGCTGTGGTCCCCGTAGAGCAGATATGCATCAGCTTCTTTTTTGGCCTCATCGAGTGAAGTCATTTCAGCTGCGTATGCTTCTTCACGTGCCGTCACCTTTTCTTTCTCCTTAGTATACATAATACTCCCGATTAGGATACCGATCCCGACAATGAGAATAAGCAGGAGTATCTTTCCAAAAATTCCAAGTCCAGTGAATTTATCAATAACACGTCTGAATGTTGTCTTATATTGGTCAATCAAGTTTTTTCTTCCGCCATTGTAGTTGGTGGCTAGTGTCCAGAAAACCCCAAGGCATTTACCGAATGCAAATACTATTGTCTTTGCTACGTAAAATAACGCCTTCATGATCCATACAATCACTTTGCCGAGTATAATTAATAGTGAACTACCATCTTCGTTTGAGAGGGTGCGCACTTCTTGTCGTTTTCGGCGGTATCTTCCGGGGTTGGTTTCTTTTATTGCGTGTCTCACCCCAGTATCTTCTTCCATGTCTTCATTTTTTTTGAGGCTGTTCGTAAATGATTTGGCAATGTGTGAAAATACTTTGGGTGACAATGTATCTTCGGTGGAGCGTGTGGTGTCGAGTAGGCGATCCATTGATTCTTCTGATCCGATGTTCGGTCGGTAATTGGGTTTTGATGCTCTCGGTAGTTCGGTCTGTATTTCAGAACCAGTCACTACTAATCCGCCGAATG
This sequence comes from uncultured Gammaproteobacteria bacterium, assembly GCA_964457885.1. Classification (GTDB taxonomy): domain Bacteria; phylum Patescibacteriota; class Patescibacteriia; order Magasanikbacterales; family UBA922; genus UBA922. The sequence continues at coordinate 4,338 of CAYWFD010000068.1, forward strand.
AGTATTCGGATGAGATACCTTCCAGAGTTTTTTGGATTTGATGCACTGATTGTTTTGCAGATTTGCCTGAAATCATTTTTGCTATCCTGTCTCGGGAAAAATATTTGATGATATGGGGAGTCGATATGTACACTGCTTCTTCTGGGGTAAAATTTCCTTCGATTACCGAGGAGAAGAACATGTGTTCTGGGTACGAACTTTCCTCGACAATTGGTGTAAAGGATGGTCCTTCCGCAGTGGCGTATGCGAGGAGAGCCATCATCTCACCTCGATATGCAAATGAAATCCGATTAGCGCGGATTACTCCTACAGCCATATGAATTTTTCGGCCGCTTTCATCATTCAGTAATATTTTTGTTTTACGATTGAGTTTTTCAATCACTGATTCAAAATGACGCGCTTCGGGGTCCGGGACGTGCGCGGTCTCCTGATCATACCCGCCGTAATAGAGATTTTCTCCATCCCGGATTAGATCTTCAAGTATTTGCAATACGGAAGATTCGGGATCATCCATTTCAGCAAGTACAAAAAAATATCCCTGGTTTTCTCCATCAGGCTTCCCGGGAGATGCGATATGGAGTAATACATGGGATAGGTGATGATTTTTCCCTTCGACAAAAAATTCGTACACCTCGCTTTTAATCGGCATATCTTTTGACACTATCCTTATCTGCATAGTATACTATACCCCGTTATTCAACCGCAATGATTTTTTAAAATTCCGCTTAGTTACGTCTCTTTTGCGTATATGCTCGAACACTTATTTGGCTCAAAGACCAGGGTCAAGATCC
>CAYWFD010000069.1:0-5114 GCA_964457885.1 uncultured Gammaproteobacteria bacterium
CTTCTTGTCCGATCCATCGGAACTTTTTTGTATCGATAGGTGGGTAGACGACCACTGAATCACGTCCGAGATATTTCTTGATACGTTCTTGGACTGTTTTTGAATTTGCAATAATGATCTGTATGAAACGTAAATCCCGTTCGTAGTTATAGCGGATGAATGTGCAAAAAATTCTATAGGCAACGGCCTTCCACCACGGCATGAGCGATAGATAAAACTCATACAAATCGTATGCATTACGAATCGGAGTGTGACAATAAAAAATAGTGCGCGCGTCCGGGCGACAATTCCGGGCTGCCTGAATACAATTCGCAGAAAACACCACCGCATCATATGTTTGTAGCCATTTGGTACGACGACGGAACCACCATTGAATCGCCAGATAACGAAAACCTGGGTAGTCGACGCTATGCCCCAACGTCTCACATTCAACACCAAATTCTTCTGGCTCAAATACACCTGGCGCACGAAATCCTACTACTAGTTTCGACTGGAGCGCCCGAGCCAACATCAATACGAGGCGTTCACCACCTCCTTTATGCTGCAAGTAATCATGTAACACAATGGTTTGTTTTTTCATGTATTCCTCATTATCGTGTCTCTTGTAACAATTCACGGATACTGTCTTTTGTTTTTGTCCAGGAAAAATCTTCCAACCGTTTCTTTCCTAATCCTCGATACCACTCCCGCACGTCTTCATGGAGTGCCACATCCCGCATTGCGTGCGCAATATCTGAAATCATGTGCGGACGCACCAGATATGCTGCACCGCCCGCAACCTCGGGCAATGATGAGCAGTCGGAGGTCATGACCGGAGTACCGACCTCAAATGCTTCAAGTATAGGGATCCCAAACCCTTCATAAAAGCTCGGATATACGAGACCGAGTGCGCGTGACAATAGTTGTCGCTTCTCATGATCGGTAACATATCCGAGATAGGTCACCCCCGGAGTACTCCTGAACAACTTCACGATTTTCTTATGTTTCCACCCAACGCCCCCTGCAATTACCAATTCGATTCCCTGCCGGTAGAGACCGCTTTCTTTATATGCAATTACGATTCCCTCGAAATTTTTTCGAGGTTCGATCGTCGAAAGCGCGACAAAAAATTTTTCGGGCATAGGGAATCGCAGAGAGGCGACAACATCAGTATCCTCTTTTGCTCGATGTCCATGCGGAATCACGCGAATTCGAGCACGCGGAATCTTACCCAGGGACACTATGTCGCGTGCAGTACTTTCTGACGGCGCGACCACATATGTCGCACGTTGAATCGCACGGACCGGTGACAACAGACGATGCCACAGACGCATCTTCCACGAATAGTACTCGGGAAACCGCTCAAAACTCATGTCATGTACGACCTGTATCGTACGCACACTTCGCGATACATGCGCAAATCCCAAATTGGGAAACAGTATCCACTGGAGCGTGATACCCGTCTCCTTCTCTATGATGCGATCCAGACGCACCATGCGCAATGCAAGCGCCAGATTGAGTAATTTGTTCGGATATCTGGTCCCGACCATATGTACATTCGGAAGTTTCTGTAATACCTCAATCTCTTCCGGAAGCGCATGAATTTTTCCCTGATTGCAATACAGGTACCACTGAATCGAGGTATCCCTGACCAATTCTTCACTCAATCTGCATGTATAATAGCCAACACCCGAGAGATGTGGAACCAGTAAGTTTCGTATGTCAATTGCAACATTCATACCCGCCCATGGATAAGTCCAAATCTATAGCGTCAGCATTCCAAAAGTCAGCGATTGCGGTATTCCCTTTCGACGATTGCCCTTATTTTTTCTTCAAAAACCGATCCTCCGAATTTGAGTGCATGTGCACGAATCACTTCAGGATTCCAGGCGAGAGCATCAAACGATTGAATTACTTCAAACAATATGTTCCATGCCTGTTCATAAAATAATACACCTGTCACCCCAGGTACCACCGTCTCGACGGCACCTCCCTTGCCGTATGCAATGACCGGACGCCCGCAGGCCATCGATTCGATCGGCGTAATACCCAGATCTTCCAATTGCGGATGGATAAATGCAATCGCTCGCGATAGTAATTTCATTTTTTCCTCATCACCAATCCGTCCAACAAACGTGATATTTGGTTTTGCCCGTTTTTTCAAATCATGATACATGGGCCCGTCACCAAAAATAATCAATTTGCGTTGCGGCAGACGATTGAATGTCTCGACGATCAAATCAAAGCGCTTATAGGGTACCAAGCGCCCCCCTGAAATAAAATAATCGTCAATCGGGTGGGCAATAGTCCCTGTTTCAACTGCAACCGGTGGGAATATGATCTCGCTTTCCCGATGATAATATTTCTGGATGCGCTGCTGCACGGTTTTTGAATTTGCAATAAACACGTCCACCCGCTCTGCCTGCAGACGATCAACCATACGAAGACGATGCATAAGCCGGGGGAGCATGAGCTTCACCACTTTCGGATATTTGAGGTCGGCAATATATTCCGCAGTATCGGTCCAGAGATAACGAGTCGGAGTGTGGCAATAGCAGAGATGTGTTGTCCCGGGTGGTGTGATGATTCCTTTGGCAAATGCCGAGGTTGACGATATCACGACGTCGAAACCTGAAAAATCGAATGATTCGAATGCTCCGGGCATAAGCGGCAAATACCATTGATATTTGGTTCTCCCGAACGGGAGGCGCGCGATATAGGACTCACGGATATCAGCATGATCGAATCCACTCACCGAGCCTTTGTGGTGAAATAAAGTAAAAATAGGGGCTTCGGGCCACATCTGATGCAGTCGGCGTAGTACGTGCTCCGCACCGCCGTCTTGAGCAAGGTAATCATGGACTAATGCGATTTTCATAACAAAAAAAGGCTTGAAATGCCGGAAACGCAAGATAGTTTCAAGCCTTTGAGGCCTTTGCGACCTTTCAAGCCTTTACTTATTCCGCTTTCCGTTTCTTCAGGAGAATAAACGGTGTTTTAAGCATGATAACCAAATCAAGGAAGACTGTCCAGCGCTCGATATAGAGTATGTCGAGACGCATTTCTTCCTCGAACTCAAGGTCGCTCCGGCCTGAGATTTGAGACATACCGGTAATACCTGGCTTGATCGCAAATACGGTCGGATAAGAATCTTTATACAGCTCCACTTCGCGCGGCTGATGCGGACGAGGGCCTACGATACTCATGGATCCGCCGAACACATTGAAGAATTGCGGAAGCTCATCAATACTCCACCGTCGAATGAATCGTCCGAAGGGAGTGACACGTGGATCATTGCCGATTTTATAGATCGGTCCCCGGCGCGTATTATTACTCAGAATCAATTCACGTTCTTTTTTCAATGCAGCGTCCCCTCCTGCCCCGAATTGCGGGCCGGTGCTGTCTTTCTGATACATCGATCTGAATTTGTACGTAAAAAATTTGTTTCCCTTATACCCCACGCGTTCATTTTTGTACAAGATCGGGCGTCCGGTTTCAATAAAAATAATCACGGTAGTAAGAAGCAGTATCGGGGAAAGTATAATAATGAAACACATACTTAATACCACATCTGACACCCGCTTCAATACCTTGCCCCATCCGTCCAGCGGAGTGCGTCTCAATTCCACCATCGGCATGCCGGCAAGTGCGGTGATCGTAGCGTTTGCCGAGTACGCCTGGAACATGTCTGCCGAATATTTGAAAATAATATGATGCTTGGTCGCGTATTCGATCACCCGGAGCGCCTCAGTCTCCCGCCCTCTCGGATGCGCAAAGATAATCTCATCAAGCCCCTTCTCGTTCTCCGCGTCCATATCCCGAAGATTGAAATGCTTGACCACATTTGAGACACGATACCCGAGCTCCTTTCGCTCGGCGAGCTCTCCTGCGATCCGTTCTCCGACTGCCTCGTCCCCGACGATCACCACTCTCCTGAGCCCGATTCCTGCTCGATACAATACTGCCTTGACTCCGCGTACGAACATCCGGCCAAGCGAGACATAGATGATCACCAAGATCCAGCTCACGATCAATAAGAAGCGCGATTCAAATTGCGTCGTTGAGAGAATGATTCCCAAGGAGACAAAACCGAGCGCGACCGTACTCGCGACGACCACCCGCTTCAGCGTGTCCCCCAGCTTCCGATTGGGATCAGCGGCATAGAGCCCGCCAAATGCAAATAGTATGATAACTCCGAGTGCCACGAGTGCCGCTCTTGCCAAAAATTCCTCGAGCGAAAGATCGAACTGGATCGAGCGCCATTCCACGAAAAACGGCAAAAAACGCATGCCGTATGCGGACACTGTCGCGAGCAGGAGAAGCAGATAATCAAGCGGCACTTGGAGCACCATGAGGAGACTTTCGGAACGTTTCATACAGAAAATTATGGAGTAAGTGTAGCAAGAATTGAGTGCCTAGGCAAACTATGTTCAAAAAAACATATAGCTTAAAACTCAAGGCTCGAAGCTCAAAACTGTAACTAAAAATTCAAAACTAGCACAGAATAATAATTTTAAAATTTAAGCTCTAGTTTTAACTTTTGCATTTTACGTTTTGAATACATGGCATTTACAAACCCTTGACTTAGAATGTATTTTATGGCATTCTATGTAAGCAAATAAACGCTCAGGTGGCGAAATTGGTAGACGCACTACCTTGAGGTGGTAGCGCCGAAAGGCATGGAGGTTCGAGTCCTCTCCTGAGCACCAAAATAGACATGCCTGCTGGGTGTCCGAGAGGGGTATCCCAAATGGACGCCTTAAAAAACACCCGATGAGGGTGTTTTTTAATTTCAAATCCTTAATTTGATCTAATTCTTTGCTCTAACAACCAATGGTTTAAGTTCGCCAACAATGAACCAATACGAAAACGCTCCGATAATTGCGATAACTCCCGAAATAATCAGAGGTACTGTAAACGATCCAGTGAGACCAAATAATGCACCCGTAATGATTGGCGCCACAATACCAGCAATGTTTGAAAATGTATTTTGTATGCCGCCGATTTTACCGACATCATATTTCGTAGGTGCAACATCACCAGGGATTGCCCAAATCCCAGCAGACGCAGAAATTACTGAGGCGTACGAAAGAGAGAGCAATACTACAGTGAGAATTATATTCTCAGTGAAAGTT
>CAYWFD010000070.1:0-5106 GCA_964457885.1 uncultured Gammaproteobacteria bacterium
ATGACCAGCCGGTCAACACCCAAGGAAATACCTGATGATTCGGGCATATGACGAAGCGCCTCAATAAACTCATGGTCAATAGGATAGACTGATTTTCCGTATGTCAGGCGTTCAGCTTGCTCAGAGACAAAACGCGCTTGCTGCTCCTCAGCATCGATCAGTTCCTCAAACCCATTAGTCAATTCGACCCCATCGACATATGCTTCCACCCGGCGCCCGTATTTCCCGTCAGGGGTAAGGCGGGACAATGATGCCATCGCTGCCGGATAATTATAAACCATGACGAGACCCATGTGCGCAAGTTTGGGTTCTATGTCAGTCAAAAAGATACGGTAAAACATTTCTTCATACTGATCCGTATCAGAAATCACAAAACCTTTCTCACGTGCCCGTAACATAAAATCTTCCCGGGTTGCGATAGTATCAAGATCAATACCGATCGTATCAAGCCACAATTCGCGCATACTGATGCGTTTCCATGATTCAGTGAGGAATCGGTCAGCGTACATACGGAACTGCGGACACCGTTCAATCACGCGCGCAGCCGCAGCCTGGCACAGTCGCAGAGTATCATCCATAATATCCTCAAGTGAGGCGCCTGTCCGATACCACTCCGCCATAGTGAATTCAGGATGATGTGTATTGTACATGCTCTCGTAATCGCGGAACACTTTTCCGAGATAAAAAATCTGCCGAAACCCGGAAGCAAGCAGTTTCTTCATCGTATATTCGGGCGAAGTGTGGAGTACTCCCCAGAATTCCTGTTTCCGATCATCATGCAATGCAATACCCATAACATCAATATTCGGCTCTTGTCCGGGAGTTGCCACAATCGTCGGCGCCTCAATCTCGACCATCCCTTCCGACCAAAAATATTCGCGAATTGCACGAAGAATTTCATAGCGTGCATCAAGAATGGGCTTATGGGTGGTGATATGATGAATATGGGCGCCAGCGTTCGATGTCATAGTGGCGTGAGAATAGAGTAAAATATGCTGTTTGTCAATCGTAATACCTATCAAGTATAGCACGTTTCAGGCGATAAAATGTTGACAACAGATTGAAAATCACGTAGTATAAGGCCTACACAAAACAAGCGGGTATCGTATAACGGCTATTATCTCAGTTTTCCAAACTGATGACGCGGGTTCGACTCCCGCTACCCGCTCGAGATCTGGGTACAAGATCTACATGTTCCAACACTTCCTGATCACACATCGGAACCACATCAAAGATGCTGGTAAAAATGAGATAAAGGACGTACAATATATACACATCGCGGGGTAGAGCAGCCAGGCAGCTCGTCGGGCCCATAACCCGAAGGTCGGGGGTTCAAATCCCTCCCCCGCAACAAAGGATCCCACAATTTAGAATGCGGTAGTAGCTCAGTTGGTTAGAGCGTCTCCTTGCCAAGGAGAAGGTCGCCAGTTCGAATCTGGTTTACCGCTCAGTGAATTGTTTACAATTCACGTTTGGTATGGTAACATATCAGACATACACATGGGATTAGAAATTGTCCCTTACTGTATGGCCAACGCAACATCCACCCTTTCGGGTGGATTTGTGTTTTAGTTATGAGATATTATTTTACGTCTTTGTCTCGCAAAAGATACATGCCAAAATAAGATAATGGTGTGTACAATGTACCCATTACCACCTTGTAAAGCCACCACGTGATAATAATACTTACAAGCGTATGGGTTGAATAAATACCTGCAAAAGCAATGGCCATGAAGATTGTGGTATCGAGCAGCTGCGACCAGAGATTCGAGAGAATCGATCGAAGCCAAAAAACTTTTATCCCTAATTTTTCTCTAAAAAAGAAAAAAGAGAATACATCTTGATATTGTGCAATAAGGAAAGCAACAAGAGATGCGATCGCAATTCGTACTGAAATACCAAAGATTTGATTGTACCCCGCACGCGCCCATTCACCATCGGAAGACCAAGGCATAGCAAGCGATAAAAACGAATACGCAATAAATAATGCAGTGGAAACAAACCCAGTCAGAACGAAAAGCTTCGCAATACGTTTGCCGTATATCTCTCCAACAATATCAGTCATGAGAAACACAATCGGAAAAGAAAAAACTCCAACCGACAAATGTGAACCAAAGATGAATGGCATTATTTTAAGCCCAAGAGTATTTGCTGCAAAGAGAGACGTAAGATATACAGCGAGAGCGATGAATAATTTTTTGAACGAGTGTTCAGTGAGTTGAATCATAATAGTAATTTTTAAAATAAAAAAACATATAAACAAAAAACCGCCGTAGGGCGGATTGTATATACAAAAAACAATCGAACCCTACTGATACAGAAGGGTGTTATACATGAAACCAGACCATGTTTGTATGTAATGATTGCGGAGCATAGTATCGTAAGGAAAGTCAAAAAAAGTATAGCTCAATAAATTTCCTAAATCAAGCAAACAAAAACAGCCTCTATAGAGACTGTTTTGTCGTCGGAGTGATAGGACTTGAACCTACGACCCTCTGGTCCCAAACCAGATGCTCTAGCCAACTGAGCTACACTCCGTTTACACAGTGCCGAGAGCCAGGATCGAACTGGCGACACAAGGCTCTTCAGGCCTCTGCTCTACCACTGAGCTACCTCGGCGTAAAAAAACAGTTAACAAGTAACCTTCAACAATTAACGTTGCACTTCGGTCAATTGTTAATCGTTATCTGTTAACTGTCTCTTGTGGACCAGAGAGGACTCGAACCCCCCACCTCCTCGGTGCAAACGAGGCGCTCTACCAGATGAGCTACTGGCCCATTACATTATTTGTAAAATCGAAAACAAGTATATCAATCGGCCACATAAAAGTCAAGAACCCACCCACCAGAGCGAGAGTTGACATATCTACAGGGAAAGAGTACCGTTAGTACCTGTATGAACTACGCTACCAAATCACAGCACATGATGATGGCTATGATGACCTTATTCCCTCGAAGGCTGGTATTGTAGTTTTATCAAAAAGTAATACACCTGACCTTCGCCATCCGAAGGTCATTTTATTTTATAACATACACCGTGTATATGTTCGCAACGATAATCAACGATTGCCGAGATGCAAACGCATTTGGCAGACAAGCTGCTCGAGTAGGTTCACTACTCTCATGTCCTGTCACAACCGTAGGGGTAGCGAGTGATATCGAGGCAGGCGGAATGCTGGTCGACATTCTTGACGCATCACTTGGACAGAAAAGTAGCATCCTCGTCAATGTTGCCCCGCGCGAAAAAACCAAAAATAAATGGGAAAATGGTACACCATTTGGATATTTCTACGTTGGAGAAACATTAGTGTGCACCTCAATTGCAGGAGAAACATTACGATTGGTATATGAACTTGGTATTACCAAATCAATTGAAGTATTCGACATTCCCACGGTCGTAGCAGCAGCTGTAGAAAAACAATTACTCACCCAAAAAGAGGCGGAACATATTACGCACACGCAATTCAGAAGTTTTGAATTTTTACCGCGCATTGCAGCATGGCTCACCCAAGGACACTCATTTCAGACGAGTACACTCTCACTCGAAAAAGACTTTTCTGAGAAAAAAAATCGAGTATGGTGGGTAGATTGCTTTGGCAATTGTAAAACTACGATCACGGGAGACACCGCTCAAAAAACCATTGATACTCCATGGGGGGTGTTGCAGCTCTTCACCCGACTGACCGATGTACCAGATCATGAGCTTGCGGCAGTGCGAGGAAGCTCAGGATTCGGAGATAAACGATTCATAGAAATTGTAGTACAGGGAGGATCTGCTGCGAAAAAACTCTCTATTACCTCTGGTACTGAAGTATAATGTTATTGCTCACGCTTTTGTATTCTTGATCGTATGAATTCGATGATCTTGGTTCCATACAGCTTGCTTCCAAGCACGAGCGCAAGCCCAGTGAAGAGTAAAATCGCAACACGCACCATTTGAACGGTGGAATACGAATGTTCGGGAGAATTATCTGCCTCAATTTTTTCTCCATGCACCTCACCGTTTTCTACAGTCACATCATACTGATCCCGTGGCGAGAGATGATACCCGCTCTTGGTTTCCTGTACGATACCAGCGACCCGGGCACGCGCCCCTTCGATAAATATTTTCTTATCGATTCCCGAGCCGGCGCGGATATATACTTTCACTTCATCAGTTCCGTCATCAAGATAGAGATACGATCCCTTTATCCCGGTAATTTCTCCCGCGACTTCAATAAGCCCACCTTCATATGATTCTCCGATATCAACCATCTGAAGCAACTGCGGAGTGAGTGGCGATATCGCCGTCGAGTGGTCACGCTGCAGGTCATCGAGAGATGCAAGTTTCACTCGCATCTCTCCAGACACTTCAGCCAGCTCTCCAGACACGATAACCAAATCTCCGGGGACAATCTCAGGAAATTCTTTTTTATACGAATACACTTGAATCCCTATCCCGCTTTCCCCGCCCACATACAGATACTGCGTACTTAGTACCCCAGGCGGCACCAACACTACCCCGCTCAATTCGACACGTGTACCGATATCAAAATTCCGCACTTGCGCAAGCGTCGTCTTCACCGCTGTTTTTGCACTGGTCATTTTAGCTTTGGTATCGGGGATTACATCAGGTGCAGGAGCTAATGGATTTTCCATATTCGGACTCAATTCAGAAGTCCAGAACCATAGAGTACCACCCAGTGTATATGATTTATTTTCTTTTGCTCCGAGATATTCGACACTCTGGAGTTCCTGCGCATCAGAATCCAAGATCCGCACCTGATCAGACGTATTAGTAAGTGAGAGCTTGGTATCTTTCGAATACCACGCACGATATTCATGAGCACGAAGTATCGTGCCAGATGGAAACGCATAGGGCTTCGAACCCCCTTCCGCGTCATCGAGAAAAAAACCTTCAAGGGAAATATCAAAATCAAACGGATTATATAATTCAATATATTCGTTGTGAGTATCAGCACCAATAGGATTAGGAAGGATTTCAGTGATTCGTGGTACGAATTCAGGAGTAGTGGCCACAGGTAGTGTATCGATAACGGCGGAAGAACTGGGTGAACTGGTGGAGGTAGTACTGACATCTACCTCTGAATCGATAGCACGAATAATC
>CAYWFD010000071.1:0-4937 GCA_964457885.1 uncultured Gammaproteobacteria bacterium
CGTCGACGGCAAAAACCTTTGTCAAGTGGATTACATGGTTGGCGCTAATTGGCAGGTTCGGAGATAATTAATGAGTTTCAGAATTCGCTTGACAAATGTGAAAAATGTGGGACGCCAATAACACAGAAAATCCTCCGCGCAATGGAAAAAGTGAGCGGGCTATTATCGTCTGCGATGGATTGCCCAGCGTTCCCTCAAAGCGTCGTGTGCTTGAGTATTGGTCCGATAAAGGCTTTTGGGTGTTTCATCCGCGGTACCGAGGGACCTGGGAGAGCGGCGGCACGTTCCTCGATCATGATCCGACTGAAGATATCCTCGATGTCGTTCGGGCAGTTACAACCGAAACTCTGGTAAGCGCATATGATGGTGCCGCATATACTCCGAAGATACAACATGTCGTCGTGCTAGGTGCGAGCTTTGGGGGGACGGTTGCCCTGCTTTCCTCGCTTCATCCTGAAGTCGATCATGCAATAGCGTTGTCTCCTGTCGTAGATTGGACACAGGAGCTGGAGAATACCGTCGAACCAATAGAGTGGATGAAGTCTTTTTTGAGTCAGGGATTTGGCGAGGCGTATCGATTCTGCGATACTGATTTTGAGCGGCTGGGGCATGATTCCGGGTTTTTTAACCCAATTGCGCATGTCGACAACTTTGATCCCAAAAAATTGTTTATTATCTACGCAAAAGATGATATGATAGTATCAGTACCTGCACTTGAAGCTTTTGTAGAAAAGCTTGCATGCCATTCTACTGCCCGGCGTCGCGGCGGACATTTTTCCGCATCACTCTCAACCTCGTTTCTTATCAGCCGATCAATTCGGCGATTTATCGGCTAATTTATTTGTATGAAAAAAAGCCTCATTATTATCCCTCTCATACTTGCATTGGGAATCAGTGCATATGCCGGATACTTTTATTATAAACATCTGCGTGGTGTGAAGCCGGCGCTCAGCAACCCGCCATATCCGATCGAAGACGTGGTGAATCAGCCGGGCAGTACAAATCCGCTCGAGGTACCTTCCGGATTTTCGATTGAGGTTTTTGCAAAAGATTTGTCTGGCGCGCGTGTACTCCTCTATGACCGCTACAGCAATTTTTGGGTCTCGCGTCCTAAGGAAGGAAAGATTTCGGTTGTCATGACCGAGAACGGGCAGGCAAGCCGGATGATCGATGTCGCAACCGGCCTTGATAATCCGCACGGATTGCTTTTTGATATCGCGAATCCCAATCGTCTCTATATTGCCGAAGAAGACCGTATTTCTTCGGTCGATATCACCTATAATACGGAAACCGGTGAGCCTTCCACGTTCACTCATGATCAGATGACTACGCTCGTCACCCTGAATGCCGGCACCGGTTCCCACTATACGCGCTCGCTTGCGTATGGCCCGGACCAGGAATTATTGGTCTCAATCGGTTCCTCGTGCAATGTGTGTGATGAAGAATCGTCCGTGCGAGCAAGTATCCAGGAATTACGCAATGTACAGGGTACGTGGACTCTCACTCCGTATGCGACCGGACTTCGCAATTCGGTATTTATGGACCTCAACCCTGTTGATGGAAAGCTCTGGGCGACTGAAATGGGACGCGATCTTCTGGGTGACAATATTCCTCCGGATGAATTGAATATCATCGAAAAAGGAAAAAATTACGGTTGGCCGGTGTGTTATGGCAATCGCATTCATGACGTGAACTTTGATACCAAACAGTATATTGTCGATCCATGCGCGTCGACCGTACCCAGCTACTATGATTTTCCTGCGCATGTGGCACCACTCGGTCTCGCATTTATTCCTGAAGAGAGCTTTTGGCCAGAGGAATATTGGAATAATTTATTGGTTGCATATCACGGATCGTGGAATCGGAGCGTCCCGGTAGGGTATATGATTACTCGTTTTGTGATTGATAACAATGGCCAGATCGTCGGAGAACAGCCATTTATCGAAGGGTGGCTTACGAAAAAAAATGAAGCATTGGGGCGTCCGGTCGATCTCGTCTTCATGAATGGCGACCTGTATATCACTGATGATCATGCGGGTGTGATCTACCGCGTTCGATATGGACGTTCACCAGAACCATCAGTTGCTGAAGAACCAACCGTGAGTCCTGCTGATATGATTTCGGTAGACGGTCTTGATGAGCCGGGTGTTGTCTTTGGCTATGATACGACTCAGGCGACGATTACGCTCTTTGGTCGCGCACGCGGAACTATGTTTTTTGAAGCAAGTTTTCCGGTTGTGGTGACTGACGATATTGGAACCATCGTCGCTCAGGGAATTGCGACTGCGAATGGTGATTGGATGACCGAGGATTTTGTCCCATTCACTGCGGTACTTACCAAGATTGATGATCCGACGACTCCCGAGGGTAAGGTAACATTCAGCAAAGATAATCCGTCCGGACTACCAGAACATGACTGGAGCGTCTCTTTTGATGTTACGTTTACCCCGTAATTAGGTATGAAATATTTTATCGGAATATTGGTGATTGTGCTTGGTGTCTTTATGGTTGCGCGGACACAGTGGTTTATCGAGAATTTCGGGTATAGTGACTGGGCAGAATCAAAATTTGGAGGCGGCGGAACCCGACTTATGTATAAAGTACTCGGCATTTTGTTTATCGTCGGATCGATTCTTGCGATGACCGGAGCGCTTGGGGAAATATTTTTGAGTATATTTGGAAATTTGTTTATTGGCGGCAGTGGCTAAGAGTATGACGTATCACACGGGAAATCATTTGATCGATCCACATACGCTTCTTGCTAAGGGGGGCGTCATTGAAGGTATGCATGTCGCTGATCTCGGATGCGGACGGACCGGACATGTCGTGTTTCCTGCCTCTCAGGTCGTCGGCGATCGGGGAGTCATCTATGCAGTCGATATATTGAAAGATGTGCTTGAGTCGGTCCGCAAGCGTGCGGCACTCGAAGCAATCCATAATGTGGAAACAGTGTGGGCAGATCTCGGCGAACCGCGTGGGCTCGCAATTCCGGAGAAGACGCTTGATCTCGGATTTTTTATCAACGTACTGTATCACTTTGACTCATATGATACGCCTTTGTCTGAGGTGGCGCGGGTACTCAAACATAAAGGCAGGATTATCGTGGTCGATTGGATGAAGAAACTTTCGGTACTCGGGCCTGCGGCTGAAGCGATGGTTGATTTTGAAAAGGTCATTTCATGGGCTCGTGAGAATCAATTTGCGGTACAGGAAGATACTGTCGTCGGACCCTATCATCGTGCGGTGGTACTGTATCGAGCATAATAGTAGATAGGTTATATGGAGGGGAAACGAAAAACCGGCGAAATCGCCGAGGGAATTGCTGTTGAATTTCTTGAACACAAAGGGTATGTCATTGTCGCACGCAATTTTTCGAAAAAGTTTGGTGAAGTCGATATTGTCGCGTGGCACGATAAACCGTATTTCGGGAAGACCTTGTGCTTTATCGAAGTAAAGTTTCGCTCAGTAAACGATGGAAGTGCAGAGCGGTCGGTTGGAAAAAAGAAGCAAGAGCATATGAAAAAAGGAGCAATCGCGTTTTGCCTTGAACAGGACATTGATAGCGAACACACACCGATCCAGTTCGAGCAGGTGAGTATTTATGGGGAAGGTACAGCACAACAAATATTTCATTATACGATTATTTGACAATTTCAGTGATCTGTGATAGTATTGACGTATTAGTAGCATCATCAAATGCTGCTTTTTTTAAACTCATTTTTTATTCAACTTTATTTACTATAACTTCAGAGCCTTATGGCATCAGAAATCGTCAAAAGCATACAGTACATCTGTGAAGAAAAAGGACTCCAGTACGAGGTAGTCATGGAAGCGCTCCAATCAGCGCTTGCTGCTGCATACCGCAAAGACTTCGGGAACAAACAACAGAATATCCAAGTAATATTCGATCCGGAAACCGGAGACATGAAAGTGTGGGATGAGAAGGAAGTAGTCGAGGATATTCCTGAAGAAACCCTTTTGCATGACCAGGAAGAATTGGCGCGACGCCGCGAGGAAGTGCGCAAAGAAGGACGCGATCTTAGCGAGGAAGAAATCGCTGATTTGGTACGCTTCAATCCGAAGACGGAGATCATGATTACTGAAGCAAAAACCCATAAGAAGAGCGTAAAATTGGGAGACATCCTCAAGATCGACCTCGAGGTACCAGGAGACTTCGGCCGTATGGCAGCACAGACCGCAAAACAGGTAATCATCCAGAAACTCCGCGAGGCTGAACGCTCGACCGTCCTCGAAGACTTCAAGAAACAGGAAGGACATATTGTCCAGGGTGTCGTACAGCGACGTGACCGCCATACCGGAGGATACGTGATTGATCTCGGGAAAATCACCGGTATTCTCCCACAGACTGAAACTGTATTCCGTGAACGCTATACGCTCGGCAATCGTCTGAAATTCTATGTGGCATCAGTAGGCGAGGGAGTACGCGGACCGGAAATCATCCTGTCCCGCAAAGACAAGCGCATGGTGTCATTCGTATTCGAGCAGGAAATTCCTGAAATCGCTTCGGGAGAAGTGGTGATCAAAGGAATCGCACGGGATCCAGGAAGCCGATCCAAGGTAGCGGTCGCAACCGACGACGAATCGATCGATCCGATCGGAGCATGTGTCGGCCAGCGCGGCAGCCGCATCACGACGATCATCGATGAGCTCGGCGGGGAAAAGATCGACGTGATCCTCTTCAATGAGAATGCGGAAGGCTATATCAAAGCGGCTTTGTCTCCTGCAAAAGTTTCGTCTGTGGAATTGAATGATGAGACCAAGGAAGCAGTGGTAACGGTCGAAGCAGATCAATTCTCACTTGCAATCGGACGCGGTGGGCAGAATGTGCGCCTTGCAGCTGAGCTTACCGGCTGGAAGATCAAGGTGGTGGAAAAAGATGGTACTCAGATCGCTGTAAGTGATGGAGAGGTAGTCGA
>CAYWFD010000072.1:0-4850 GCA_964457885.1 uncultured Gammaproteobacteria bacterium
GCATTTGAGAAAGCAGGAGTTGATGTTCTAGGTATTGAAGGCGGAGAGCGAGCGCGGACTATGTTGGTGTGCACGCCGGAAAAAGTGATTTTTGCAGATCTGCGAGATCCTTTGAATATTAATAAGGATTTTGATTTGGCAATGTCAATTGAAGTTGCTGAACATATCGAGGATAAATTTGCAGATGCATATGTCAATAATATATTGAGTTTTCATCCAAAAATAGTAATGCTAACCGCGGCAACGCCAGGACAAGGGGGAGAGTTTCATGTAAACGAACAGGATAAAGCTTACTGGGAAAAGAAATTTTCTGACAAAGGCTATGTGCGTGCGCCGGAAATCGAGGGAATGGTTGCGCAACTAGTCGAAAGTGCAAAAAATGAAAAAAATCCTCCTGAAATCATGAAAAATCCAACCCAGGCACATCAAGGAGTGTTCGTGCCATTTTGGATGCCCAAAAATCTGGTGATTTTCAAGAAGGGTGCTGCGTCCTAAAATAAACAAATATGCTGGATTATCTTGGGATACAAAAAGAATTTTCTTTCAAACGGAAAGTAATGTCCTTTCTCGATAGTACGGAACCGAAAAAATTTCCAATAAGGATGGTAAGAACAATGCTTAATTTTTTAGTGTATGTTCCGAGACAAGTGGTACATTACCATCGACGAAAGAGTTTTGAAAAATTTTATAATAATCACCAGGGTGATATCAAAAAAATATTGAGCATCGTTGTTGATGATATTTCTAGAGAAGTTATTAAGACACAGATACAATTTTTTACAAAATTTAACACTGCGTCTGAACAGGGTTTTTTGAAGAAAAATGGATTGTGGGAAAAACACAATGCATTGCTTGATAACGATGAGTATTTCCCCAAAGGGGTGGTCACACTCTCAGATGACGAAGGTTTTGTGGATTGTGGAGCGTTTACGGGTGATACGGTCGAAGATTTTTGTACACGCACCAAAGGAAAATTCAGACACATTTTTTCTTTTGAAGCTGATAAAAAAAATTTTGACGAACTTGAGAAAACGGTCAAAAAACTGGGGCTGGATCAGAAAAAAATCAGCTGTTACTCTAAAGGAGTATATTCCAAAAATGGACAGTGTGGTTTTTCGCTGAAAGGTATCGGCTCATCAATTTCAGATACAGGAGACGAAATGATTGATGTGGTTGCATTAGATAGCTTTTTGAATGAATCGGAAAAAGAAATGATTACGTTTGTCAAAATGGATATCGAAGGAGCTGAATTGGAAGCACTTAAAGGCATGCAGGAGATCATTCGCAAAAATAAGCCAAAACTTGCAATATGCGTATATCATAAACCGAGTGATTTTTGGGAACTTCCATTATATATTCATTCGTTGAATCCCGATTACAAATTATATTTTCGGCAGCATGCCTTGTCCCGTACAGGCACGGTCTGTTATGCAGTCTAAACATGTATGATTATCACGAGAAGCCCCTTAAGAATTTCACTCGGAGGAGGTGGTACGGACTTGCCATCATATTATGAAACACATGGTGGTTTTTTGATCGCCGGGGCTATTGATAAATATGTATATATTTCACTAAGCATTCCTTTTGTGAAGGAGATTCTGGTGAAATATTCAAAAATGGAAAAAGCGGAACATATTGACCAGATTGAACATCCGATTGTGAGAGAAGCTCTGCGATTGGTCGATCCTCATCTCAAGGCAGTGGAGATAGTCAGTGTGGCAGATATCCCGGCCGGCACCGGGCTTGGCTCATCAGGAAGTTTTACTACAGCCCTACTCAAGGCGTTGCACGCCAACAATAGGACATTGATACATCCGCAAGATCTTGCTGAAGAAGCATGTGCTATCGAGATCGATAAGTTGGGCGAACCTATCGGAAAACAAGACCAATACATTGCGGCATATGGCGGGCTTACCTGTTTTGAATTTCACACAGACGGCACGGTCAGAGCATCACCACTGCGAGTAAGTAAGGAGACGATATATGATCTCGAGGATAATCTCTTATTGTTTTTTACGGGTTATTCGCGTGCCGCTTCGTCAATTTTGAAAGAACAGAATGACAAGAGCAAAGAGAACAATCAGGATATGATTGAGAATTTGCATTTTGTCAAAGAATTGGGATATCAGAGTAAAGATGCACTCGAAAATGGAAATTTGATCAGATTTGGAGAATTGATGAATGTGCATTGGGAGCATAAGAAAAAGAGATCCGGCGGGATGTCAAATGAAAAAATCGATGAGTGGTACAAAATAGCAATGGCAAATGGAGCTGTGGGAGGCAAACTGATCGGTGCGGGCGGTGGAGGGTTCTTACTGTTTTATGCAGAAGATAAGACAAGATTGCGCCATGCGCTCGCAAAAGAGGGGCTTGAAGAGGTTCGATTCAGATTTGATTTTGAGGGAACGAAAATTATTACTGCAGTATGATTACTACTCTCGCACTGCTTGCCGGAGGTCTGGCAACGCGACTCCATCCGGTCACCCAACAAATTCCCAAATCTCTGATCGAAATTAATGGGAGACCTTTTATCGTGTATCAATTGGAACTGTTGAAGAAAAACGGCATACGTCGAGTAGTTATGTGCGTTGGATTTCTTGGGAATAAAATACAAGAAGTAGTAGGAGATGGGAAGAAATTGGGGATTGAAGTTGAGTATTCGTTTGATGGTGACCAGCTGCTTGGGACCGGAGGGGCACTACGCAAAGCGCTACCACTACTTGGAGATACATTTTTTGTAATGTATGGCGACTCATATCTGCCAATTAATTTTGCGAACGTGAGCAATTTTTTTGAAAACCAAGCCAAAGGTGCACTTATGACAGTTATTAAGAATAATAACCAATGGGATAAGAGCAACGTCATATTTGAAGAAGGTGCTATCATATATTATGATAAAGTGCAGACACAAGTAGCTATGCACCATATTGATTATGGACTTGAAATATTCACGGCGAAAGCTTTGGGTAGGGTAAATGAAGGTGTGCGGATAGATCTCGCGGACATTTTTAAGGACTTGATAAAACATGGCGATATGGTAGGGTATGAGGTACATGAACGATTTTATGAAATTGGGTCGTTCTCGGGAATTGAAGACATGAAAAAATATTTACCATAAGGTTTTTTTCTATGAATACCTATATTGAATCATATTTACAGGCGGTGGAAACGATTGCAAGGAGAATCGACAAAAATGCTATTGAGCGGGGAATCGAGTTGGTTTTGGAAACCCGAAATAGAGGCGGGAGGCTATTTATCCTGGGTGTCGGGGGTAGTGCGGGAAATGCTGGGCATGCGGTAAATGATTTCAGAAAGTTGGTGGGGATCGAAGCTTATGCGCCTACCGATAATGTTTCTGAGCTTACTGCGCGCACCAATGATGATGGGTGGGAAAGCGTATTTGTGAACTGGCTCAGAGGAAGCCGCCTGAGGAGCGAAGACTGTATTTTTGTGATCTCAGTCGGAGGGGGAGATGCGCAAAAGAATGTGAGTGTGAATATCGTAGCTGCATTGAAGTATGCAAAAGAAGTGGGAGCGCGAATTTTCGGTATTGTTGGTCGTGATGGCGGCTACACTGCCGAGGTGGCAAACGTGGCAGTGGTCGTGCCGACGATCCATGCGGATATGGTAACTCCCTTAACCGAATCGTATCATGCGGTAATATGGCATTTGATGGTTTCTTCGCCTAGGTTGAAAGTTCAGGAAGGAAAATGGGAATCAATGAAATACTGATATGGCACGTGCCCTGTTTCTTGATCGGGACGGAGTGGTGAATGAGGTGGTCGGTCGCGGGTCAAATTTTTATGTACAGGGCAAAAAAGTAGAATACTCAGCACCGTTCAGGTTTGAAGAATTTCGACTGCGGGAAGGAGTGTCCGAATTCATACGTATGGTGAAGAATACGGGGTATCGGGTGATTCTGGTTTCAAATCAGCCTGATATTGCCTATGGCAATTTGTCGCCCGAAGACCATGCTCGTATTATGAGCGTGGTCGTCGAACTTGGATGCGATGATATATATGTATGCCTTCATGGACGTAGCGAAGGATGCGAATGCAAAAAACCAAAACCAGGAATGCTGTTAGCTGCAGCAAAGAAATGGAGTATTGAACTTGAAGATTCGTTTATGTTGGGAGATACCGTTTCTGATGTGCAAGCTGCACAGGCAGCAGGATGCAGGAGTATCTTATTTGGTAGTCATGACACAGAAATAGGTGCTGACTTCTATGCATCAAATTTTAATGAGGTTATTACATTGTTAACAGAATAAATACTATGAAGAATATACAGGAATTACAGGTGAAAATATTTGCAGACGGTGCAGATAAAGCAGGAATGCTTGAAATGTATCAGAAATCTTTTATCAAGGGGTTGACGACCAATCCTACCCTGATGCGAAAGGCGGGAATTACTGATTACCGGGAATTTGCAAAAGATATTTTGTCGACGATACAAGACAAACCCATTTCGTTTGAGGTTTTTTCTGATGATTTCGATGAAATGGAACGCCAAGCACTTGAAATTGCGAGTTGGGGGGAGAATGTGTACGTAAAAATTCCGATTACGAATACCAAAAAAGAAAGTAGTTGTCCTCTCGTAAAGCTTTTTTCTGATAAAAAAGTTAAATTGAATGTGACCGCACTCATGACTCTTGAGCAGGTCAGAGAAGTGAGTAAGGTTTTGAATCCAGAGGTGTCAAGTTATGTTTCAGTATTCGCAGGACGGATCGCAGACACTGGACAAGATCCGTTGCCGATGATGCGGGAAGCGGTATCGATTTTGAAGAATAATCCGAAAGCGGAACTGATTTGGGCAAGTCCTCGTGAACTCCTCAATATTTTCCAGGCAGA
>CAYWFD010000073.1:0-4603 GCA_964457885.1 uncultured Gammaproteobacteria bacterium
GAACGTATACTACTCTCGCTAAAACGAAAAGAGGAAGAGGCTCGAAAGAACGGTACCTATGTCGATGCTACTGATCGTCAACAGGTTTTCTTCGCACAGCTTGGTGAACAGGCTCGCAAACGTGCGCTTTTGCTCATTGAGAAGCTCCGCCGTGCAGGTATTCAGGTGTCACATAATCTTGCAAAATCATCGATTAAAGCCCAGCTTGAACTTGCTAATAAAGTCGGTGCAACCCACACTCTTATCTTGGGACAGAAAGAAGTTCAGGATGGTACTATTATTACCCGGAATATGGAATCCGGTATTCAAGAAATAGAAGACCAGAAGAAGATTGATTCGGTCGTAAAGAGGATTTTGGGGATATAATTTGACTTTTTTGATTTTTTTGTGTACACTCAGCTTAAGGTTTTATTATTAATCACCTCGGGAGGTGAACACCTGTGTCAGAATTAAAACGCAAAAAGAATGAATCTTTTGAAGGATTCATGCGCCGCGTAAAACAACAGTGGCAGCGCTCAGGAAAATTGCTTGAAGCACGAAAGAAACAGTATTTTGTGCCGAAGAAAAGCGATAACGTGAAGCGTACACAAGCGGTTAACTACGCCAAAAAGCAAGCAAAAACGGAATACTTGCGCAAAACCGGCAAATTACCGCAAGAAGAATTGAATAAATTGAACAAACGAACATCAAAACGCTAATTTTTTTGTATGTCAGTTATTCAGACATTACAACACGATCAACTTCAGGCGCGTAAAGAAAAAAATCAAACAGCGCTTGGAACCATCCAGATGCTCTTGTCGCAAATTAAGAATGAGGAAATCAATCTTATGAAGCGAGACGGCTTGACTGATGAGGAAATATTCTCGGTCTTGCGCAGATTTATCAAGCAGCAGAAAGACGCAATTCTTGATTTCCAAAAAGCTGGCAGAGACGAACTTACCCGTGCTGCTGAGGCTGAAATCACGCTCGTGAGTCGGTATCTGCCGCAACACATGAGCGAATCAGAAGTTGAGATTATTGTAAAAAAAGTAATTGACGAGACACAGGCTACTAGTCAGAAAGATTTCGGACGGGTGATGGGACTGGTAGTCAAACAGGTTGCTGGACGCGCTGATGGAGTCCTAATGCAATCGGTTGTAAAGAGATTGTTGCCATCAGCTTAATTCACTTGTGAGTTATTCGGTTTTCCCATGCTCCCGAAGACTCGATCACAAGCTATATACACACAAGCTACTATGCGGATTCGTCGTATGGTTGCTTTTGTGTTTTTGGCTGCTTCTGTATTTTTCGGACATGCGATTGTAGTACAGGCTCAGGATGATTTTGGGGTCACTGGAGTTGGAGAGAATATCAATATTCCTGCGAGTCCTAATGCTGATTTGCGTGTACTTATTGTACGAATTATCAATTTCTTTTTAGGCTTTTTGGGACTTGTTGCAGTGTGTATTGTATTATATGCCGGTTTTCTTTGGATGACTTCTCGAGGTAATGAGGAGCAGGTCGCTACTGCAAAAAAAATGTTGATTAATGGTGTTATTGGACTCATTATTGTGATGTCCGCTTTTGCGATTACCAGTTTTATCTTGGGTGCATTGACTGGAACACAGGGTAATGGGGACGTGTCGACTGGAGACGCACCACCAACGGTACATACCTATGCCTTTAGTGGCGCTCTTGGACGAAGTGTGCGAGACCATTATCCGCTCCGTAATCAACATGATGTTGCACGAAATACTAGTATTGTCGTCACGTTTGGGCTGCCTATTAATCCTCTTAGTATTATTGATAATTCTAATCGTACCTGCTGGGATGCTGAATTCACCGGACCCACGACAACCTGTATCGACTTGACCAGTAATCCGGTGACTGACGCAACTCCGGTCGAACAGATCGCGAGACCGTATCTCGGTGACTGTGTTGATCTCAATCGAGATGGGGTTACGGATATCAAAACTTTTGAATGTGATCAATTGAAGACTGGTATCGTTACGATTGATGAGGAGGTTAGATTTGTTTCGAGTTCTGTTGAAACTCTTGGTGTGTCTGCTGCTGCACTTGCGACCTATACTCTTGCCGCTTCACCAACTGCATTTTCATTTGTATTTAAACCGCATCAGTACCTCGGCTCGCCGACTGAAGATATTGAATATCGAGTGCGTCTTGGTACAGGTATCCTGCGATCTGATCAGCCAGGCCAAAGCGTATTCAGTAATGGAGTTCCGTACGTATGGAATTTCACCACTGGTAATTTTATCGATGTGGATCCGCCGACCGTAGTTGATGTGTATCCTGCTCTAAATGCCACAACTTCACGTAATACGATACTACAGATTACCTTTAGTGAGCCGATTGACCCGACCGTAGTTGAGTCAGTGGTGACCGCACAGACGCTATCGACGTTTACTCCGGTAAATCAGATTTTTGCCGAGAACAGGGTTTCTCCTCCTGGATCATGGAGATTGTCGAATGGATATCAGACGCTTGAATTTGTTCCTGGAGAAGCGTGCGGAACCAATAGTTGTGGCGAGCAGATGTTTTGTCTCCCGGTTTCATGCCAAGGTACTGCATGTGTCAATCCGTATGAAGTCCTTCTCCGAACTGCAGTATCGACCAATAATAGCGAAGCACCGTTTGAAGCAGTACCTTTTTCTGGAATTTACGATCTTGCATTTAATGGTCTTGATAATACCACTAATAATGCTTCCAGCAATCGACTTACTCGTCCTGATCCGAACATTTCTCCTATTATTCTCAATTCTGAAAAAGCTCCTGATAACTATACGTGGGGTTTCCTTGTTGCGAATACGATTGATCGAAGTGTGCCCTATGTGCAGGAAATTACTCCGGGAGCAGGGGCTGAAGATATTCCGGGGGACGCACCGATACATATCACCTTTAGTAAACGCATGATTTCTAATAGTATTGCAGGATATGGCTCTGCTGCGGGAATCTCTCTTGATGAATATCCTGCAGGCGTATGTGCTGATGCGGCTATAGATACTCTCGGTGATGGAGCAAACCAGTGTGCCTCTACAGACAGACTCGAACCCATCGCTTATTGGCTTAATTCTGAATTTGGGCCTACTTCGACGGTCACCCATATTAGGCATCGTGAATTTGGACCCAATAATTTGGATTTATATTATTTGCCCGCAATCCCAAGTACGGTCAAGAGTGTCAATCAAAATTGCCTATATCCAGGTCGTGGACCGTCAGCTAATATATTGAATACTCCTGAAACCCCATCAACATGTACTGCTGTTTTTGATGCTGAGGGGAATTTTGTCGAGGGTGTTGGGTGTGCTGAAGTTAGCTCTGATAATCCTGATATGGATACTGCATGTGTCTATGATCCGTCTGCGTCCGATCAGGTAGCTCCGAATATTTCTGAATGTATTAATACTCTTCATTCACGAAGTCCTTCATCCTACTCAACTCCATAACGTATGAAACGTTTCCTACTTTATCTCGGTGCATTATTTATTTGTACTATTGGTGTATACGGTGGTATTTTTGACCAAGCATCTCGTGCGGTTTATGCACAGGTAGGGGATGACTATGGACTCCAGCCGGTTGCTGACACAATTTCCATTCCTTCAGAAAATAATACAGACTTGAGGGTGACTGTTGTCCGAGTCATCAATATTTTTCTCGGTTTTCTTGGTGTTATTGCCGTCTGTATTATCCTGTATGCAGGATATACGCGGATGACTTCAGGAGGAAATGAAGAGAAGGTTGCGACTGCAAAGAAATTACTAATTAATGCGGTCATCGGTTTAGTCATTATTTTGTCTTCTTTTGCGATTACTTCGTTTATACTTACTCGTCTTCAAGGTGCGATTGATGGTACGGGGGGTGATTCGAACCCTGGTGGCCCCGGTTCTGGGTGCCAGGACCCGCTCGGATGTTTTCCTCCGGATCAGGCTTGTGTTGAAGCAAATTTTGTCGTCAAAAGCATTACTCCACATACGCCGACCTCTGAGGATACGACTGGCATGAATAATACGATCGTTCGTGTTCTTTTCAGTAGTCCTGTTGCTGCCGAAGCGAATCAGGTATTTAGAGTTTTGAGAGACAGCGAACTCGGGGTGACGGATGTCAGTAGCGAGTTTACGTTTGCATTTGATGAAGATGAAAGTCTGGTCGAAGCAACACCTGTCGAAGGAACTATCCCTGTTGGAACCTATACTA
The DNA here is from genome assembly GCA_964457885.1 of uncultured Gammaproteobacteria bacterium. Taxonomy (GTDB): domain Bacteria; phylum Patescibacteriota; class Patescibacteriia; order Magasanikbacterales; family UBA922; genus UBA922. The sequence continues at coordinate 4,192 of CAYWFD010000073.1, forward strand.
TTGAAGTCCAAGAAGGATTACGTGATCGTGGTGGCCGTGAGCTTACGACTGAAACAACGTGCGGAACCTTTGCCAAAACCGGGCAATTCAGAACCGGAAATCAACCTGTTGCAGACACGACATTTACTGGACTCGACCCCGTCTCTATCAATGGATATAGTGGAGATGGTGTTAATGCAGTGATTCTTGGAAGAACTTATTCACTCCGTACTGTTCTTCGGGATGATCATGGAAATTCATATGTGACTATTCGTGTGTATAAAGAAGGGGATAGTACAAACGTCGTTGAATTTTATCTTGACGGTCCTCGGGCCAGTTTGGGTTCTTCTGCTCCATTTGGAGTGGTACGTGGATTTACCATACTTGAAAATCGTTTTGAGATCGGACCTACGTACGTCGCGGAAGTTACTGC
>CAYWFD010000074.1:0-4560 GCA_964457885.1 uncultured Gammaproteobacteria bacterium
AGCGGGACCACGAGATTGATCCCTGAATTCACCATAATTGCTGTGAATGCAATCGTGAGCTGCATTTTTTCAGACTGGAGCATCGGCAGAAAATCCTTGAGCGATTTCATCTGCGCTTTCTTGTCTTTGGGTGTGGTGGTATTAAGCGTGTAGTTCATAGTGGCTGGTACTCTCTTGGGAATTAAATATTTGCACGTATTCGGGAGATTTTTTCATAAGCTCCTCATGGGTTCCTCGTGCCAATACTTCTCCTTCCATGAGAAGGATGATCTGATCATAGTCGGTCGTTGACGCAATTTTCTGTGTGACTGAGACCAGGGTAAGATCCGGATAATTCTTAGTGATGTTTGCAATGATTTTCGTTTCAGTCGTGCGGTCGACGCGTGCCGTAAAATCATCAAGTAATAAAATTTTAGGATCAAGAGCCAGTGCCCGCGCGAGCATGATACGCTGTTTTTGTCCACCGGACAGGGTTCCTCCGCGCTCAGAAACGATTGTATTCAGTCCCTGAGGAAGTGCATCGATAAAATCACGCAACTCAGCAGTCTCAATCGCTTTCTGCAGGTTCTCATCGCTTACATCTCCTCCGAACGCGATATTATCCTTGATAGTCATATTAAAGATAATACTATCCTGAAATACGAATCCGATCTGTCGGTGAAGCGATTCTTTATTATAATCGGCAAGCGGTTTCCCGTCATAGAGGATATTCCCCTCTTTAGGAGAAAATAATCCGATGAGCATATAGAGAAGCTGTGTTTTCCCGGCAGCGGTAGGACCCATAATTGCGGTTTTCTCACCAGGACGGATATGAAACGATACCTTCTTCAATACCTGTTTTTCACCGTATGAAACTATGGCATCGAGTACCTGTATATCTCCAGTCAGATCTGCAGTAATCGTCCCTGTATCTTTCGCCTCTTCACTCGTAAGGACAGCCGAGACTCGCCCGTACGATGCCGTGGCCTGGGCAATGATATTGCTCATGAACCCAAGGACAAAAATCGGAAAAATAAATATCGCGACATAGCTGTTGAAGGCTGCAAAATCTCCCACGGTCATGCTGCCACTGATGACAAAATGTCCACCAAGCGCAAGGATGATGAGACTTCCCATGCCGCCGACAAAAGTAACGATCGGGATCAATCCCGCGAACAACGTGAGAATCTTCATTCCCACATCCTTCGCATCAATATTAGCTTTTTCGAATTTATCGGTTTCTTTCGTGGTCGAATTAAGTACGCGGATCAATGCGGAACCGAGAATGCTTTCATTGATCACGCGATTGAGCCAATCGATGATGGTACGGCTTTTCAGGAATAAGGCACGTACCTTTTTCAGGGTCAGGAAGAACGTAACGCCGATAATGGGAATAATAGTAAGGACCGCAAGCGCCAGTTTCCAATTGATAGCTATGAGAAATGCCGCTGATCCGAGGATAAGCACGAGTGATGAGATGATCGAGACGATCGCTTGAGACACAAACAATTTGATCGAATCGATATCCGAGGTGAGATTGGTAAGGATGGTTCCTGGTGTCACCTGCTCGATGTATGCATAGCTCTGAAGCGAAATTTTCTCTGCAGTCTTCTCCCGGAGATCGCGGGCTACACGTTCAGAGGTGTATACCTGCACCACGCTCTGAAGTCCGGTAAAAAGGAAAATAAAAAAAGCGGCAAACGAAAATTCGATGACCGTGCGGGACAATTTGAAATTGCCGATCACGTAGGCATCGATGCCATGTGAAATGATTTTCGGCAAAAACAAATTAAGCAGGTTTGCCGCGACCGCAAGAAGGATAAGTACGATCACGAATTTTTTATACGGCACGAGCAAGGCAAAAATATTGGCACCGCCCTGAGCTTGCCCGACGGGCTGCTTCGGTACGGGTGGCTGAGTAGTTTTTTCTGGTTTCATAGCAGTTATTCTAAATTTTTTCGTATTTTTTCCTGAAGCGTGAGGATGAACTCAAGCTCCTGGTCCGTCAGCGGTTCAAAAATTTTGGTCAGAGATTCTGCGTGGGCATTTCTCGCTTCATACAGTTTTGTTTTTCCTTTGTCAGTTAGTACTATGTTCAATTTCCGCCGGTCGAGCGCATGCTCTTCCCGCTCGAGCAGCCCCTCCTTTACCAGGCTGTCGACGAGCTGCGTCACGGCAGACGAAGACATGGAAAAACGTCCGGCCAGATCTTTGATACTCGATTCATGATGAATGGAGACTGCATAGAGAATACCCATTTGGGCGCGGGTCGGGAGTCCTGCATGGTCGTGCTTCGAAAATGCCAGCCGCTTGATTGCATGCATGGCATCGATAAATTGAAGGATGCTCTCTCGTCTATCCATAGGAATATGCTGGATAATTTAAATAAGATGCTTAATAATATAGCAACTTAATCAAATATTGTCAATGCAACAAAAACAACCAAAGCCGTTTTGTATCGTTGTATATAATTTACTATCAAAATGAAACAAAACACTTCCGGCACAGCGGTTCATAGGTGAATGTCCCGTCATCCGGAATGACCGAAGGCATTCCTTCGGTCAAGGGAACTCCCTTGCTATATACCTGCGTATGCGTCGCGGAAAAATTCTTGCACTCATTGCATACCGCCCGTTTGTATTTCACCTCTTTCGGACCTAATTCAAATAATTTTTTGACCATCTGAAACATCTCTCCCCGATAATCGGTATCAAGTCCGGAAATGATGACGTCAGTCCCGCGACTCAACAGCTCCCCTACATATCGAACATCAGTTGGTTCAAACATATGAATCTCGTCAATACCAACGACTGACCACTCGCTTTCCAGAATTTCAGACAGTGAGACAATCTTTTGCGCCTCAAGAAATAACCCACTTCGTGATTCTATTTTTGCATCACGCACGTTGCGGACGGGCTGAAATAATCCGAAGTTGGCATTCGTATATTTGAGCGGAGAAAAATGACTGATAAGGTCAAACGATTTTCCGCTTTTCATGGGTCCGAGTATGAGAGTCAAGTGCATACTGCTTATTTCTGTATTACCGTGCACACGTGCTGTTGGCAAATCGCACGGTAATCTTCAATGTTTGGCGGGAGATCACAGTCATACTGCTGGCCTGCAGTTACGGCCATCTGCAGTTCATTGTATCCATCAATCGTGCCTTGACTCGTATTGTGGTGTATTGCATAGACACTACCGCATGGATCATATAGCGTATCAGTCAACACACATTCACTATCACTCTTGCACTTCCCTCCTACAGCGAATGGTGACGGGATACCCGGTATCAATTCTTCTTCTGTAGGCTGACTGGAAGAGGTGCACCCGATCAATAGCATCATGCCGCAAAGAGCAAGCGCATGCAGTGACAAGCGTCGCAACATATAATTTAAGAATTCAATTTTTTATCTGCAAAAATCGCCTTGTATTTGTCCCAGTACGCGTATCCTAGATATATAGTGAGGAGGGTGACAATAACGCCAGTCGTGACATATGCTGGCGCGACCATGGTGTTGTATACGATAACTCCGACGCAGATAGGAGCGAGGAACAGAAGCGCAAGCGCAGGGAGAAATCCAAGTACGAGCATAATACCTACGACGACTTCAGTAATCTTGATCAACTGAAATATCCCCATATCCCAAAGCTGCATCATGGTAGGCGCCATCGGAGCAGGAACAGTATGCATCTCAGGGCCTGCCATGAGTCCGGTAACCCCGCTCATGAGAATAAATAATCCGAGCAATATTCGAATGGTGACCACAAGTGTGCGATTACGAAAATTCATACAAACACAGATTAAAAATATACGGATATCGTACCTGATACCACTCCCTGCCGCAATACCCGAATATCTTATTGTGCTTTCCCGAGATTATCCTCAAATGCAGTTCTGAATGATGAGACCAGATATGGAATAGTACTCACGATGGAAGCTTCATTGTTATGGAGAAATCCGTTGGCGCTCCAATTATTGGTCCCAAATAAGACGATTCGGTCATCAATGAGCAGCATATGATGATGCAGGAACGGATTAAAATCATGCGGTGTAGAAGTGACCATATCGTGAACTCGCTTCGCATCAGTCACGACTTCAAGCGTATCCAGGAGTGAGCGCTGACCCTCAGCCATCAAATCTGGAATCACCGAATACTCTTCTCCGGCAGTTGAGTCATCGGTCAGGAGCTGGACAGATATATGATTACGCGCTGCACGAAGGAGCGCACGAGAAGTCCGATCGTCTGTAAAATTCCAGATCATACCCTGTACACGCTGCTCGGCATGAGAGATGAGATCAAGGGTGCGCTCGCGGAGACCGGGTGGAAGAGCGTTCGGAGGAGAAAACCAGATTTCGAGATCCCCTTCCGGATATCGGATACGGGCGGCAAATGGATTTCGCTCGGTCAGCAGTCGAGGTGAATCTGAAGTTGCCTCCGCATACAGCCGGTCAAACTCGCGACCGAATACCCGGATAATCTCAGGGCGTGTCGTTTGTAATAGAAAACTCGAATCATATCGTTCCTGCAATTCGGTAAAGTTGTATGATCCAAACAAAAGTACTGCACCAGGGAGACCGCG
>CAYWFD010000075.1:0-4461 GCA_964457885.1 uncultured Gammaproteobacteria bacterium
CGCTTATACACTGGTACTATGGAAGCACGCACGCAAACACATGACCGTGTCGTTCGGTTTTGATCTTGCATTATGGAAAAAAATTGCAATCAAAATGTGGCCGATCGGACTATCAATCATGTTCAATGTTATCTATCTCCGAGGGGATACGGTCATCCTCTCGGTATTCAGAGACCAGCATGAGGTGGGCCTCTATGTTGCAGCATATCGCGTCATCGACATCATCTCTCAAACTGCCATGATGATCATGGGACTCATGCTACCATTACTTGCATTTGCATGGTCACGAGGTGATGACACTAAATTTAAAGAGCATTTTCAACTGTCCTTCAATATTATGATGATGTGCGCCATCCCCATGGCAATCGGTCTTGGAATGCTTTCAAAAGAAATCATTATCGCAGTAGCCGGAGCCGAGTATGCCCCCGCGGCAATTCCTCTGACTCTTCTCTCAATTGCAGTTATCGGTCTTTTTGTCGGCGCGATCTTCGGTCATGTTGCAGTCGCGATTGACCGACAGAAGCAAACCATTCCGGTGTATTTTTTTGTCGCAATGATCACGCTTGTTTTGTACTTTATACTAGTTCCTCGGTATGGCATGTACGGGGCAGCTGCGGCCAGTGCATTTTCCGAAATCGCGACCGGTATCCTCCTCTACATTGTCATTAAAAAATACTCGAATTTTTCTGTTTCATTTATAGTCACCGGAAAGATATTATTTGCAGGAATTATTATGGCTTCTGTGGTATTTCTCACCAAAGCACACCTTGTAAGTGCAATACTCCTTGGGAGCGGCACCTACGCGCTCTTATTACTTGCTACCAAGGCAATTTCACTTGGTACCGTAAAAGAAATTATGAGTCTCAAGAAGGTCTAGCCTTACTTTCTTTTTTCAGACTAACAATGAATACGATCCCCACAAGAATCCAGAAGAGCATCGCAAGATCGTTTTTAAAATAAGGCACATCTACCAGACCGTGCACCATAATTGCCGTCAGTGCTGCCAATAACGCAGCTCGTGTAGTCGTATCATTGACACTGAATATCGACCGAACTACATATACATATATAGTGACGAATAGAACCATCCCTAAAAATCCGATTTCCGTCCAGAAATTTAGGAATATATTGTGTGGGTATTTTAGCGCTTCCAATACATTTAGATCATACCAAGGTGACTGAACTGCATCAAAAAAATTCCGTATTCCTGAACCTAGTATAAAATGCGTCGGGCTTTCAGACAGATATTCAACGGTATGTTCCCAGAGCATAATTCTATTCTGACCTGCACGATCTGCAAATACTACTGCCGCCCGAAGAGAGGGTATCGCAACAGTACAGAATAACCCCGCAATAGTAATTGCAATAGCTGTTTTCACATACCCTTTCGCCAAAAGAAACACCAGTATGCTCGCCCCGATCGCAACCAACGCTCCTTGAGATTGAGAAAATATAATCGCTCCGAGAATCAGCGCAAGGCCCATGGATACGGTTACCTTATGTGTTCGCCACAATATTATTGAGAGGAACATGATAGGAACCACGAATAATCCGATCGCGTTTGCAGAAGTATAGATTGAGGTGACCCGCTCGAACAAATAGGTATTTTCAATTGAGGGAGGAAACCATTCCCCGGTTATTTTTTGAATCAATGCAATCACACTTACTGCCACAGCACTGAGGAGGAGGGCACCTACAATCCTACCTATTTCAATCCGCCGGCGGTGGATAAGAAGCAGTGTATACACTGCTAGAGGCTCAAGAAACATCGCTCTCCATTCACCGATTCCCTCAATCATTTTCTGCATTGGATGCACCGCTCCGATCATTGCGGTGAACGCTCCTCCAAGAGAGCAGAGAAGAAATGCAACAACCACAACACACCATGCTTTATGTGAAGAAATAAAAATCTTGAATTCATTAACATCATTTCTTGTAATTTTTGAAACCCCGGCAATGGTAACCGCAAAAAATGTCAATTCAAGTATACTGGTAGGTAGAGGACCTATGTTCAATCGAATGATATACGCGGACAGGAGCGCCGCAAAAAGATACATCCCCCACTCAAGCCTTCTGAACGCAAGAATACACACAGATACAAAATACAATAACGCAAGGATAAGCATAGAGATGATTTATTCGTGTTTCATCATATCATGATTACTCCGAAAAACCCAAGATCCACCTTGATTTTCCCTTCGAAATCCTTTAGTATAGGCAAGGTGTTATGGAGAGGTGTCTGAGTGGTTGAAGGTACCGCTCTCGAAAAGCGGTGTATTCGAAAGAGTACCGAGGGTTCGAATCCCTCCCTCTCCGCATTTGATTGTCCCAGTTACTTTTCATTATCCTGCTTGTCTATGAAACTTTCTCTTTCGTCTAAACAATGCTGGATTGGACTATGTCTCCTCACCGGGGTGGCTATAGCGGCTTTTTTTATTTTCCGTTTTTACACCTACTCATATCGTAACCATCTCTTCGAATGTGCGCCCTATCCTTTTATCAATCATACTATTGATTGCACCATCATCAATGACGAACTCTCACGCACCAAAGCTCTTGATACGACGGTCCAGTGGATTATCAGTGAAGAAAAAAATGTAGAGCACATCACCACCGCTTCGGTATTCTACCGAGATCTCACTACCCGCCGCTGGTTTGGTATCAATGAAACTGAAAATTTTTATGCTGCGAGTCTATTGAAGCTCCCTCTCGCAATGATTTACTACAAAATCGCTGAAATTGATCCAAACATACTGGATCAAACTATCACGCTACCTGAAGAAGAAGCACATGCCAACGAAGCGCAATTTTTCCAACCTGCACGTGTATTTAAAACTGGTCAAGAATATACTATACGCGAACTCATCAAGGGCATGCTTGAATATTCAGATAACACACCTTTAGCAGCTCTCAATAACTTTATCTCCCCTCAAATTCGTGCCGAAATTTTACATGATATGGGTATCGAATTCATTAATGACGATCCCACCCAACCTCAACAAGAAATTAACGTTAAACAATATTCTAATATTCTACGTCAGCTTTACAACGGCTCATATCTCACGATTGAATATTCAAATTTACTACTTGAATACTTATCTCACACCACTTTTTCACAGGGTATTACCGCAGGAGTTCCTGAAGACATCACGGTATCCCATAAATTTGGGGAGGCCTATATTACCCAAGAAAGCACCGAGCAAGTACACGTATTACATGATTGCGGAATTGTATACCGCCCCGAAAAACCCTATATTCTCTGCGTCATGACTAAAGGACGGAATCCACAACAATCCGCTCTTTCGGTCAAACGCATTTCCGAAGCTATTTATAATTTTTGATTTTTTGTTTACTTTTTTCTCTGAACGATTCCAGTGTCGTATGTACTTGTAGACTCGTCTTATATCTTATATACTTATTTTCATGTCACCACTAACTGTCTACATCAGAAATATCACACTTCTTATGACCGCCCTATAGTCGGTCGTATTTTATGCTGTCTAAGTAATACACACCGACTTACCCAACGTCGGTTTTTATATCTCCATTTCATCTCTAATTCTTGTACAAACTATGACCTTATTCAGTAAAAATTCAATAAACGCCATCATCCGCACCCTCATCATTTCTGACTTTTTTCTGTTTTTTGCGACCGGACTTCTTACTCCTATCTATGCAGTATTCATTATTGAAAATATCGGAGCCGACTTAACCATTATCGGCTATGCGGTAACTTGCTATTGGCTCACCCGTGTCGTCATGGTGATCCCATTTAGCTGGCTTATGGACCGTATGAAAGGCGAAACTGATGAATATTTCTTCATGACCATAGGAACGTTTCTCATATCGCTCGTAGCTCTGCTCTACACCTTATCTTCTCTGCCTTGGCATATTTATGTATTGCAAGTATTAAACGGGCTTGCACATGCTATGGCTGTTCCAGCGTGGCGTATCATGTTCACCAATCATATCGACCGGCACATTGTTGGTTTCGAATGGTCACTCGAAGATGTAGGCGTCGGAATTGCTACGGCTGCGAGCGCCACCATTGGCGCACTTGTAGTCAGTACATTCGGATTCAATACGTTATTTGTCATGATCTTTTTCTTTGGAACTATCAGCGCATTGATTCTCCTTACACTCAATCGTGACCGGAAAAATATACTTATGAAGTTTTTCCGTAATAGACCGAATAAAGTACCGTTAAAGATAGATTCTTTCAAATAATGCGTATTTTGGAACTGCAACTGAAGCGGCCGTAAAAAAAATCCAGGCAGGAAATGATATCTCTCCGATTGGCGTAGTCGGCCCTGCGACACGAGCGGCATTGCATGCTCAATAAAAATACCAACTATACAATTTTAAATCCACTAGGGTAGTCCCTCAATAAGATTTTTCTATAAAATTATGTTATACTTATTGGCATAGTTTTAATTTTTATGCCACGAAAGAAAAAAAATC
>CAYWFD010000076.1:0-2839 GCA_964457885.1 uncultured Gammaproteobacteria bacterium
CATGTGATTGACGCTTTGGGACTCCGTGTATTCCGTAATCGGCGAGTGATTGAAAAATATGCGGCAAAGATGTGGGAAGACAAGAAGTCAAAAGTAGAATTGTCATATCGTACTCATGATGATGCGATGGAGGTGTTTGGTGTATCCGGGGCGTTTCCTATGTATCGACGGAGTGCGCTTGAGACTGTACAGTTTTCGGACGGAACTTTTTTTGATGAATCATACCAGTCATATAAAGAAGATATTGATTTGGCGTATCGATTACGCAGCGCTGGATTCACTTCGCATGTACTTTTGGATTCAGTGGCATACCACGATCGCACTGCCGCAGGACTTGAGCGGGTGGGGGACCGAATATCGGCCAAGAATAAGAAAAACCAGCCGGAATGGGTGCGTTTGCACAGCTACAAGAATCACCTTGCTACGATCTATAAGAACGAGTATTGGCAGAATTTCATACTTGATTTTCCGTGGATTATATGGTATGAGTTAAAGAAATTGGCTTATTTTACACTTTTTGATCGCACTGTCCTTTCCGGATTTTCTACCCTGTGGCGCACTCGATCGCTCTTGAGAAACAGAAGGAAAGAGGTCTGCCGGATGCGAAAAATTTCCTGGAAGGAATTGCGGCAGTGGCTGCATTAATATCGACTATGAAGGATATTCATATCGTGTTTCTTAATTATTTGCGAAAGGACGATATCATGGCAGCCTTGACTTCGGTTTTTGCAGATATACTGGGGTGTCCGTATTCGGTCGCAATAACGGTCGCCGATAATTCGCAAAATCAGGATTGTATCCGTGAAACGCTTCAAGGGCGATTTCCTCTCGTACGCTATATAGATACGGGCGGCAATATCGGATTTGGTCGCGGGAACACGGTGGGTTTCAAAACCGAAGAGGCGCGGTATTATTTTGCGCTCAATCCGGATACAATTATTCCTGCGAACTCCCATGTCATTGAGCGGATTGTGAAATTCATGGATGAAAAGAGACATGTCGGCGGAATCGGTATTAAATTGGTCAATATGGACGACAGTCTGCAGTATTCGTGTTATCGCTTTGATCTTCCGTCTATTCTTATCAAGCCGTTGAAGCATATTAATTTTGATAATAAATACCGATGGGTCAAAAAACATGCGGACAAGCTTGAGATGAAGGATTTTGATCATAACTCTACCCGACCGGTTGATTGGGTGCTCGGGGCTGCCATGATCGTCCGGAAAGAAGTGGTGGATCAGATCGGCTGGTTTGATGAGCGTTATTTTATGTATCTTGAAGATTGCGACTGGTGTCATCGTATGTGGGATGCAGGCTGGCCTGTCTATTATGTCCACGATATCGTGATCAAGCATGCGCATGCGAGAGATTCTGCGAAAGTCCCCGGGATTTTCAGGGCATTATTCAAGAATAAGCTTGCGCGCATTCATGCCGTAAGCTGGATCAAGTATGTATGGAAGTGGAGACAGTCCCATACATATTACGCGACCAAACTCTAATCATCATATGGAACAACTCAAACCGAAAATCGGAATCGTGTATCTTCTGTATTATCACAATGAGTCATATGTCGATGATATGGTTTCGGCATTGAAAAAAATTACCTACCCGAAAGACCGGCTTGAACTTATTATTGTTGCTAATCCTCATCCGACTGATGGCTCATTCGTGCACTATCTTGAATCAACTGTGCTACCTTATTCGGGCCATGAGCTTCCTCGAGTCACTATTCTTCCCCAGGAAACCAATCTTGGATTTGCCGGCGGGAATAATGTCGGTGCTGCATGGGCACTCGAACACGGATGTGCGTATATATTTTTTCACAATAATGACGGATTTTTTGCTACGACTGCATTCGAACCATTGGTACGCGCATTTGAATCAGATGATACGATCGGTGCTGCCCAATCTCTGGTGTTGCTTCATCCGGAAACTAATTTACTTAATAGTGCAGGGAATTCATTCCATTATCTCGGTTTCGGATTTTGTGATCAGTATCGCGCCAATATCAATGATATTTCACTTCCTCTGGTCAAAGAGGTGGATTATGCAAGCGGAGCGGCTCTCATGGTTCGAAGCGACCTGATCAAGAAGTACGGTGGATGGGACAGCGATTTTTTTCTGTATCACGAGGATCTGGAATGGGCGCTGCGTTTGCGTATTCACGGGTATCGCACAGTTCTCGTCCGCGATTCGATTTTTTATCACAAATATCAATTCGGGAGGAGTATTGATAAATTTTTTTGGATGGAACGCAATCGGTATGCAGTCATGCTCATGTACTTTAGGTTGCCTACACTGATTCTTTTGTTACCCATGTGGCTCATTCTTGAAGTTGGCCTCTGGATTTTTACCATCAAAAATAAATACGTTTCAAAACGCTTTGATGTCTACAAATACTGGCTTAAGAAAGACCATTGGAAACTCTGGCTTGCCAAGCGCGCGAAAATTCAGTCTGAACGGATCATTTCTGATCGGGAATTATTGAAGCATTCGGTACCTGGTATCTATTTCCAGGAGCAGGAGACGAGGAATCCATTATTGATCTATATTGGAAATCCAATTATGAAGGTATATTATTGGACAGTTGTCAAAGGTTTGATCTGGTGGTAAGGTGTTAGTCTTATGAAAATACGGAAAGCCATTCTGACGGGCGGCGGACGCGCAACGCGGTTACAGCCGATTACGACCACTATCAACAAACATTTGCTTCCGCTTGCCAACAAGCCGATGATTTTTCATGCGATTGAAAAGGCGGTCAATGCGGGGGTGACCGAGATTTTTATCAATACCAATCCAGGAGAAACTGAACTTCAGAAAATGATTGGGGACGGTGGGC
>CAYWFD010000076.1:2849-4409 GCA_964457885.1 uncultured Gammaproteobacteria bacterium
GGGGGATTACGATAACCTTTTTTGAACAGACCGGTGGTCCCCAGGGAATTGCGCACGTGGTGAACGAGGCCGCGAAATTTATCGGTGGCGAACCATTCATGTTCTATTTGTCGGACAACGTATTATTGGGTAATCTTAATGGACTGTTTGATGAATTTCATTCGGGTAAGTATGATTGTATGCTTGCTTTATCATCGGTTCCCGATCCTGAGCGATTCGGGGTACCGGTATTCGATGAAGCGGGAACGCTGACCGATGTCATTGAGAAGCCGAGCAGTCCGCCAAACAATTTTGCGGTTACCGGAATTTACCTCTATGGGCCACACGTATTTTTTGATGCGTTTGCCAATATACAGAAAAGTCCGCGTGGAGAATATGAGATTTCTAGCATCCATTCGCTGTTTTTGAAGCAGGGAAAGAAAGTAGGATACAAAGAAATCACCGGATGGTGGAAAGATACCGGCAAGGTCGATGACCTTCTCATTGCGAACCGGCTGCTTCTCGAGAAAACAGACAAAAGTTATTTTACGTATCCATCTGAACTTGCCCATGGAGCCGCTATTTCGGGAGATGTGCATATCGGACGGGGCTCGCAGATACAGGAGAATGTCAGTATCATGGGGCCGGTGATTATAGGTGAAAACGTACTTCTCAAGAATTGTGTTATCGGACCGAATGCGACGATCGGATCCGGATCTGAGATCGTGGACGCGCGAATTGATGATTCCATTATTCTCGATAATTCGACTATTCGTGCGGATATACATATCACGCACAGCATTATCGGGAAAAATGTACGGGTTACCAGGAAAATACAGGAAGGTGGTCGGTCGATGATCATCGGAGACAAAACGATTGTTGAATTGTAATCGAACATCAAAAAACCTCTGGATATCCAGAGGTTTTTTGATAGATAACATTTTTTAGTATTCCAGTGAGTACATTCCGCGGTGCCCTGCAAACGTTCCGAAAAAGTACAGTACACGAGAGGTCATGTTCACGGACACAAGTTCGTAGTCGTCTACTTTTGCGAGTGAATGACGGACGTAGTACCCAGGATTGAACGCAGACATACCGTTATCTGTCGCGATCAAGAGCACACCTGCAGGGTCGAGAATGGTCACTTCTTTTATCTTTTCACCGCTACGGTTGAGCAGGCTCACTCCACCGTCAGGGTAGATACTGGTCAATTCCCATGGAGACCATACGAGCCATTCTGCAGTCTTGGTATTGTAATATAGTGAGGTGCCATTGGCGGTTTCAATCGATTCTACGATACCATTGGATAATTTTGCAATCATGGTTTTATCCCCGTGTGTTGCGATAATGCGCGAATTATTGATATGTATGATCGTATCAATGGTGTCAGGGAAGACGTAGGTGCTTCCGTCATAGGGGCTCGTAATATATGATCCTGTCGCTTCCCATATTCTTCCTTGCGTATCTGCATACCATGCACTGCTTGATACTGTACCGATAAACCGTGGATTTCGTGAGAATGAGAGCACGTTTATATTTTTACCTTCTTTTTTATATAGGACAGCTTCGGGATTTGCCGGA
>CAYWFD010000077.1:0-4394 GCA_964457885.1 uncultured Gammaproteobacteria bacterium
GGAAGGTGTGAATGTTTGAATTATAAAAGTCTTTGCTTCTTATCAATAATTTATTTAATGATTTGTTCTCTATTTTAAGCCTTCTTCTATTTTGATGTAATTCTAAAATAACACGAATGCATTTTTAAAATAATCATTTAATTGATCATACTCATCATTATTAAGCTTCTTCATAAACAAATGGGAATATTTAACCCAACCTTTTAAAGGTGTAACTTTTAAAAGATCATCAGGATAAGCCAAATTACCTGAATTTTTTATTTCGACTAAATTTTTTATTATTCTTTCTGATTCTTTAATCTCTAAGACAATTATTCTAACTGCACTCTCTAGTTCATCAGATTTTGATTTACGGTAAATTGCAAAAGCAACAATGGCCGTAGCAATTGTTGCTAAAGTTGCGGATTGACTAACCAATATACCAAAAAAAATAGATAACATTTTTTTTCTTTGTTTTTAAATTATTATTGCTTGAGCATCTATACAGCTTGTGAACAAAAACAAACGAGTTTAGCTCGTTTGTTTAAAGACCCAAACGGGCCATTTTCATTCGCTCGGGGACAGGGATTCGAACCCCGATAGCTGGGACCAAAACCCAGAGTCCTACCATTAGACGATCCCCGACTGTGTGTGATTTGTTCGGGATGAAGGACCATAGTGTCCTACCATTAGACCTGCCCGCATCGCTACGCGAAGCGTTGCGGGCGGGCGATCCCCGAATTACGTTCGCAAATACTTACGCATTGCGAGTAGACTCGAGATAAGTGTGAGCAGAAATACTGACCCGAACTGTATCCCAAGCAGAAAGAGTATATGCGAGGAGAAGTAGTTTGTCAAGATTGCATTCGACTCAAAAACGACGCTAATATAGGGGTCGAGGAAGCGGAGTGTGAACCATACGGCTACCCCGGTAATGGCACTACTCACGACACTGAAAATGAGCGATTCCACGATATAGGGCCCGCTGATAAACCAATTGGTCGCCCCTACTAGTCGCTTGATCCCGATCTCGGCACGCTGGGTATAGATCGCGACCCGGATAGTATTGAAGATAATGACAAATGCGATTACGGCAAAGAGTGCAGTGAGTGCGTAGGTGAAGCGTTCGACCTGGTGGGTGACGGTCTCGATCCGGTCGATTGCGGTCTCGGTGTCTCCGAATGTCTTTGCTTCGATAATATCCTCGTATTCCGGTACCGAGAGTGCCGCGATAATTTTCTCATAATCTCTTGGTTCACGTGTCTTCACGATCAGGGTTGAACCGAGCGGATTGGTACCCAATTCGTCGAGTGATGCAATAATTTCACTATTTCCGGAATAGGTCGATTTGAATTCTTCGAGGACTTCCTCACGGGAGAGGTAGCGCTCCTCGGTTACTTCAGGCAGGCCTGAGACGAAGTCGCGCACTTCCGTAATTTTTTCTTCCGGAGCGGTCGGATCGAAATAGATGCTTACGTCGATCTGGTCCTTGACCGAGGTGATCGAGCGGTCGGTAAGGACACGCACGATGATGAGCGTATTGATCGAGAGGAGCATGAGTACCAAAATGAGCACCGTCATGACAGACAGGCTCATATTTCGTACGATATCCTGGAATGAGAATTTGATAATCCGGCCAATAGACATAAAAAAGGTGGTAAGTCGTATAACTAAATCCGATACTTCCCTTCCCGCTCATCGCTCGATACCCGCCCCTCATGCAATACCACTACTCTGCGGCGAAGCTGATTGACGATTTCACGATTGTGCGTGACGAGTACGATCGTGGTTCCGAATTCGTTTATTTTTTTCAAAATTTCAATAATTTCCTGCGTATTGATGGAATCGAGGTTTCCGGTCGGCTCATCTGCCACGAGAATTTTCGGACGATGCACGAGCGATCGAGCGATCGCGACGCGCTGCTGTTCCCCGCCTGAGAGCTGGTGTGGATAGCGATCCAATTTGTGCGGTAATCCTACGATCTCTAGTACGCGCGGCACTACCGCCCCGATGCGTGAGCGTTTTTCCCCTGCCACTTCGAGCGCAAAGGCGACATTTTCTTTCACCGTCTTTTTCGGCAATAATTTGAAATCCTGAAAAATCACACCAATCTGGCGGCGAAGCAACGGAATATCCGAGAGTCCGATCTGGGTAATGTCCCACCCTCCGATTTCGATCGATCCTGCACTTGGACGCTCTTCGGCGATCAACATCTTTACCAAGGTCGTTTTTCCGGTACCGCTCTGTCCCACGATTGAGACAAATTCACCCGGCTCGATATGCAGGCTCACTTCATTCAATCCCACACTGTCGCGAGAATAGAATTTACTGACGTTTTTGAGAGTAATCATAGATAACACAAACAAGTATAGTACAGTATAGCATATTACCAAATCATGATACAACCACACATGATACCAACTCTGTACAACAATTCTCCTCTAATGTTAGACTGAACAATATCTATCTATACATTCATTATGCCCACACTTCATGTTCTCGGATCAGGGAGTTGCTTCCCGCACGCATTACAAAAAGGAAGACAACCCTCGGGTTATCTTATTCAATGGGATACTCACAGCATTCTACTTGATTGCTCACAGGGTATTGCCGAACGTCTCGAAAAGATTGGCGTAAGACCGGAACACATCACCCATTGTGCAATCAGTCATGCCCATCCTGATCACTTTGCTCTACCACAATTCCTTCAATCAAGCCTTTGTTCGGCGATAACACATCCTGATTTTTCATGGGATGATACATCACGTTATCCCACCTTATCTTTATACGCGCCAGCACATATTATAAAAAACATTCCATCACTCAATAAGATCCATTTTGAAGAACGGACTGAGAAAACAAGCAATGGACTCCCCTTTCCTATTCTGAAACTAATTACACTGCCAGCGAAAAATCCTGTGTCACTTTCTGGAGGAGCGTACATACAAGGTTTTTCCGTATATCATGGATTCGGTAAAGTGGATGCAATTGCAATGCGTCTCACATTTTCTGATGGCACAGTACTCTGCTACTCAGGTGATACTGGACTGTGTGATGCACTCCTCCAAGCTGCGAAGGATGCAGATTTATTTATTTGCGTTGCTTCGGAAAAAATAGGTGTTGATTCCACTGCATATGAATATGGTAAACTCACTCCGCAACAAGCGGGAGAGATTGCACGTAATGCTAACGTAAAACATCTGCTTCTAACCCACCACGTAGGTTTTGACCATCCGCGAGCCATGAAAAAAAATTGCAAGAAAAGCGGATTTGCCGGAAAAATTTCTATCGCTGATGACGGAAAGAAGATACGTGTATAAAAAAATCCTGTACCGTTCTGGTACAGGATTTTTTTAGGTATCTTCAGGTTTTAAATTGAGGCAGACTGAATTCATACAATATCGCATGCCGGTCGCTGTAGGGCCATCTGCAAATACATGTCCCAGATGCGATCCGCAATGGGCACATACGATTTCGGTGCGGCGCATACCATGACTGTCGTCCGTGATTTCACGCACACTACCCGGAAGTGGCGTATCAAATGACGGCCAACCCGTGCCTGAATCGAATTTGGCATCAGAAGAAAAAAGTGGTGTATCACATACTTTGCAGTTATACGTTCCCTTGGTTTTTTCATATAACAACCCTCCTGAAAATGGCGCCTCGGTTCCTTTTTCACGTAATACGTGATATTCCTCTGGTGTTAATTTGTCTTTCAATTCTTTTTCATCCATATATTAAAGGCAAAAGTCTAAACGTAGCACATGACTAAGACAATAATTCCTTAAACTGTTTCTGTAATTTATCAAGCTTTGGCTTGATTACGAGTGCGCAATACGGTTTGTTTTTGTGATGTTCGTAATAGTCATGATGATAGTCTTCAGCTTCGTAAAATGTTTCCGCCGGAACCACCTCGGTCACTATCGGCTGATCATATGCATTATTCTCGTTTAATTCCCTGATAATTTTCTCCGCTATATATTTTTCTTCATCATTCGAATAAAAGATCGCCGATCGATATTGAGTACCCACATCATTTCCTTGCCGATTGAGCGTGGTCGGATCATGGGTATTGAAAAATACGGCCAGTAACTCATCATATGAAATTACTGATGGGTCGTATTCGATCTTGATCGCTTCCGCGTGCCCGGTTGTATCCATACTTACCGCCTCATATGTCGGATTCTCTACCGAGCCGCCCGTGTATCCAGGTACGACTGAAACCACACCTTTCAGTGCCTTAAATACTGCTTCAGTACACCAGAAGCATCCATTTGCGAATATTGAAGTTTTGAGTGAGTGTGGCATATATATAGTGAGTATAGTACAAAAATAATAAAAACCATAGTACTATCAAAAAAACAAAAAAAGCCTATGTCTAAGCTGTTTTTGTATGTGTCCGACCGGTATCACTC
>CAYWFD010000078.1:0-4381 GCA_964457885.1 uncultured Gammaproteobacteria bacterium
ATCGGACAAGAAGACTATTACCTATCGTATGCTCGTGTAGATTTGGTCAAGCGGGTGACTGATATCGCAGAAGCGTTCAAACAAATGCCCGAAAAAAAACTTATCATCGCTTCATCGGGTACAGAGACTGAGCGCCTGAAAGAAATTATCAAGGACGCGCCAAATATTACCTATATGGGCCGTGTATCTGATGATGATTTGAAAGTTTTGGTCGGCAAGTGTATTGCCAATATCTATATCCCCAAAGATGAAGACTTCGGTATGACCGTACTTGAAGGTATGGCTGCGGGCAAGCCTTGTTTAGGGGTTGCTGAAGGTGGATTGTGTGAGACGATTGACCACGAGAAAGATGGGTATCTTCTTCCTGCTAATCCATCAATTGATGATATTATTCGTGGTGTAGAATATTTGAGCCCGACAAAATGCAGAGAAATGAAAATAGCCTGTCAACAAAAAGCAGATCAGTTTCGGGAAGAGGTGTTTATCGAGAGAATGAAGAATATTATAGACGGAGTATAATTCATGCACACTACATGTACTCATATCTCGTAGGAGTACATACAAAAGTGTGGTATACTGGGCTTCACTACTAGAAGTGAACCCATGCCACGCTCATCTCTATCTGAAAATAAAAAACGTGCCTCTCTTCGCAGGTGTGCCATGTGCGATCGACTGGGACATAATGCACGTACGTGTACCTATGGAAAAGTGACCGCTGTGTCGCCTGTTTTGGTATCTGAATCTCCTAAAAAAGTACCAAAGAAAAAGACTACCATGACGATACCGGTGGTCCAGGGCGAGCCTCCTCGGTCTCGTCATGTGGTTTCGCTTAAAAATGAAGCCCTTGATGCTGCGTGGAATAGTGTGTCGGTGTATCAGCCAAAACAAGAAAAAAACAAGCGTCGTGTCCCGGTGGATTTCGCACACATGGTGCGACAAGCGAATCAACCAGCGGAGAAAACAGTGCGAGAACAGACCTCATCACCCAAAAAATCTACCATTGATTTTTTTAGAGAAAAGATACAGCTTCCGGTGATTGAGCGGGACATCCCGATTACGATCGACCCTGCGCGGATTTCAAAAAAAGTGGTGGCGGAAGAAAGTATTCCGATGCAACGGGAGGAAGAGATGGTTTCCGTGCCTGAAGTTCGTGCGCCGAGAATCTCATTGAGAGAGCGGGTCAGGGGCGTGGGCTCTACATTTAGAGAGTCATTCAAAATAAAAAAATTCGTCATTTCGGCTACCATTTTGTCGCTCCTTGTGGCAGTGCCATTTCCTGCAGTCGGATGGTATAAGAAAGTTGAAGACAATACGAATAAGATTGTGGCAGAGAGCACCAATGCGTTTTTGTCGCTTCAATCTTCGACCCTTGCAGCATTCAATCAGAATTTACCGCAGGCCGAGCATGATTTAAATGATGCGCTGAATTCATTCGGTGCAGCCAAAACCATGGTCGATAAGGAGTATAAAGCGCTCATGTATGTACTTGATGTGATACCGGTCGTCGGCACCAAGATCAAAAGTAGGCAGGCACTGCTCGAAGCAGGTCATTATCTGGCGCTGGGTAACGCATACTTGATCAAAGGAATTGATGCTGCGACCAAAGAAAGAGAGCAGACAACGACCGCGCGGTTGCAAATTCTCCGTACCCATATCAGGGGGGCATTACCACAATATGAAGAAGCCGTCGCTCGATTAGACAGCGTCGCTCCAGAAAGTGTTCCGGTAGAGTACCAGGAATCATTTGTCGAATTCAGAGAACTATTTCATTCGCTGGTTGGTGATATCAGAAATGTGTCCGACGTGATCGGTGGACTTGAATTGATCTTGGGAAGCGATGGGTTCAAGCGGTATCTCATTGTATTTCAGAATCAGTATGAATTGCGTCCGACCGGCGGATTTATCGGAAGTTTTGCGACGCTTGATGTGCAGAGTGGAAAAATTTTAGCAATCGATATTCCTGGTGGAGGAAGTTATGATCTCCAGGGACAACTGAGTGCCTATGTGCGTCCGCCGCTACCGCTTCAATTGATCAATGAGCGGTGGGAATTTCAGGATGCAAACTGGTTTCCGGATTGGACTGCTTCAGCAAAAAAACTCGCATGGTTTTATGAAAAAAGCAGGAATACAACGGTCGATGGGGTGATTGCGGTCAATGCAAGCGTGCTTGAGCGATTGCTCCGTATTGTGGGACCACTCGAGAATTCCGAATACAATGTGCTCTTGGACGGAGAAAATGCGATTAAGAATTTGATGTACGAAATAGAAACATACGAAAATCTCGACGGCAATAATACACCAAAAGCCGTATTATCGGTGTTGTTGGGTCAAATTACGGAAATGCTAAAAAATGTGAAGCCCGAGCAATTGATTTCCATGATCACCGAACTCTCGGACGCACTTAATGAACGCGAAATACAGGCATATTTTACCGACTCGAGAGTGGCTTCGACGATTCGGTCATACGGATGGACAGGAGAGATACTTGCAAATGGCGAAAACCAGGATTATCTCATGGTCGTGAATACTAATATTGGGGGAGGGAAGAGTGATGTGAATATCGTGCAGACAGTCGAGCACCAGGCAGAAATTGCCGAAGATGGAAGTATTATTGATACCGTGGTAATTACACGGTCACATGAAGGGCGTGATGATGCGTCAACGCTCATGGGACAGATGAATAGCAGTTATGTCCGTGTGTATGTACCTGAAGGATCAACCCTGATTGATGCGGGCGGATTTTTGTATCCTGATGATTCATCATTTAATGTTGCTCCATCCTGGTACCAGGATGATCCTGATCTGTCTTCCCTTGAGGCTGAACAGTCGATACATAGCGGATCAGGTACACGCATTGTAAAAGAGTTTGGTAAAACGTCTTTTGGAAATTGGATCGTTACGTATCCACAAAAACAGACAAAGATCTATTTTACCTATAAGCTGCCATTTAAGGCATTCGATCTCTCGGGGAGTGCTGATACCACTGGGGTGAAAGCGTATGTACAAAAATTAATCGATACCACCTATAATACTACCTCACAATACAGTATGATTTTCCAAAAACAGTCAGGTATCAATAGTGAATTTGCACATGCGGTTATTTATCCGGATGGCTGGCGACCGATGTGGAAAACAGGGGACGCGGTAGATCTCTCTCTCAATGGAGCATCAATTCATGGTATACTATCCCGTGATACCGTGTATGGAATTATTATGAAACACGAATAATCATACTACTATGAGCAAAGAAAGCCATAATTCTCTTGACCGAGATTCCTTATTGGAACAAGAATGGGAGGATGCGATGACTCCGGTCGAAGAGGAAGAAGAGGAAAAAGAAGAAAGCGACGAAGAGACGCTTTCTCATGGTGCATTTCAAAAAAAGGAATTAGATGCGGACGAAGAAAAAGACCAAAAGAAGAAAAAGACCAAAAAAGAGACAAAAAAGAAAAAACATGTGAAGAAAGAAGAAACAGATGATGAAGAGGCAATCGAAGAAGATGCTAAGGAGCCTCACCATGAATCAGAAGATGATGAAGGGGTGGAAGAAGTAGAAGAAGTGAGTGTCGAAAAAGGTCGAGAACGAGTGATAGCAGAGCAGTTGGCCCATATCTACGAAAATAGTGATGGTAGCATGCCGGATATGAAAACGTTTGAGAGTAGAAAAACCGGTAAATTCGTCCGGGCCTTCGTCGTGTTTTTGCTTGCGTGTACATTCTTTGGTGCGGTAGCATGGATAGGTTTGTTCGTATTGCAACCACACTCACAGTTTTCGGAAACTGACGTGGTATTAGGTATTTCCGGTGATGACTTGGTAACTCCAGGAACGAGTGTCACCTATCGCCTGAGATATGGAAATACGCAGAATGTATCCCTGAATGAGGTGAAGCTCGAAGTGAGATACCCACAAGGTTTTACCGTACTCTCTGCTACCGCCTCTTCAACGAATGAAAAGATGGATGCTTGGGACCTTGGAGTCCTTGACCCAGGAGAGAGTGGGTATGTTGATATCACCGGTACGTTTTCAGGTGATTCAGGATCAGAGCAGTCGATTCGGGCTTTTCTCTCATACAAGCCTGCAAATTTTACCTCAGTATTCCAGAAGGTTGCCACGCATATGATTGGAGCAAAAGAAAACGTGGTAGAAGTTGGAATTGATGTGGCGGACGAGGTGCCACGCGGATCAAAAACTCCAGTAAAGATTACTATTACGCCTGAGAATGGAGAAAAATTTGAATATGTTGAAGTCCGGTGTGTATCCTCTGATTTTAGTGAGAGTGGAAAGAGTACACCTGAGGCAGATGCGGGAAAATCGTGTGTATGGTCTTTTGATAGTCTTAGTGATAAGACAATAGTTGAGATGAATGCAATATTCACGAGC
>CAYWFD010000079.1:0-3653 GCA_964457885.1 uncultured Gammaproteobacteria bacterium
AAAACCTATGATGAACATCTTCGTGATGAAGCATATCGATGCGTGGGGAATTTTTATAATCCAATTACTGATGAGATCACACAGCGAATCGAATACGAACTTGATATTATTAAGACGAAGGGATATTCGCCGTACTTTTTATGCGTAGCTGACTATGTGGGTTATGCGAAGAAGGTGGGTATTGTGGAATCTACTCGAGGATCAGCTGCAGGATCTCTCGTGTCCTATGTCCTTGGTATTACCACGGTTGATCCCATGCGGTTTAAACTTCCGTTTGAACGATTTTTGAATCCGTTCCGTCCGTCGGCACCTGATATCGATACGGACTTTGCCGACGACCGTCGTGAAGAGATGATCGAATACGTCACCAAGAAGTATGGCGCAGATCGTGTGGCGCAGATTATCACCTTCGGAACGATGGCTGCACGCGCGAGTGTGCGTGATGTGGGGCGTGCACTAGGTTTGTCCTACAGCTTTTGTGACCAGGTAGCAAAACTCATCCCCCAGGGAGCCCAGGGTTTCCCAATGACGATCGACCGGGCGCTCAAAGAAGAACCGGATTTGAAAAAGATTTATGACACGAATCCGGAGGTAAAACGTCTACTTGACCTTGCGCAGAAAGTGGAAGGATGTGCACGCCATACGTCGATCCATGCGGCAGGTGTCGTTATTTCACCAACTCCTCTTACCGATTTCACTCCGATCCAGCGTGAAACCGGCGGAGAAAAAATCACGACACAATATGAGATGAAGGCGGTCGAAACCGCGGGAGTCCTGAAAAATGACTTTCTCGGAATCAGAAACTTGGCGATTCTTGGAAACGCGGTCGTGATTGTCGAGAAAACCACCGGAGAAAAAATTGACATTTATAATTTGCCTCTGGATGATAAAACTACGTTTGACATGCTTGCGCGCGGAGAAACCATGGGAACGTTCCAGCTCGGGGGGTCGGGAATGACTCGCTGGGTCAAGGAATTGAAGCCAAACCGTATTGACGACATCATGGCGATGGTTGCTTTGTATCGTCCGGGGCCAATGGAATCTATTCCTGAATATATTAAGCGAAAATATAATCCGGAAACCGTAAGCTATCCTGACCCCAGACTTGAGAAAATCCTTGGTGCGTCTTATGGACTTCTCGTATATCAAGACGATGTAATGTTGACCGCGATTGAACTTGCGGGGTATGACTGGATGGAAGCGGATAAATTTCGCAAAGCCATGGGTAAGAAAATTCCAGAAGAGATGGCAAAACAAAAGGAAAAATTTTATAAAGGCTGTAAAGAGTACGGCAAATTGAAGCAGGAGAAAATCGATGAATTGTGGAGAGCGATCGAACCGTTTGCCGCGTACGGATTCAATAAAGCGCATGCGGCGAGCTACGGAATCGTCGCGTACCAGACTGCATACATGAAGGCCCATTACCCGGTGCAGTATATGACCGCCGTACTTCAAGCTGAATCAGGAGATAATGACAAGATCGCGCAGATCGTCGGGGAATGTCGCCGTATCGGGATCGAAGTATTGCCGCCTGACGTGAATGAAAGTTTTCGATCATTCGCCATGGTGTCAAAACCTGGAGAAAAGGGACGCATCCGATTCGGATTGACCGCGATCAAGAATGTAGGAGAGCATATTTGTGAAGTCATTTATCAGGAACGAAAACAGAATGGAAAATATAAAAATCTGGAAGATTTGCTTGAACGAATTGATGATAAAGATTTGAATAAAAAATCACTCGAAAGTCTTGCTCAAGCTGGCGCGCTTGATGGATTTGGATTTGATCGAGGATCGCTTTTGGCAAATACTGAAAATATCCTTGGGTATTTGCGCCAGCATCGTGAAAAGAAAACGACAAATCAAAATTCACTTTTTTCTGGAACAAACTTTGCCCTTGATTCCAAAGTTACATTGAAACCTTCACCGGATGCTTCGCTTGAACAAAAATTGAAATGGGAAAAGAATTTGCTTGGCGTCTATCTTTCAAGTCATCCGTTTGCGTACTATGAAGCGCAGATGAAAGGAAAACTTACCTATCTTGCTGAAGTGGAATCTATGGCCCGCGATACGTGGGTAGTGGCGGGTGGAGTAGTGGCTACACTGAAGAAAATGATTACCAAGAAAGGATCGATCATGATGTTTGTGTCGATTGAAGATACGACAAGTATGATGGAACTATTGGTCTTCCCTAAAACGTATGAGACGACAAAGGACGTCTGGAAAGAAGGGAATATTGTGTGTGTGGTGGGTAAAACTCCCAAAGAAGATGGAGAAAATAAAATTTTTGTAGAAAAAGCATACGTGCTTACCAAAGAAAATGCGCGAGAAGTGGGGCGATTCCTTGCGATAGCTTCAGGGCAGGATGTGGTACGCCAATCACACGAAGAGCCGCAACAGAGTGTGCAGCAGGTAGTTATTAGTGCAGAAAAAGAATTACTGATAACGTGTGCAGAAAATATTAAACAGATTCTTCAGAAATACCCGGGAGATTATGAAGTCATGTTTTCGGTTGGAGGTGGCACCATGAAAGCCTCGCAGAAAGTCGAACCGACGGCTGAATTTATTGCTGAAGTCGAGGTGGTGTGCGGAGCGGGTACTGTCCGGGTTTTGTAATAGAACACGGATTGAACAGAATTTGACGGAATTAGTGTGGAATTTTAATCTGTTTTCCGTCAGATGCGTGTTCTATTATTTATGTATATATTGATGCCTGAGGATCCGCAACAACATTGCGCCAGTCAACAGTTTTGTCTGCGACAAAACGATGATATCCTGCTACGGCGATCATGGTTGCATTATCAGTTGTATATGGCAGCTCAGGTAGTCGAAATTCGATTCCGAGTTCATGAGATAGTGTATGTAGTGTGGTACGAAGTTTTTTATTTGCCGACACGCCTCCGGCGAGAATGAATGTTCTAGGATTGTATTTTTTGAGTGCAGTGGTTGTCTTTGACAGCAATACATCGGTAATTGCTGTCTCTACACTGGCACACACATCTTCGATCGTGTAGATTCCTTCGTTATTTTCAAATTTTGATTTTTTTACGGTGATTGGGTGATCGTTCAGCCAATAGAGTACTGCAGTTTTGAGTCCGGAAAAACTCATATCGAAATTCTGCGAGTGTTCCATCGGGCGGGGAAATTCAATCTTTGCTTTTCCTGTTTCAGCAAGCTTGGAAATTTTTGGGCCACCAGGGTAGGGAATGCCGAGTAGTTTTGCGACTTTGTCAAAACATTCTCCGACTGCGTCGTCCCTGGTTCCTCCGATTTTTTCATATTTTCCTTCTTTTTTTGATATTGCGAGTTCGGTGTGTCCGCCACTCACGATAAGTGCCAGCGCAGGATACTCGATTGGTTTTCTATTTGTTTCAGTCTGTGAAATTTCAGGAGAATAAAAATGTCCTTCGATGTGGTTAACGGGAATTATAGGGATGTTCCAGATATAGGAGAGGGTTTTGGCGGCCTCTACACCGACGAGAAGTCCGGTAATGAGACCTGGTCCGTAGGTTACCGCAATCGCGTCTGGTTTATCCTGGTTTTTTAAAACCTCTTCAATTACGGGAATAATGTATTCGGCATGTTTGCGTCCCGCGATTTCAGGAATCACTCCGCCGTATTTTGCGTGTATGTCAATCTGACTTGCGGTTTTTTCT
>CAYWFD010000079.1:3663-4381 GCA_964457885.1 uncultured Gammaproteobacteria bacterium
ATTTCTATCAGTGCAACTGAGGTGTCATCGCAGGAGGATTCGATGCCGAGGATTTTCATACGAATAGTTCAAAGTGTATTGTGGAATAGTGGGTAGTTTATTTGAATTGTTTGCGTAGTGTAGCAGGCAGAGAGCTTAAAATCAATATGGTGTGTATTGACAGTTGGGCTTTTTTATGCTATATTTTTTTGTCCTCATTACCGAGGTCAGGAGGGAGTAGGTTGAAATTCTTCAAGTCGTTCTCTTTTTTTCTGATCGCTGCAGTGTTTTTGCTGTCATCGATCGCGGGTTTCATCTTTACTGAGGGGGTGGTCGCGAGGATCGTGTGTACCGTGTTTCTGCTTCTCGGTGTGTTCGGGGTCTACACTGGCTCTCAGGGAATCCTGGAGGTAGCGGATCGTGCCGCTCGGAGTCTGCCGCCCAAAGAAATGGGCGACGACCCCGAGGACGTGTGACGGGCCTATGATGTTCGGGTATGTGTGTTTGTATATACACATACCCGATTTGCTTTTTATAGGGATAATATTGACAAGATTGATCTTTTTTACTATACTTTTTGCTACCAAGTTATGGCGCTATCGTCTAGTGGTTAGGACATCAGGTTTTCATCCTGGTAACCGGGGTTCGATTCCCCGTAGCGCTACAATAAAAAATCGCTTTTCGGCGATTTTTTATTTTCTAAAAATGAAGAAGCCCTGTACTCGTGTGAGTACAGGGC
>CAYWFD010000080.1:0-4122 GCA_964457885.1 uncultured Gammaproteobacteria bacterium
CGGTCACAAACGGATTTTCGGGATTGACCAGTGAAATCATATAGAGGGTATCTGTCTTTTCCCCAACAATCCTGCTGTATGCCGAAGCAGTGTATGGTGAAACTACCACCTCTGGCTCTTTTGGTGAAAGCGTGCGATAGATCAATGTGTCTGCATTGGTTATCATATTGTGTAGGTGCAGTTCATAGAGCCCATTGATTTTTTTTAGAATCAGGATCGTATCCGCATATCCTTCTACGCGGATAATTTCATCACTCCCTTCAATTTCACGTATGGGTAATGCATCTTTGATGAGGGTGATATCTTTGATGTAGGTCGTATTGTTGCTGGTAATTACAATATCTCGTTCCCATGATTTGTATCCTGCACGTTCCATTTTGAGGATATAGGTCCCTGGAGCACGATTGGGTAGGCGGATCGGTATCTGTTTTTCAATGACGATGTTATTCAGGGTGACTGTAGCGTCTCTTGGTAGAATATCAACACTTAATACACCTGTTTGTTTGATCTGACTGGTTTTGAAATCATATCGATAACCTGCGGTATAGAGAATAATTGTCGGGGTCATGATAAAAAAAGCGATCCAGAGGGAAAACATGAGGGCGCGCCGTATGGGGCGGGTCAGTATATGTCCGATTGTATGCATTTTTGTTCTGTCAGTCATAGATTGCACAATATAGCATTATTTGGTAGTATTATAGGTGAGATTTCATAAAAATTCAATTGCATGTATGGCAACGTATGTTATCGGTGGTGGGAAAAAATTGAGAGGAACTATTGCAGTTCGTAGTGCTAAAAATTCAGCATTAGGTCTTCTTTCAGCATCAGTTATGGTCGAAGGGAAGACTACGTTTCGCAATATGCCCCGGATTGAGGAGGTATATCGTTTTATTGAAATACTTGAGAGCATTAATGTGTCCTGTACTTGGGCTGATGATCATACACTTGTCGTCGATAGCGGAAAAAAACTCACGCTTGAAAAAATCAATAAAGTGGCATCAATGAAAATTCGTTCATCTTTGCTATTACTTGGCTCACTTGCATCACGAGTCTCAGTCTATCGACTTTATCGATCAGGGGGCTGTAAACTCGGCGAACGCACGGTGCGTCCTCATTTGTATGCTTTGCAGAAATTCGGTGTCGATATCAAAACGACTGAAGACCGATATGAAGTGAAAAATAAAAAAATTAAGGCAGCTGAGGTGGTCATGTACGAAGCAGGTGACACGCCGACTGAAAATGCTATTATGGCTGCCGCACGTGCGGAGGGGCGGACGATTATTAAGTTTTGTTCCGCGAATTACATGGTACAGGATTTGTGCCATTTTCTCGTAGCCGCAGGCGTTTCGATCCAGGGAATCGGAACGCAGACTCTTATTATTGATGGGATTAAAAAATTGAAGACTAATACTGAGTATCACGTGATGCCCGATCCGATTGATGCGTTTGCATTCGTCGCGCTTGCAATTACTACCCATTCGACTCTTACTATTACCAATTGCCCCATTGATTTTCTTGAATTAGAACTTGAAAAGCTCAAAATGATGGGGCAGAAATATACTGTGAATCATGAACGACTGTCTGAAAATGGCAAATTCAGAATTGTTGATATCACCATTACTCCCTCGGAATTAATTGCATTGCCTGACAAAATTCACGGGCTACCATTTCCAGGAATCAATATTGATAATGTGCCATTTTTTGTACCTATTGCGACTCAGGCTGCTGGGCGAACTCTTATCCATGATTGGATGTGGGAAAATCGAAGCGTGTATTATCTCGAATTTCAAAAAATTGGCGGAAAAGTAACTTTGCTTGATCCGCATCGTGTGTTTGTAGAAGGGGTGACTCAGCTTACTGGACGTGAGCTCATTGCGCCTGATGGTATTCGTCCCGCAATGGCATTACTGATTGGAATGCTTGCAGCGTCTGGTACGTCGAAATTACGTGATGTATATGTGATTGAGCGAGGATACGAAGATTTGGAAGGAAGATTGCGTGGAATTGGCGCTGATATTACGCGTGTGGAGTAAATTTTTTTACGGGAGGGCGGTAACCTATCATTTTATATCAATATGGAAGAAAACCAATCAAAGAAACGTTTTGTGCGCGGATTTGTCACGGCCATTCTCATCGTCGGTGTGTTTGTCTCAGGAGTATTTACCGGAACTTCCTATGGCATGCGGGCACTACTTCGGGGCGATAAGGTATTTGCTGCTTCTGCCGTAAGCAACCTTTTTTCGGAACCAGGTGAAAGTACGATTTCGTTTGAACAGTTCTGGACCGTATGGAAAAAGGTTCAGGAGAAGTATGTTCACAAACCAGTAAGTGATGTCGATCTGTTTTATGGGTCGATGGTTGGTATGGTCGGCGCACTCAATGATCCGTATTCAGTTTATATGCCTCCGGTGAAAGCAGAAGAGTTTAAGCGTGATTTATCCGGCGAATTTTTTGGAATCGGAGCCGAAATTGGGCTCAAGAATGGCGCGATTACCGTTATCGCTCCACTGGCAAAATCTCCTGCTGAGCGGGCGGGTCTTAGGGCAGGGGACGTGATTCTTTTGGTTGACGGAAATGATGTCAGTGGAAAGTCAGTTGATGAGGTTGTAACCCTAATCCGAGGAGAGAAAGGAACTCCGGTCAAGCTTACCGTACTTTCGGAAAAATCTTCGTCACCGCGAGAAATTACTATTGTCCGTGATGTCATTACTGTCCCTACTGTGGACTGGAGCATGAAAGAGAAGAATATTGCGTATCTCCGCATCAGTTATTTCAATGACACTACCTGGAATGAATTTGATAAAGCGGCAAAGGAAATTCAGACGAAAAAACCTGCAGGGATCATTCTTGATCTCCGGAGTAACCCGGGAGGATATCTCGACACCTCGGTAAAAGTTGCAAGTGAGTGGGTGTCGTCTGGAGTTATCGTATATGAAAAAATGCATGACGGATCACAGGATCAGTATACTGCCGACGGAAGCAAACATCGATTTGTCGGTATCCCGACCGTGGTCTTGGTAGACGGCGGTACAGCGTCGGGATCTGAAATCGTTTCGGGGGCACTTCAGGATTATGGTGCAGCGAAACTTATTGGTGCGAAGACATTTGGCAAAGGCTCGGTTCAGGATTTTGAATATTTCCCCGATGGATCGGCGCTCAAACTCACGATTGCCGAATGGCTCACTCCAAAAGAACGACATATTAATAAGGTTGGTATTGAACCGGATGAAGTGATTGAGGAAATGTTTGTACAAAAAGAAGGAACCGAAGGGACTACACCCAATGATTTTATCGATAAAGGGTTGGAACGTGCACTTGAATTGCTTTCAAAGTAATGTGCAGATTAATCCGGGAGGATAGTATCTGAGTATATGCTACACATAACGGGAATTGTGGTCCATGGAGAGAAACGGGGGCGTCTATTGGGGTATCCTACAGCAAATATCGACATCAAGAAAAAAAAGCTCCATGTGACTTCTGGAATTTTTGCAGGTTGGGCACATGTAGGGAAGAAGAAGTATATGGCGGGAGTTTTTATTCCTGAATCGCGTGACCGGGTCGAAGCGCATCTACTTGATTATCCCGGAGAATCACTCTACGGTGTTGCGCTTGAGCTTGAGGTGGTGCAGAAAGTAAGTGAGATTGAGCGATACGATACTCTAGAAGAGTTGATAGCAAAGATTGGGAGTGATATTGAGCTTGTCCGTGAAGTTTTGAAAAAGTAATGTTCTATAATTTGTTGAAATAAAAAAACCCTGCACCGTTCTGGCGCAGGGTTTTTTATAATCTTTCTACCCAGTGGGCATCCACTTCGACTTCGAGTTCCAGATAGACTTTTTTATTGAGTGCTTGTTCCAACTCTCGGCGGGCCATTTGTCCCACTTCTTTGATTTTTTTGCCGCCCGTACCGATTATTAGACGCTTGTACCGTTCCTGGTCAGTGAGGATTCGAGCAGAGATAACGAAAATGTCTGGTTTTTCTTCCAGATTGTCGACCTCGACAGTCATGGAATAAGGGACTTCTTTGTCAAACACTGAGAATATTTTTTCTCGGATAAGCTCGGCTATGAAGAAAAATTCATGGACATTGGTCAATTGTCCGTCTCCGTACATCGGTTCTCC
>CAYWFD010000081.1:0-3914 GCA_964457885.1 uncultured Gammaproteobacteria bacterium
CAAGAATGCATCATTACCAAAACTGATACCTCCAGAGCGAGTAGTCGAGGCAGTAAGACTGAGTATCGTCTGAGGAGTAGTAGTACCGATACCAAGCCTATTATTCGCAAGAGTCATCCCGGCAGGAGCATCAGCAGTAGTACCAAAGAGCAATCTTCCCGCAGTATTTCTATAGACAACATCTCCTGCTAAGGAGTCTGATAGCCAATTACTGTTCGCTCCGGTATAAGCGATCCATGCATTATTTCCTGGGCCTCCAGAACCGAGACCTGATGCAGAGGTAGTTGAAAAGTTTATCCATGACCCATACGTCACCCCGGCGTTAACCAATGGCTGGATAGTGATAGGTACATTAAGGTTTCCAAGAGTTGACGTAGTTCCTATCGCGGTATTAAATCTAAGTGCTGACGCAAAGAGATTGGTTGAGGTAGCACTAGTGCCGCTCGCATTGGTAAAGTGAAGCCAGGTTGCGAACATGTTGGTCGAAGTAATGCTGGTACCAGTTGCATTGGTAAAGCGAAGTAGAGTTGCAAAGAGATTGGTCGAAGTGGCATTAATTAAGTTGCTCGATGTCGCAAACAAGTTGGTTGAAGTCGCATTCGTCGCCTGAAGATTGCTGAAGAATGCGTTCGTAGTAGTGATTGCAGTACCGCTCGCGGTCGTAAACGCAAGACCGCTCGCAAAGAAATTGGTACTGGTGGCATTGCCACCAATAACCAACGAATCATCAGTCTGAAGCGTGTCAGTAGCACTTCGATACAAGTTGGTGTCAGAACCGAAAAGAAGTCCCCCTGCCGCAGTGGTCGATGCAGCAAAATGCACCACCGCAAGCGGATTGGTCTCTCCGCCAAGACCTACGTTTCCATCTTTTCGTACCACAAACTGCGGCACATTATTGCGCTGCAAATCAAGAAGAAGACTCGTAGATGCACTCGCAGTATCAAGATAATTATACCGAATTGCACTCCACTTAAGGGTTGAACTATTATATGTGGCGATACCGTCTATATGGGCAGCGCCATATCCCGATACAATATCAAACTGACTCGTACCACCGATCGATCGTCCATCAAACAAAACTGATCGTCCAGAAGTACCCAATTGCAATCCCTGTGTTCCCCCTTCAGCCAAGATTCCAATCTTCCCTGTCGTATTATTTTTTGCCAAAAAAGGTCGTGATCCACCAAACGCCCAAATCGATGCTGCATTCTGCCAACCCGCATCATTCAAATCGCGACCGAACATTGCATGGTTTCTGAATTCCGACTGTCCATTGACTTCAAGCGCAACACTGGAATTAATGAAGGTACTGGTACGCACTCCTAATTGATTAGTAGTATCATTCCAGTAAAGATTTGCGTTATCTTGACTCAAGATACCATTAGCACCAATAAATGGAACTGAACCCTGAGTGAGACCTGATATCGCAAGATTTGTTGTTGTAACACTCACCGCAAGAATATTCGTCGGATTGAAGTTTGCAGCTCCAAGAGTGGTGAAGTATCCATTAGTCGAGGTAATGTTTTCTCCGATCGCATTCGTAAATCCAAATGACGTAGCGATCAAATTAGTAGAAGTTGCGTTAGTAAATACACCAGTTGACGGACCACTTGCACCAATTGGCGTGTTATTGATCGATCCTCCATCAATCGTAAGCGTATTAACCACAAACGCATCACTAATACTGTTCGTCGGGAGATTGATCGTCGACGTAACCGTCAAAATTCCAATCGTCGACGAAGGATTCGTAAGCGCTCCGGTCATGACTCCCCCATCGAGTCGCAAGTAAGAAGAGCTTGCAGCCATCCAGATTGGATCAGTCTCAGCAGGAGTGCTCGTAATGTATCCAGCCAATGCATGGTTGCCCCAACTATATGCCAAATCCCATTGAGTGGTGGATGCGGTCAAGGGAATAATATATGAACCATCAAGTGAGAGAACGCCAGTGGAAGTAGCATACGATAGTCCGTTCACCGTTTCAGAGAAACTCTCACGTGCCCGGGCTGTAGTAAAGTAAAGGTTAGTTAAACCTTCATCAAGTGCGTCGGTTGTAGTGGCATTCCAAGCGGCAAGAGTTAAATAACTTGAAGAAGCCGCCATCCAGATTGGGTCAGACTCCGGACTCGTCGTCGTGAGATAGCCGGCTAGTGCATGGTTACCCCAACTATAGGCAAGGTCCCAGTTCGTGGTTGAGGCAGTGAGCGGGATAATGTAATTGTTATCAAGCGAGAGAATACCCGTTGAGGTTGAATATGTCAGACCATTCACGGTTTCAGAGATACTGTTGCGAGCACGGGATTGAGTGAAATACAGATTCGTTAACCCTTCGTCAAGTGCATCAGTGGTGGTAGCATTCCATGCGGCGAGCGTTAGATATGAAGAAGATGCCGCCATCCAAATCGGGTCAGTTTCGGTAAATGAGGTTAAGTATCCTGCCAGCGCATGATCTCCCCAGCTGTATGCCAAATTCCACTGCGTAGTGGAAGCAGTGAGTGGAATAACATATGCTCCGTCGAGAGCGAGAACACCGGTCGAAGAAGTATAGGTGAGGCCAGGGACCGTTGAAGTAATGGACGAACGAGCACGAGCTTGCGAGAAATAGAGATTAGTCAGCCCCTCATCCAGTGCATCGGTAGTGGTAGCATTCCAAGCGGCAAGAGTTAAATAACTTGAAGAAGCTACCATCCATATCGGATCAGACTCAGGGCTCGTGGTCGTGAGATATCCTGCATCCGCATGATTCCCCCAGCTATATGCCAAATTCCATTGAGTGGTCGAAGCGGTGAGCGGGATAATATAATTGCTATCCAGCGAGAGGATACCAGTCGAAGTGGTGAAGACAAGTCCCGGAACCGTTGAAGAGATCGATGATCGCGCACGAGCGTTAGTGAAATACAAATTAGTGAGACCCTCATCAAGTGCATCAGTCGTAGTAGCATTCCACGCAGCAAGAGTAAGATAGCTTGAAGACGCGGCCATCCAGATCGGATCAGTCTCAGCAGCAGTACTGGTAATATATCCAGCCAATGCATGATCTCCCCAACTATATGCCAAATCCCATTGCGTCGTAGACGCCGTAAGTGGGATGACATACGAACCACTAAGAGCAAGAACACCAGTTGAAGAGGTGTAAGTCAATCCTGGAACTGTTGAGGTGATAGATGAGCGAGCGCGGGCTTGGGTGAAATACAGATTAGTCAAACCCTCATCGAGTGCATCAGTAGTAGTTGCGTTCCATGCAGCAAGAGTTAGGAAGCGGTCATCAAATACTGAGCCATCAAGATAATTTGCTGCAAGTTCAAGTGAACCACCGTCAAGCGTAAGTCCCTCGCCCGTGAAGTCGGTAATGGTGTCTCCGTTTAGGGAGACAGAATTTCCAAGTGTTAAATTGGTGATACCTGCATTCGTGAAGAAACTATTGGTCGACGTAATACTCGATCCATTTGCAGTGCCAAACGTGAATGAAGACACATTAAGATTCGTCGTGGTGACATTGGCTGCGACAATATTTGTTGGGTTGAAGTTCAGAGCTCCAAGATTCGTGAAATATCCATTAGTTGAGGTAATACTTTCTCCAGTTGCTACCCCAAACCCAAGAGTAGTTACAAATAAATTCGTTGAAGTCGCATTGGTAAATACTCCAGTTGATGGTGACGAAGCTCCGATCGACGTGTTATTGATAGTTCCTCCATCAATCGTAAGACCATTGACCACAAACGCGTCAGACACTGAATTAAGTGGTAAGTTAAGGGTCGAGGTAACCGTCAAGATACCGATGGTCGTAGAAGGAGAAACCAGTGAACCGCCCGTTGCCGTACCGAACACAAGACTCGTGATATTGGCATTGCTTGAATACAGTACATTCGTCGACGAATTGAAGGTCAACGCAGCACTACCATTGAATGCTCCGCCAT
>CAYWFD010000082.1:0-3766 GCA_964457885.1 uncultured Gammaproteobacteria bacterium
TTTCTTTTCAAAAAAAGCAATTCTCACACTCGATACCGGTGAACAACACGTATTCAGCTACGGCATGCTGAATATCGATCCTGTCGTCAATGCAATCAATCAGCGATAATAAAAATCCTCCCGATAAAGGGAGGATTTTTATTACAACTCTCTTCCAAGCTCTTCGATCAATTTCTTCGCCGATTTGGAAATTTTCTTTGGAACATCAAGCTTCACATGCACATAGTGATCCCCTCTTCCTGATCCATGAAGTCTCGTGATACCAAGACCTTTGAGACGAATCACTTGCCCTGGCTGCACACCCTCGGGAACCGCAATCTTCTTCTCGCCATCAAGCGTCTCAACAGGTACCGTGTCACCAAGTACTGCCTGAGGGTACGTGATCGTGATTTCACTATGCACATCATACTGATCTCGTTCCCAGCCCTGGTGATCGCGTACATGTACTCGCACATAGAGATCTCCTGCTTGTGCACCTGCTCCAGCACTTTCACCTTTTCCACTCAATCGCACTGCTTCACCAGAAGAAATTCCAGCCGGAATTTTTACGGTATATTTTGATTCAGAACGTACGATTCCGTCTCCTCCACAATGTTTACATTTTTTTTCAGGAAATTTCCCCGCACCACTACACCTCGGACACGTTACTACGGTCTGCATTGCACCGAGAATGGTCTGCTGGACCCGGCGCACCTGTCCTGCCCCCTTACACTCACCACAGTCATTCAATGTGCTACCCGGCTCAGCACCAGATCCTTGACACACATCGCACGCATTATTCTTGGTCAACTTAATCTCACGCTCTACTCCAAATGCAGCCTCCCTGAACTCGAGCTCGATATCTACCTGTATATCATTCCCGCGACGCTGTCGACCTCCTCGATTCCCTCCCATACCAAACATGTCGCCAAAAATGTCTCCGAAATCAAATCCGCCGAAGTTTCCGCTGAATCCACCATTTCCCGCTCCCTGCCCACGAGTAGCACGCATGAAATCTTCCCAGCTCATACCACCACCAAACCCACCCTGCTGATTGAAATCAGCACCGAATTGGTCGTACTGTTTCCGCCTGGTTTCGTCTCCAAGTACCTGAAAAGCTTCGTTCACTTCTTTGAACTTCGCCTCATCCCCACCTTGTTTGTCTGGATGATATTTATGTGCGAGCTTACGAAATGCTTTTTTGATTTCCTCAGCACTCGCACCCTTCTCCACTCCCAATATTTTGTAATAATCTTTTGAAGACATATGTAGAGAAACAACTAGCCAGGGTTTGTCCCTAGCTAGTACAGTCTATCATTATTTTGTATCATTCACCACTTCTCCTTCGATTGGACCTTCGTCTTTTTTGTCTTCTGGTTTAGTCTCAGTAGTTTTTTGCTCGCCTGCTTTGGACTGCTCCGCCTGATACATCTTTGCCCCCACTGCTTGTGCTGCAGTAGACAATTCATCAGCAGCCTTCTTGATCGCTTCCACATCATCAGTATCTTTGACTTCTTTTACTTTTGCCAACGTGTCGGTAACTTTTTGTTTCTCTTCATCAGTGATTGAGATCTTCTTCTCATCCACTTCTTTCATCATTTTTTCAGTGGTATAGACCATCGTGTCTGCAGTATTGCGCACATCGATCAACTCACGCTTTTTCTTGTCGTCTGCTGCATGCATTTCCGCATCCTTCTTCATCTTTTCAATTTCTTCTTTTGAAAGCCCAGAAGACGCTTCAATTCTGATTGATTGTTCTTTACCCGTTGCTTTATCCTTAGCTTTGACACTGAGAATACCATTCGCGTCGATGTCAAAAGTAACTTCGACCTGTGGGACTCCGCGAGGAGCAGGCGGAATTCCATCAAGAATAAATCGTCCGAGAGATTTATTGTCAGCCGCCATTTCACGTTCACCCTGCAATACATTGATTTCTACACTTGGCTGATTATCAGCTGCAGTGGAAAACACTTGTGATTTACTCGTAGGAATGGTAGTGTTTTTTTCAATAAGCTTAGTCATCACACTGCCCATCGTCTCAAGACCAAATGACAAAGGAATTACATCGAGAAGCAAGATGTCTTTACCCAGATCCCCTTGGAGCTGTCCTGCCTGGATCGCAGCGCCTACGGCGACTACTTCATCTGGATTTACACTCGCATTTGGTTTCTTACCAAAAAATTCTTCCACTTTTTTGATAACCAGTGGCATACGAGTCATACCTCCGACCAGGATAACTTCCTGAATATCTCCTTTTTTGATACCAGAATCATCAATCGCTTTCTGTACCGGAATCATGGTTTTTTCTACCAAATCCATCACCAGTTCCTCGAGTTTCGCTCGTGAAAGTTTCAAATTCAAATGTTTTGGACCTTCTGCCCCAGCAGTAATAAAGGGCTCATTGATTTCAGTCTCTGCAGTACTCGAAAGTTCTTTCTTTGCTTTCTCCGCAGCATCCTTGATACGTTGCAATGCAAGCGGATCTTTGGAGAGGTCGATCCCTTCCGTCTTCTTGAATTCCTCAAGAATCCACTGAATAATACGCTGATCAAAATCGTCTCCACCAAGATGAGTGTCACCATTGGTTGATTTTACTTCGACCGTAGAATTTCCATCTTCATGGTCATGAGAAATTTCAAGAATCGAAATATCAAACGTTCCTCCACCGAGGTCGTATACCGCGATTTTCTGATCTTTTGACTTATCAAATCCGTATGCGAATGCTGCTGCGGTAGGTTCATTGATAATACGACGCACCTTCAATCCAGCGATTTCACCCGCATCTTTGGTCGCCTGTCTCTGAGAATCGTCAAAATACGCAGGCACGGTAATAACTGCTTCTTCAATTTTTTCTCCCAATTTTTCTTCTGCATCAGTCTTCAATTTACGAAGAATCATTGCAGACACTTCCTGTGGCGTATGATTTTCATCACCCATTTTTACCTTTACTTTTTCTCCATCAGGTACAATCACATAAGGTACATGCTTCTTGGTCACCTCAACCTCACTATCATTCGGACGTCGTCCGATCAATCGTTTTACCGAAAA
Organism: uncultured Gammaproteobacteria bacterium; assembly: GCA_964457885.1. Classification (GTDB taxonomy): domain Bacteria; phylum Patescibacteriota; class Patescibacteriia; order Magasanikbacterales; family UBA922; genus UBA922. The sequence goes on from CAYWFD010000082.1 coordinate 3,028, forward strand.
AATGGTATTGGTCGGATTGGTCACGGCCTGACGCTTCGCAAGCTGCCCTACGAGAATTTCTCCACTCTTAGTCTTTGCAACTACAGATGGAGTAGTACGATTTCCTTCTTTGTTTTCGAGTACCTTTGGCTGTCCACCTTCGATAATTGAGACACAGCTATTGGTAGTTCCCAAATCAATTCCTAGAATTTTTGCCATATATATTAGTTAATTAGTTTTATAAATGTAATATTCCACTTCATCAAGTTCTTGTCCTCCCATACCAGTGCTCATATACTCTTTTATAATAACCCCACCTAATGACTCTGGTATGTGTCTACTTGCAATATTTCTTTTATCTACGGGATATCTGAGGTATTCATATTCCAAATTTTCATCTGCCCATTTTTTTAACCCAGTCACCGCTTCTTTTCCATATCCATTACCGTGCGCACTCTTTTTAATCCATATACCGGGTTCAGGAGTTTTTGTATTCACATTATTCAGACCACCACAACCAAGAAACTCATTATTTTCTTTTTTTAAAACTACAATTTGCAACGTTTTACCATCCCTTAATTCTTGCTCCGAAGTTCTAATAAACTCATCAGTTTCCTCAATCTTATCTGGAGACTTGGGAAACATAAATCGTGTAATGTCCAAGGTAAATTCCTGAAAAATTTCCTCACGATACTGTGGTGTTATGGGCACCAGTTTCAACCGCTCAGTTTCAATTATTACTTTTGATAAATCCATATTT
>CAYWFD010000083.1:0-3647 GCA_964457885.1 uncultured Gammaproteobacteria bacterium
TTTGATTGCAGACGAATCATAAAATCTGCGGTATACATTTCGCATTACTTCGAAATCAGTCTCATTTCGAGCTCCGACCACGACCCGATCGGGATGCAACGATCCCTGAATTGCTTTTCCTTCGACCAAAAACTCAGGATTTGAAACAACACCATATGCGACAACTCCATGAGCATCCATAATCTCTTTCGTGTGATCAATCATTGCGATCGGTACTGTGCTTTTGTTCACGATTACCACGTACTTGGTTTGAGCCCCGTCATTTCGTTTCGAGAGCGAATCTGCCAACTTCTCGGCAGCAGAAATATAGTATGACAAATCACTTTCTCCGGTCTCTCCGATTTCGGGCGTAGGTAGACACATGAAGACAGCGTCGACACTGTCTAGAAATGATTCCACTTTTGTATAGTCGGTCGTAAATTCGATTCGTTCACGATTGCGAATAATCAAATCCGGAAGTCCTTCTTCAAACAGACACGATTTGATCTCATCACGATCATCCGTACGTAATTTGTTTATTTTTATGTGATCGACGTCATATACCACTACCCGATGCCCACTGTCCGCTGAAACAGCCGCAGAACACGCACCCACAAATCCTGATCCGATATAGAGTATGTTCATACCTGTGTTTTAAAATAATCAACCGTTCTTCGGAGTCCTTCATCCAATGTTACTTTGGGAGACCACCGTAATTTTTTCTCCGCACGAGTAATATCCGGTTGGCGTAATTTCGGATCATCCTCAGGCAGTTTCTTATAGACTATATTACTTTTCCCACCGATCATTACCTGAACCTTTTCCGCTAATTCTGCAATCGTAAATTCGTCCGGATTCCCCAAATTAATCGGTCCCTCGACCGAGGCGCCGCTCGCCATCATGCGTATCAGTCCTTCAACCAAATCATCAACATAACAAAAACTCCGCGTCTGCGATCCGTCACCATATATTGTAATCGGTTTACCATGAAGCGCTGCCCAAATAAAATTAGACACCACCCGTCCATCATCATACGCCATACGCGGGCCGTATGTATTGAAGATGCGTACCACCTTGACCTGTACCTTATGTACTCGTCGGTATTCAAAAAATAGCGTTTCAGCGATACGTTTTCCCTCATCATAGCACGCCCGCGGCCCAATCGGGTTCACATTCCCTTTATACGATTCCACCTGCGGGTGTATCTCTGGATCTCCATATACTTCTGAGGTGGACGCCTGCAGGATTTTTGCCTTCTTCTTGCGCGCAAGCTCAAGCATATTCATAACCCCAATCGTACTCGTCTGTATTGTATGTATCGAGTCTGCCTGATATTTTTCCGGGGACGCTGGACATGCGAGATTATATATTTCATCAATCGTACCCCGTACTGAAATAGGATCAATAATATCCTGTTTAATAAAGGTAAAATTCGGGTGTTTCAGGGTGGCCCTGATATTCTGTTTCGATCCGGTAAGGAAATTATCAATGCCTACCACACGATCTCCTTCACGCAATAACCGGTCGACGAGATGGGAGCCGATAAAACCGGCAGCGCCGGTTACGAGGATGGTTTTCATATACTATACTGCTTAATCTTGGAAATTATTCTCCGGAGGATAAAAAAAATAGGTACATTCATATTATTGACTTTCCATGCTTTGTGCAATTCTTTCCAGCCTCTTATTCTCTGTTTGAAATTCCTGGCACTTGTACCTCCTTCACGCATGGATACCCATGTCTCTTTAACATACGTCATGGTAATAGTTTTATTCAAAAAACGCAACATAAGCTCATAATCTCCTGCTATTTTGAAATCCGTATTAAATACTCCATATTTCATATAGATATCTCGTTTCACAAAAAATGTCGGATGAGGCATGATCCACCCTGATGCCACTTTTTCTTTCTTATAAGTCCCCGCACGCCAAAATCGAACTTTTTTAAAGGTATTATCCCGATCTACATACTGCAAGTCTCCATAACACGCATCAATACACTCATTTTCGAAACACTCAATCACTTTTTGTAATACGGTGGTATTTGTATAAAAATCATCTGAATTGAGAATTCCCACCACCTCACCCGTTGCATAACCTATACCTTTATTCATCGCATCGTACATTCCTCTGTCTGGCTCACTCACAATTTTCGCTATCTTATTCTTATACCGTTCAAGAATTTCACGCGTGCCGTCAGTCGAACCGCCGTCAACAATAATGTACTCGATTTCCTTATAGGTTTGAGTGAGTACACTTTTGATCGTATCTTCGATGGTATTTTTACTATTGAAACACACCGTGATAATGGAAATTTTCATATGGTTTGGTAGAGATCACTATATGCAGACAGCATGTGCCGTCGATCTGCACGTGCCAGAGCCACCTTTCGTCCATTGAGAGACATCTGCATGTACTGTTCGTTGTCTTTGGTCACCACTTCCAATGTTTCACTAATTGCATCATTGTTTTTGTCTGGAATCAAAAATCCACACTGGTTTTCTTTGAGTACCTGCGTTGCAGGCATAGTAAACGCCACAACGGGCACACCCGACGCTAGCGCTTCCATCATAGTGAGCGATACTGATTCTGCCAAAGACGATAAGAAGTACACATCTGACAATGCATATAGTTCGGCCATCTGATGTTGATCGTCTATTTTCCCAAAACTGGTCACATTCGCGCGGACTGCACCTTCGCCGATCGATATGAATATGTACCCTTTTTCCTTCATCGCCTCAACAACATTCACCACATATTCGACACCTTTGTTCTTATCTTTCAAATTCGCCGCAGAAAATAATACTACTATTTTATCTTTTGGTACACTGTATTTTTCTCTCAGCGAGAGCTTGTCCATAGGCTTGAAGGTGTCCAGGTCAATTCCATGATGAACTACTCTAACAGACGCATTCGGATTCTTTTCCTTCACCTTATCCCGAAGCCATTCAGCAGGAGACACAAACGTTATATTTTTGTGTCTAAACAATCCACGTTTCAACCGTATCATCTTTTGTCTACCGATCGGAACGTAATTTTTCGGATACCCATAGTGATTGGTGCATACTCCCTCTCCTCCCTGACAATGCGCGCAGCCCATGCTATGAGCTGGTAACCAGGTAAATGGCCATTCATCGTGAATCGTCCAGACTACTGGTATGTTATGCTCATCCAACCAATTCAAAAGATAAAAAAAATTCAGATAATAACCATGGAGATTATGCACATGCACCGTGGTGAATTTATTTTTTTGTATAAACTTAATTAATTTTCGAGTGGCAAACAAAGACCCAAAACCTTCAAATCCGAAAAAACGTACCAAAAAAATATGAAAAAATAATTCAATCTTATTTCCAAAATAAAACGTCTGCTCCTCGGCACTCTTTTTCCCTCTGCCATAGGCAAACCATATCTGATCTCCGAATATTTTTTTACCTTCACCAAAAATATCCTGCGCTATTTTTGCAGCTCCACCCCCTCTTAATACCGTATTGACTACCAAAATCTTTTTCATGTACCAAAATATTTCTTGATTTTTCTAACTATTTTTCGAGGTAACATCGTCTTCACCAAAAATGCACCATACCCTGTAATTGACGACATCGCTTTTATTTTTCGCATATAATATGTATCTGCTTCCAAATTGCGCTCGATTATCACAGGATGCTG
>CAYWFD010000084.1:0-3624 GCA_964457885.1 uncultured Gammaproteobacteria bacterium
CGCAAATCCTTGGGAGCGCGATCGTGTGAAGCAACATTGGGTTTTGGTGGGGCGGGAGTTGGAGGTACAGATTCGATCTTCGGCGACAGTTCTCTCGGTCTTTCTGGCTGTGGTTTCGGTTCTAAGAACTTACTCACATCGGCAAGCGCTGTAGCAAACGGACGATTAGGCTGTTGTTCACCTGGCTGATTCTGTACACGACTTTCCCCTTCTCCCCCCCCATTTTTCTTTTTGCGTCTTCGTCGTCGCTTGCGTTTACCCTCACCACCACTATTCTCAACAACCGGTGTCGTACCGCCTGAACCTGAAGAAACTAATTGCTGAGATGCTAGTGTAGAGGGTGCATGTGTCTCGCGTTTCTTTTCTTCGGGGCGCGGAGCCAATTCTTTTAATGAAATTGTCTTTTCTACTATCGCCTGCTTGACTCCTTCAGTCTTTTTTTGATGCTCTTCAAACCTTCGTTGGTTTTGTGACTTATTTTTCTGATCTTTGTTTTCCGGTTTAGGCAGGAGTAGATGCTCACCAGTGGTTTCTATTTTCTTAATTTCATTCTTTGGGGCTGGTAACTCAGGAGTGACATAGTCTTCCCCTTTATCCTCCTCATCATTACTCGATTGACTCCAGCGCGCGATTTTTTCTTCCACCAACTCTCGCTTTCTTCCGTACCGCTCCCGGGACACTCTGATTACTTTTTCAGCAGATCCCGTAGGACTCGCCAAAGGCGGCAGTGTCGCGGCACTGAAAGGCTGAGAAGCCACCCCGTCGATCATGAGTTTCAAGATGATTTGGTATTTCGTGAGATTTACGATATCTTCTTCGGTAAATGTCGGTGTGAATTCTTTGACCAACATTTCTGCGTCCGCTCCACCGACACGAAACGTGACGATGGTTCCCACGTTTCCGAATACAGCATCAGCAACAACTTCATCAAGCTGTGCTACATATTGATGCGCCATAATCAAACTTAGACGGTATTTGCGTGCTTCGGAGAGAATATTGGCAAACGAAGGAGTGGCAAAGTTCTGGAACTCGTCGACATACAGAAAAAAATCCTTACGATCGTGCTCAGGCGTATCAACACGTTCCATTGCTGCTAGTTGCAATTTGGTTATGAGCATACCCCCAAGCAAGCGACTATTGTCTTCCCCGATCCGGCCTTTCGACAAATTCATGATGACAATTTTTCGTGAATCCATAAGATCGCGCACATTGATCGTGGATTTTACTTGCGCGACCATGTTGCGAATGACTGAGGCTGACAAAAACTGCCCGATTTTATTCTGAATTGGAGCTACTGCTTCTTTTGCATACCGATCATCGTAATTGGCGAATTCATCGCGCCAAAAAGCTTTGATTACTGGATCTTTCAATTGCCGCACTACTCGCTTGCGATATTCTTTATCTGACAGCAGACGATTGATACCCAGCAAGGTTGATCCTGGATAGTCAAGCAATGCTAACAAGGTATTGTTTAAAATATATTCCATTCTTGAACTCCACACATCCGGCCAAATCTTCTTGAACGTTCCCATAAGTCCCCCAGCAACCAGGTGTGCCTGTTCTTCGTTTTTCACTTCCAAAATATTAAATCCAATAGGATTATCAACATCAGCCGGGTTGAGGTATACCACATCATTCAGACGCCACGACGGAATATGGTCAATAATTTTTTCCGCAAAATCTCCGTGCGGATCGACCAGACCCACCCCGTGTCCTGCATAAATATCAGAGAGTACCATGTTTTCCATGATTGTCGTCTTTCCCATTCCGGTTTTACCGATTACATACATGTGCCGTCTGCGGTCATCGGTTTTGATACCAAAACGCCGCATCTGATTGCGGAAATTAGTCTGTCCAAATATACAGATATCTTGTGGAGGTTTTGGAGCCTGACCTTTATTGGTAAGCTGTGGACTTGGCATGTCTCCTGACAATTAGCATATTAACGATTGCTCAAGGCAGTTATGAGCAGCCTTGCCATTACTGGGCATAGTATACCATAGCTGCTGATAACCGTCATGCTTATGCTAGCAACTGCGCTACAATTTTTTGTATTTCCTCTTTTTGAGCAACTTTCAGGATTTCATGCATACGTCCTGCAACTGAATCTCTCACTGTTTCGTCGGATAATAATTCACGGATTTTTTTTGCGGTATAGAGACCGTCTGAGGTAAGTTCGTTTACCAATATTGCAGCACCTCTACGCTCAAGTAGACGGACATTTTCCACCTGATGCCCCGGTTTTGGAATGATAATACAGGGTTTTCTGAGCGCCGCAGCCTCAGTAAGTGTTCCAAAACCACCACGACAAATAATAATATCAGCAACCGCATACGCATCTTTCATCTCCGCATCCAAAAACTGATAGAGATGATAATACGGGAATAGCTGACTGGTTCGAGTTACCATTTCTTGCGGTCGTTCACGACCAGAGAGGTGAATAAGCTCTGCATGGCCTTTGAGATGCGGCACCGCTTCTACAATCAATTGGTTTACCTTGAGGGAACCAGTGCCCCCGCCTAACGCAAGTACTACTGGTAATTTACCTGATAACCCAAACAATTTTTGAGCGCGTTTTTTGTGTCCTTCAAAAATTTCACTTCGAACAGGATTGCCGAGCCATATAGTTTTACGCTTTGGAAATTTGTTTGTAAGCTCTTTCAGTGATGTCGTAATCACCCGAGCACACGGCACCATAAGCCTATTGGCAAACCCCACCCCCACATCCTGCTGATGTATCCACGTCGGAATTCCGAGAAACCATGCCGCAATATGCACCGGTACCGACACAAATCCTCCTGCCGAAATACAAATATCAGGGTATTCTTTCCACAGTATCCGGAAGGCTTGAAAAAAACCAATAATAACCCGAAACACATCAATAATATTCAAGGGAGAAAGATACCGTCTAAATTTTCCTGACTGGATCGAATAATATGGAATATGTTGCCGTGACACGATCTCCTGCTCAGGTCCCTGCTTTGTCCCAATCCACACATACGCAGCGTCCGGATATTTTTCCTGAAGTGCGTCCCTGATTGCAAGGAGTGGTGTTACGGGCCCCAGAGTGGCGCCGCCGGAAAATAAAACTTTCATACTATGGGTGATATCTATAAGGTCATAAGTCTATAAAGGCGAACGTCTGTAAAATCTTGCATGTCTGATTTACGACTTTTGACTTTATGGACTTCCGACTCAATTTTGCTTACTTACATTCACCACGATACCAAGCGCGGCCATACCGATCATAAGCGCAGTTCCACCATGACTTACAAATGGCAAAGGCACCCCCGTGAGAGGAAGGATACCGACCATGGCGCCAATATTCATAAATGTCTGTATCCCAAGCCAACTCATGATACCGAGTACCAATAATTTCCCAAATTCGTCCCCCGTTTTCTCCGCAATTCCAAATCCTCGATAAATTAACAATAAGTATAAAATAATACACAAACACATGGCAATAAAACCTAACTCTTCTGCAGCAACCGCAAAAATACTATCCGCATGCACCTCCGGAAGATACTGAAACTTCTGACGAGAATGTCCGAGACCAAGTCCAAACCACCCCCCTGTACCAATAGCTAAAAATGCCTGATTAATCTGATACCCCTGTCCCGCAGG
>CAYWFD010000085.1:0-3490 GCA_964457885.1 uncultured Gammaproteobacteria bacterium
TGAGTAATATCACTGCACGTGCCGAAGAATTGAAAAAATATGAGACCGTATATCTCGTGTGTCAGTCGGGTGGGCGTAGTATGCTCGCAGCTACGCAGCTCGATATACTAGGATTCGGGTCGGTATACAATATGACCGGTGGGATGCGATTGTGGAGGGAACAAGGGTATCCTCTAGAATTGTAGACAAAAAACGAGTGGATACACTCGTTTTTTTATTAATAGTGTTTGACTAAATCACACTCCCGCCAAATGCTGCGGCAAGGTCATTGAGATCGGCTGCCGCATCTTTGGGTTGTTTGCTTGCGTCCACGCTCACTTCAAGCGCGATCCGGAATCCGAGATGTGTTGCAAGTCCGTCTTCTATTTTTTTCTTGTTTACCGTCTGAGTCAGTTTGTCCTGGTGAAAGCTGTAGGCTACGTCGACCGGGAGAATGCCCTGGCGTACGGATTTGAGTGAGGCATTTTTGAGAATAAAAATAAGGGATGGGGTGCTTTTTTCCATATCCTTAATGAGTGCATTCCATGCTTTGGTGACTGAAGCCATGTCTACATTCTCCGGAGCTGCTTGTTGGACTTGTTCCGCTTCATTTTTGACGCCTTCAATTACCGTAGTGGGTCCAATAGTTACTAGCTCATTCGGCGGGATTACAGAAGAAGTAGGTTCACTTTGTTTTGGGGTAGATGTTTTGGTCTCAGGCTCGGGAGTTGCTGGGGTGGGAACAGACTTGTGTGGTTGTGGCGCAGGTGAGCTACTGATTACCGGGGGTTGTACACCACCTCCCGTGGTCCATTCAACTGCGAGAAGTTCAAGTGGTAGATAGGGAAGTGGGGAAGATTTGATTTCATTCATGCGAGCAAGTGTGCGATCCATAAGGCGGACAATATCTCCTCGGGAAATTTGTTTTGAGATTCCCTCGAGTGTGGCGAAATCTTGATCTGGTAAATACGCTTCTTTTTTTGCAAGTGTGGGGTCGACCGAGGTGATAAGTAGTAATCGGATGAGTTGCACCAGCTCCTCAGCGAAGATGTAGGGATAGGTGCCCTGCTCGTTCAGTGTCTTGATATTCTCCAGTGTTCCCGCTGTATTTTTATTGACGAGATTAGTAAGGAAAGTGATCTGAGCTTCATTCGACGTAGTTGGCATGACAAATGCAGCATTTTCTTTGGTAATATGTGTTTCGCCAAGAGCAATCAATTGATCAAGGATACTTACCGCATCACGAGCGCCACCGCGTGCCTTGCGTACGACGGCAGTGAGGATATCGTCATCGATCGACACTCCTTCTTCTCCTGCGATTTTCGATAAATGTTTCTTCATGGTTTCATCAGGAACTTTGCCAAAGGTAAAGCGCTGGCAGCGGGAGACTACGGTTGCAGGGAGCTTCTGTGCGTCAGTTGTTGCGAGGATGAAGACGATGTGTTCTGGTGGCTCTTCAAGGGTTTTCAATAGTGCGTTGAAGGCAGCTGTGGACAACATATGGACCTCGTCCACGATGAAGATTTTGTATTTTCCGCGAGTAGGTTTGAACTGTGCATTTTCGATAATATTCTCGCGTACATTGTCTACCCCGGTCTGGCTCGCAGCATCGATTTCAATGACGTCAATTGAGCGGGATTGGGAAATATCCCGGCATGAATCGCAGGTGTCACACGGATTCGGATCATCTGGTTTCCGGTTGGTGCAGTTCAAAGATTTGGCTAAAATACGCGCTGTTGTAGTCTTGCCGACGCCATGCGGACCTGAGAAGAGATAGGCATGTGCAATTTTTCCACTAGTTAATTCATTCTTGAGTGTGGTCGTGATGTGTTCCTGATGGATCACGGTATCAAAGGTCTGTGGACGGTGTTTGTGATAGAGTGCCATAGGGTTTCAATAGGTGTACAAAGTGATCAAAATAGAAGAGTAGTATAGCGTAGTTTTTTTGAGCATACAAATCGGAGAGCGGGTCACCCCTTGCGAGAGAATACCCTCGGTGCTATACTAGCAGTGCATAGTAATCGTGAGGCCACTCTGTCAATGGAACTCACGATAAACAATTTAATAATTTAATCATATCTCTATGCCACGCAAAGCAAATCCAGCACTCCTCCGACCTTACAAGGTTTCTGCGGAGCTCGCTGCAGTAGTAGGTAACGGCCCAATGCCTCGCTCACAGGTAGTAAAGAAAATGTGGGAATACATCAAGAAACACGATCTCCAGAATCCGAAGAACAAGCGAAACATCTTGGCTGACGACAAGCTTAAAGCAATCTTTGGTGGCAAGAGTGAAGTGACCATGTTTGAAATGGCTAAGCTCGTAAACAACCATTTGTCAGCTGCCTAAATCAAATTTTGTGCATATTAAAAGTCCCCGGTAATTCGGGGGCTTTTTTAATTTTGAGAAGAGGGCTTACTATGCTCATGAGGCTGAGTGAGCTTATAGGGGGGGGTATAAGCCTTCTGAGCCTCATGAGCCTGCATTATGAAGCTATAATATTCTCTACCGCACCCCAACTGCACGGCATATCTTTCGGAACGAGTATCACGACATGGTCACCGGGTTTCCCGTGATAGAAGGTGGCTGATGCAGTGAGGATTTTGTAGGTCTTTCCTTCATGTAGGACGCTCCACATCTGACTTGCTTCGTCAAAATGTAGTACGCCGATAATACGCTTGCGCTCAATCGGGCCGATCTGTTTGTAGATAAACTTTCCGTAATTCGTAATCGTCAATTTCATACGGTCGCCTTCGACCAGCTTCGACTTGCTTGCGTAATTCGGTGGAACCGCATACTCATGTCCATCTGGTCCACGCATTTTTTCACCCGTAAAGACGCCTTCGATGATTTGCTCTCCTGAGGCGGTAATGGTCTGGGATCCTTCTATCGGGGAAGTTCGTGGTGCACTACCGGAGAGGGCTATTTTTTCAGGAGCGCCTTCAAGCATTCGAATAATTGAAGAAAGTTCGTCTTTGAGGGTATATAGACGTTTCTTGAGCTCGGGAATATCGAGTTCTGCGGGTGCGGTTGATGAATGTTTTTCCTCATGCCCTCCGGACGGCTGCTCGGTACGATCATCATGTTTCGGAGAAGATTCCGGGACAGTGGGGAGTGGTAAATCGTCAAAGGTCGGAATTCCACGGCTGATGTTCATGTCATCGGTAGAGGCATTGTTTCCGCTATGAGTTGCAGTTGAAAGATTGAGCAGATTCGAAATATGGTCCATATTGGTGTTGGTTAGTGAGTTAATGAATTGTTTAGTTTTGTTTGTTACAGACTTGCTTCGATCATATCTGTTTTGCTGCCCTCGGTACTTTCTCCGAGTTTGGTACGTTCCATGATCTCGGCTTCTACAATCCGCCGATCACGTCCGTATTTGAGGCGTGAGAGTTCGCGTATTGCATTACCTAATTCCTTATTTCCTCGGGTCGGGGGATAGGTTGCCATATTGAATGGCTTGGTAGGCTCATTATCGATAAGCAGTTTGATATTGGCGGTGAATTTCTCAAC
>CAYWFD010000086.1:0-3379 GCA_964457885.1 uncultured Gammaproteobacteria bacterium
GGTGAGGTAGATACTTGACTTTCTCCTTCTTATCTAGTATAGTATCCCTGTTTCCCAAAACATTTATTAAAATCTTAGTTAATTTTGGAGTATGTTCGCAGTTATCGAAACCGGTGGAAAGCAGTACCTCGTGAAAGCGGGAGACGTCCTCAAGGTTGAAAAACTCGACGTGGAAGCTGGTAAAGAAGTGGTATTTGATAAGGTACTTCTTACTGCTGACGACAACGGCGAGAATGTAAAACTTGGTAATCCGTATTTGAACGGAGTAAGCGTCACCGCAGCTGTAGAAGGCCAGGGCCGCCATGACAAAGTTCGGGTCGTGAAGTATAAGCGAAAGGTTCGCTACAAGCGCACGATCGGCCACAAGCAGGCATTTACCAAGGTGAAGATTGCAAAGGTGTAATGAAATAAAACCCCGCGAAAGCGGGTTTTTTGTTTGACAAAAAATTAAAGAGTGATAGGCTATCCTCGTCCTTGTGCAAAGGAGAGCACATGTTCGAGTATTTTTTGAGGATGCTTTATAGGAACAGGTGTGTGGTCGTTCGCAAACGCGGCCCGAGGGTTGCTTATGAGTGCGGACATACCGACCATGAGGAGTATGACTTCGTGCTTTACGGAGATATTTTTCCGTGGGGCAGGGAGACGTATGATCGTCGGGATATCTGCGGCGAGTGCTGGCTGAAGAAGCTCACGCCTGGTGTCATCAGGTGCGTGCGGTGCGGTCGCGGCATTGCTCCTGGCAACCAGATCGCTCTGTACGTGGATCATCCTGCTCACAACCGCAACTGGAAGACGGTGGTCGAGGTTGACGGCGGGATGCATACACGTGTGCTCGGCTGTGTTCGTCGTGCGTGCGAGCCTGGTGGTCATCTTGCTGGTCAATGGACGGGGAAGGGTGTTCAGTTTTTTTTCCACGGACGCACGATTGTGGAAGAAGTCTTTCACACGAAACGGCCGGTTTTCATCAGCGGTCGTGGCAAATAAGACTCGTTCTTTCTACTCGGGTCTGCGGTTACCAAACTGCAGACCCGGGTCAGACAATTTTTTTATATAACTTAATCCGCCTTTCGGCGGATTTATGTTGTGGTTCTGTTTTTGAGCGCGCTTCCGAGCGTAATATCATCAGCATATTGGAGATCGCTTCCCATGGGAAGTCCGCGTGCAAGTCGGGAGACGCGGACAGGAGCTGCGATTTCTTTTATTTTTTTCTCTAGATACATCATCGTTGTCTCTCCTGTCATATCGGGATTGAGGGCGAGGATGATTTCATCAATTCCACCTTTTCGCACCCGCGCGAGCAATTCCGGGATTTTGAGCCCTCGGAGCGAATGCTCATCATGTGCCTGGATCACACCGCGGAGAATGTGGTAGCCACCCCGATAGGTGCCAGTCTTTTCGATAGCTTCTCGATCCTGCGGCTCAGCAACCACACATACCAATTTTGGATCTCGCTGAGGTGATGCACAGACGGTACAAGGGCTCGTATCCGAAAAAGCCCAACAAATTTCACAGCTTTTAACGCTTTCAATCAATTCTTTCAAGGCAAGCGTCAGCTCGCCTACATCTTTTTTTCCAGATTTGAGGAGATGAAATACAAAACGCTCGGCAGTGCGTGGACCGACGCTTGGGAGACGCGAAAAAGCGTGTATTAAGTTTTGTATGGGCTTTGAGTACATAGAAAGTTCAGAGCCAATAGCCTAGAGTTCATAGGAAATACAAAAATAAATTCGTATTTTATATTGACTCCGAACTCTTGGCTTTCTTGCTAGTTCAGTCCCGGAATGTTTGGGAGTCCGCCCATGTCGCGCATTTTTAATGCCATGGTGCGTTGCATTTTTTTGAGTGCGTCTTTGTGTGCGTCTTTGATTCCTTCTGCCAGTTTTGCCTTCTTGTCTAGTGCCATGAGCGAGTCATCAATCGTGAGATCGGTAATATCGAGATTTCCATTCATCGTGAGTGAGACTGCCGATCCTGCTCCGGTCGTGGTTACGGATTCTTTGCCGAGCACATCCTGCAGTTCCTTTGCCTTGTCACGAAGGTCTTTGAATTGTTTTAACTTGTTAAACATACTTTTATTAGGGTTAAAATTAAGTTGCTAGTTACATTTATTATTCAAGACTTGAAGTGCCACCGCCATGCTGCAAATCGAGGTTTTTATAGCTTGCGCGGGCTTCGTCGAAGAATACTTTGACGACTCCGGTCGGACCGTTGCGGTGTTTTGCTATATGGATTTCTCCGATATGGCGCTCATCCGGCGGAATGTCTTCGAGGCGGTAGTTACGATCTGCGGATTTGCGGTAAATAAACATAACTACGTCCGCGTCCTGCTCAATACTACCAGATTCACGGAGGTGTGCAAGCTTCGGAATCGCCGGCTTGGTCTGCTCGACTGCACGAGACAGCTGGGATAATGCGATTACGGGCACATTCAATTCACGCGCGATTCCTTTGAGATTACGGGAAATAACCGATACTTCCTGCACGCGATTGTCGCTGAATTTATTGCTATGTGATTCCATGAGCTGCAAGTAGTCGATGATGATGAGTCCCAAGCCATGTTCAGCCTGCAGACGACGCGCTTTGGTTCTGATATGCATCACATTGTTTCCCGGCTTGTCATCGATAAAGATTGGGGCTTCTGCGAGTACTCCCATCGCGTGTCCGATACGGGGAAAGTCGTCCGAATCGGGCCTGTCTGAGAGGTTACCGGTGCGCATTTTCCAGAGGTCAATTCCAGCTTCGGCACAGAGTAGGCGATCTACCAACTGCTCTTTACTCATTTCAAGCGAGAAGATGCCGACCGGTACTTTTCCTTTTACCGCTGCGTGACGTGCGAGATCAAGGGCAAACGACGTTTTACCCACCGACGGGCGCGCTGCAAGAATTACCAGGTCTGATTTCTGGAATCCTGCAAGTAACCCGTCTAGCTGGGTAAAGCCACTTGGGATACCTCTCAATTTTCCTTTTTCCCGGTGCAGTTCGTCAATGCGTTCAAACGCTTCGTTCAAGATTCCTCTGATCGGAGAGAACGTCTGTTTCAAATGTTTTTGTGAAATCGAGAATAAGTGCTGTTGGGCTTCGTCAAGGAGACTGTCGACATCCTCTGCTTCTTCTTTGTAGCCCAGTTTCGATATTTCATGTGCCGATTGCAAGAGTTTTCGAAGGGTTGCTTTTCTTCGGATGATCTTTGCATATTGTTCGATGTGGGATGCGGTCGGGACACTATTTGATAATTCGACCAGATAGCTTCGTCCACCGACCTGCTCTAAGTGCCCTTTTTCTTCCAATCGGTTGGACACCGTCAATACGTCGATCGGTTCTGACTTGCTGTATAATTCCTGCATTACTTCGAAAATTATGCTGTGTGCGGGCTTGTAGA
>CAYWFD010000087.1:0-3321 GCA_964457885.1 uncultured Gammaproteobacteria bacterium
CTTCGATATGGGGAAATCCTTTTTCGGTATACGCAGGAATCATACTGATAATTATTCGGAAGAGGTAGACGAAGGAGATTTCGATGTCTCGGTAAAGAGCCCTTTCTTTTCAAGGTCTTTATATAATGCGCCGAGAATGCCATTTACAAATTTTCCACTTGAGGGACCTCCATAATTTTTTGCAAGCTCGATTGCTTCGTTGATGGCGACTTTAGGAGGAACGTCAGATGAGTTGTGGAGAATTTCATACACACCGATTCGAAGGATATTACGATCAACCAAGGTCATTTGATCCACCGACCAATGAATTGCGTATTCTGCAATATGGGTGTCGATTTCTTGTCGGTGTTCGATGACACCGTCAACCAGAGATTGTACAAACTGATCATGTTCTTCGAGTCCGACACCAAATTCACGCATAGTCTCCGCGATAATTGCAGGAAGCGCTGCGGTGGGATTGCCACGGAAATCCCATTGATAGAGGGATTGCATAGCGACTGATCGTGCAAGGTGGCGTTTAGACATAGATGACAAGCGGGAGGGTGTACTAGGCGGTTTTGCGTGCACGAGTACTGCGTGCTTTTCGTTTTGCGGTATTTACTACCGTTCGGCCTTTGTACTTACCGGTAACTTTGTTTGCACGGTGAGGAAGCTGTGGATTGCCGTCAGCATCGTAGGTTACATGAACTTTTGCGAGTCCGTGGTGTGCACGGCGTTCACGCTGTGAACGCTTGGTGCGTTTCTTTGAAGGAAGTCCCATACAATTTTTAGACTTAAAGGGTTACATACAAATTACGAATACAATCTCGAATATACGAATTATAGAATACGGAGGGTATCCTTAATTTCGTAGTATTCATAATTCGTATGTAACCACTATATATAATTTGCTTCAAAGTATAGCATAATTAAGAAAAAAATCAAGTACAGCGAATAATTGCATGATTAGGTATCTTAGGGTATCCTTAGAATATCTATGTTGAACATAATGGAGAGTATCGATCCAGGAGTATTAGAGAGCGCATACGGTGTCTTACACAAAGGGGGTACGCTTATTTATCCGACTGAGACCTGCTACGGTCTTGGTTGTGATAGTAGAAATGAATCCGCAGTTGAGGCCGTATTCAGAATCAAGGAGCGTGATCCGGGGAAACCGGTCCTTATTATTGCAAGTTCTGTTGCAATGCTGCGGGAATATGTGGAGTGGAATGAGGTGATCGACCGCTTGGCTGAGACCTATTGGCCGGGACCCTTGACCATAGTATCGAGCGCACGGCAGGGTAGCCCGTTCGTACTCGCAGGAGGAGTGATAGGGAGTGATGATTCTGTCGCGTTTCGGGTGACGAGTCACCCACTTGCAGCCCGTCTTAGCGAAGAATTGGGCGCTCCGATCGTGTCGACCTCTGCAAATATCAGCACCCATGCCAATCCATATGATATGAAGTACATGCTCGCTACCTTTGAGGGAAGGGCTTCGGTGCCTGATCTGATCATCGATGCTGGGAGTTTGCCGCATCATAGTCCATCAACGATCGTAAAAGTATCTCCCGACGGAAGTCTTGAAATTTTAAGACACGGAGAAATTATTTTGAATCAGGAGTTAGAAAGTTAACCGTATGTCTATTCTTACTCCGACCGAAATCAAACAGCTCTGTGAACGGTACGGCCTCAATCCAAGCAAAAAGTACGGGCAAAATTACTTGATTTCAGATACTCCGATACGAAAAATGGTTGAAGCGGCAGGTATCAAGCCAGGAGATACCGTATACGAAATCGGCCCAGGTTTTGGCATATTGACATTCGAACTCTTGAAAGCGGGAGCGCACGTCCGCGCCTTTGAAATTGAACAAAAATTGAGACCCTATTGGGACAGCTATCAAACCAGCTTTCCAAATCTTGAAATCGTCTGGGGTAATGCGCTGCGGCTGTGGGGTGACTATGTTGCAAATGAGAAGGGACCGTATAAGGTGGTTGCGAATTTGCCATATCAGATCACGTCAGAGGCTCTTGAAACAATATTGGAGTCAGATAGACCTCCAGAAACCGTGGTCTGCATGGTGCAGAAAGAAGTCGCAGAAAGAATTGTTGCAAAGCCAGGGGATATGAGTATTCTTGCAGTCTCAATTCAATATTTTGGTACTCCACGTATTGTGGCTCGTGTGGGGAAAGGATCATTTTTTCCTAGCCCCAAAGTTGATTCAGCTGCGGTTGGGATAGGTGATATCGTGCCAAGAAAAGATAGTAAAATTTTCTTTAAACTAGTAAAAGCAGGATTCCATCATAAACGAAAAATGCTTGCAAATAATCTGAGGGATGCTCTGCATCTGGAAAAAAAAGTTATTGAACACCATCTTGAATCACTTAATCTTCCATTGGGTGTCCGAGCCGAAGCGCTCTCAGTTGATGATTGGATCAGACTCTCAGAGTTACTCACAAGATAGATTTTGTTTGGAACGTGTATTTTTGATATACTTAAGCAGACGTATATTTAAGCTCTGATTTCATGAATTCGTCGGAGCCTCGACAATTGAATTCCGCACAAAAGGCCGGGTTTATTTCTCTGCTTATTTTTGCATTAGTGACTATTTCATTCAGTTTTTTGCAATTAAGAAATACGGTGTACGGACGTTTTATCATTCACCAAGAAACAGCTTCGGTGGATGCAGGCGCGTACGATGAGACCACCAGGCTACAGCAGATAGATACTGATAAAGATGGTCTCAATGATTATGAGGAATTGTACATGTATTCGACTAGTCCATATCTTGCGGACAGTGACAGTGACAAACGAAGCGATGCCTTAGAAATCGAAGAAGGGACCGATCCATTATGTCCGGAAGGAAAATCATGTAGTGATACGGAATTTGCAAGTGGAGTGGCCCCGTCGTCTACGGTCGCATCCCCGCTGCTTGATTCGGGTGCAACACCGGATCAGATTTTGCTCGGCAGTCAACTTGGATCATCGGGAGGTGGAGCGATTGATGCAGGTGCCGTTGCTGAGATTCTGAAAGACCCGGTGCAATTGCGCCAACTCATTCTTGCAACCGGAAAAATTTCAGAAGAAGATCTGAATCGAATTGATGATGCAACCCTAGTAGAAATGGCTGAAGAAATGCTCAAAGACTATCAATCTACGGGTACACCCACGAGTACGCAGCCGTAACTTATCTATTGCCTGTATCTATGTTTTTCTCTCTTTCTCAAAAATCAAAAAAACGCGGTGTTATCGGAATCATGGTGGTGGTCCTCGCAGTATATGCGTTCGGGTTTACCTTACTTCGTCCTACAAACACCTACGCTCAGTTTACGGATGTAAATCAG
>CAYWFD010000088.1:0-3020 GCA_964457885.1 uncultured Gammaproteobacteria bacterium
CTGGTGCAGTATCACCTACTACATATGCGTATCCACCTGAAATATACACACCATATCCGTTCCCAGGCAATGTAGACGTACCAACTACAGTAGGAACTCTTGGATTTGAGATATCAAGCACTCGAAAACGAGGATTAGTATCGCCGGCTACATATGCATATTTACCCGCCACATGTACATCTCGAGCAACATCAGGAAGCGTCGAAGTACCCACGAGAGCAGGAACTGTAGGATTAGAAAGATCCAAAATTTGAAAATGTGGATTACTCGTACCTCCAATATATGCATATTTTCCGACCACGGATACAGAACTAAATCCACCACCCAAACTGGAAGTTGAAACGAGTGACACATCATTCGTGCCAAAACCCTGGCTCAATGCCCCAGCCAGTGTCATTGCACCATTAAATACGGAAGTGCCGGTGACAGATAACCCCTGATAATTCAAGCTAAGCACCGTACTTCCTGTATCTGGAACACTGATAAGTTCAACCTCTACCAAACCGTCCCCACTTTGAAAACCAGAAGTATTATCCTGATTAGCCCCAGCATTATATGACCCTCCACCTCCACCTCCAATTGACGCAGGGGTCCCTTGTCCAGCACCTCCGGAATACCCTCCACCTCCACCATTCGCATGTGTGGTCGCAGGACTTCCACCTCCACCTCCACCTCCACCAAAACCACCATAATGAGTAGCTTCATCATATCCCACACCTCCGGTACCCCCATTCAACGCACCCAATGCTACAGCACCAACACTTGCTGTGTTTCCGTCACTCTTAAATCCAGCAGCTCCTCCAACTGTTCCATTACCATTCACGCCCGCTGTACCATTACCATCTCTCTTAAGAGTACCTGAAGTAGCTACTACCCCATTCATACCCAATCTATTGGCACCCGCACCGGTATGTGTTCCGCCACCTCCACCTGCTACAATAAGTGGCTCAGACGTCGTCGCAATATCCCACACAAAACTTCCTCCTCCACCTCCACGATTACCGTTGGTCGCGGTCGTGGTGTTTCCGGTCTGACCGACAATAATATTCAATACCTGGCCAGCAGTAAGATTAAATTCACCACTCATCTTTGCTCCCAAACCACCGAACAAACCACCTACATTATATCCTCCACCTTGCGCACCATACGCGGTAATACGATACGTTCCGGTTTGCGGCACCGTCCATTGTTGAATACCAGCAGTGACCGTCACGTCTCCCTCAAGATCGGTACTGGTATATGCAGTATCACACTGTCCTTGAGACGGACCATCTTTACCTGCTTTGCCGCAAGTAGTAAAAGTGCCATCAAACGGAGTATAACCAGAGCCACCACCAGAAACCACAAAATCCACCGTACGAGCAGTAGTACTACCTGTGCCAATAGCACTGATCACGGTGCGGTCTCCCGCGAATCCAAGCCCGAGTGTCGTCAATCCTGCACTGGTAGAAGTCACGATTGAGAGGCCGTAGGCCATAAAGGTCGATGTCGTAATACCATTCGATATAAAGAGTGACTTCGTAGATGTAGAAAAAATCAATGATGCACTTGAAGTCACTGATCCGTCCGGAGCACCAAATGCGATCTGGGATGAATTGATGGACATTCCCGCACCGGTATCATCATCACCACAACCAAACATGCCCGTAGTTCCATTATATGAGACAGTCTGATTGTCTGAATTACAACTGCCGAGCCCGGTCTGGAAAAAACCAGTGTCAGTTAAATAGAAAGTTGAATTGGAGATAGAAAAATTACCACCATTTCCGCCACTGAAACCAAAACTTCCGCCATCGTGAATAACTCCAAAAGCTTCTTCTGGATTAGCATAGATAATCATATCCCCCCCATATGAATTATTAGGGTCTTTCAATGAAATGTTCAAAAAACCCTGATCACTCCCATCCTTGAATGAAAAATAACTTCCGAAATGATCTACCATCCGGAACAATGAATCGTTATGGGTAGTGGTTGCAACACCAATAAATACAGAACCAGCAAAAGTAGACGTACCTGCAACGGCAAGCCCGCCATCAATCTGCATTCCACCCATTCCCACATTCAAGGCATTGGACACATAAGCATTGTTACCAATCACGAGACTGTCAGTAATGTTCGCATTACTAGATTGTAATGCACCGATATGTGCTGCCGGAGAATCAATACCACCGAGATCAATAACCTGAAACTTACTTGATCGGGTCACATAGGCATATCTACCAACAACAGATAGTGAACCTACATTAAAGAAATCAGCAGTATCTTCAAATGTTGCAGCAAATGATGGTGCAGTTGAACTTGAAACATCAATAGCATACAGAGGAGTATTTCCATTCGTAGCCACATACGCATACTTTCCAGACACATAGACTGATCGCACACCTCCAGATAGCCCACTAACACGACTTACGATAGTAGGTGCAGCTGGATTTGAAATATCAATAATACTAAAAGAATTATCATTACCCGTTCCTACATACGCGTATTTTCCAGATACATACACTGAAGAAATTCCATCAAGAGTCGACGACGAAACTCCACCCACAATAGTAGGTGCAGCTGGATCAGTAATATCGATTATTCTAAGTGAGTCATCAGTTTCGCTGGCAACATACGCATACTTCCCTGATATATACAGATCGCGCGCGCCCGCAAGCTGAGTTGAAGATACACCCCCTACAATCAAAGGAGCATTTGGATTTGAAATATCAATAACACGAAACGCATTTCCCCCATAATGTGTTACATATGCGTACTTTCCTGAAACTTGTATACCGATCACTTGATTTAGCGCGGTTGAAGAAACTACAGTGCCAACCACAGACATAGAAGAAGGATTCGAAATATCAACAATGCTTACCGTATTATCTGCCCAACCAGCAACATAGGCGTATTTTCCAGAAACATCCATTGAAGAAATACTCGTAGATAATTCCCCAGCCAATTTTAAATTAGATAACGGTGTCTGCATCAATGCATGAGACAGATAGGTGGTTGTAGCAAGATTAATACCCACATCA
>CAYWFD010000089.1:0-3002 GCA_964457885.1 uncultured Gammaproteobacteria bacterium
CGATGCCACAGGGTGGAATGGATGCTCTTCTCACTCAGGATCCGCTCACGATCAATGCGTTCCAGTATGACATCATCGCAAACGGACTTGAGCTTTCAAGCGGTGCGGTACGAAATAAAGATGCTGCAGTCATGTATAAGGCATTTGAAATTGCAGGATATGGACCCGAAGTGGTGGATAAAAAATTTGGTCATATGATCAAGGCTTTTAGTTTTGGAGCGCCACCCCACTGTGGTTTCGCACCGGGCATCGAACGACTCGTGATGTTGCTTCGCGGAGAAGATAATATCCGCGCAGTCGTGCCGTTTCCAAAAAACCAAAAAGCAGAAGAACCGATGGTCGGAAGCCCGAGCGAAGTCGATGATGTGCAACTGAAAGAATTAGGAATACAAATCTCCAAAGGAAAATAATTCTATCCGCATGTTTGCTCGATTCATTCGTGCACATATCTATCTTATTATTTCCGGCATACTTGGTGCCATCACTTTTTTTGTGTTGTATGGTCGATTACTTGATCCTTCGTATATCGATTGGACGGTCATGATTGGGGGGGACCCGTTTCAACACTATATCGGATGGGAATTATTTCGGGCTTCTCAATGGTCGTTCCCGCTCGGACATATTTCACAATTAGTATACCCGGCAGGTATTTCACTGACCTTCACTGACTCAATTCCCTTATTTTCGATTTTTTTCAAATTATTTTCTTCCTGGCTCCCATTCCCGTTCCAATTCGAAGGAATTTGGTTTTTGTGCTGTTTCGTATTGCAGGGAATGTTCGGGTATTCTCTCATACGTCGGTATGTGGGAAAGGAAGTATATGCAGTGGTGGGAAGTGTATTTTTTATGCTTTCACCGATTATGTTGTTTCGATTGGGAGGACACTCGGCACTTGGTGCGCATTGGTTAATTCTGTGGTCATTGCTGTTGGTACTGCGTTCTGAAGGGGTGATTCGAATCAGACAATGGGTTATTCTATTATCGCTTGCGGTTCTCATTCATCCGTATTTTTTATTTATGTGCGGAGCGATTTTTGCTGCTGATGTGGCAAGGCGAATATGGGTTACCGGGACAGTCTCAGAGAAAAAAGGAATACTATTTTTTTGTGGAACGACAGCGTGGACGCTGCTATTGGCATGGAGTATCGGAGTATTTTCAGCGGGTGGTGGAAGCGCACCTGGGTATGGAGTATTCTCACTCGATTTGAATGGACTTATCAATCCGTATGGGTATTCGACTATACTAAAGAATATGAATGTGCGGGAGCCAAATGAAGGTTTTGCATATTTGGGATTTGGAGTATTGCTCATGTTATTTTTGTCTCTTTTTGAAAAAATGAAAGAGATACAAAAAGAAACAATTCGTGAGTGGATATTCCAATGGTGGCCATTAGTCACTGCTGGTATTATGCTTACGCTTGTTGCAGTTACCAATGTGGTATCAGTATGGGGCAGGGAACTCGCGACTATTCCACTACCCCGTGCGCTTCGTGAAGACGTATTCGGAGTAGTGCGTTCAAGCGGCAGATTGTTCTGGCCAGTGTATTATATGATCATGGTGGGATCATTATTTGTACTTAAAAAAACACGCCTCTGGCTCGGGGTAATGCTCATAGGTATTACAGTAGTGCTGCAGGTGTATGATATGAAAGACAAGTTGCAGGAAAATCAGATGTATTTTACGAGGCAAGAGTGGCAAACCCCTCTTAATGATCCGTTTTGGAATGATGCGAGCAAGGCATTTGACCATATTTCATTTGTTCCGACATTTGCACACGGATCATATGAAGCAATTGCACTCTTTGCAGCCGAACATGGACTCACTCTTAATACGGGGTATGTGGTGCGTGCTGCGGGTCTGTTGAACGAGGTATTTATGAAGACAGAACAGGAGAATATAAAAAGAGGAATTATAGCGGATCGAACGTTGTATATTTTTAGATTTGAAGAGGAAGCTCACGAATTTACCAAAAATGTTGACCCTCTAAAATTTCAGTTGAAGACGATCGACGGGTACACTCTGCTGGTACCCTCTGAAATGGAGGAGAAAAACTGATATGCGTACGATTATTATTCCTGTGTATAATGGACAGGTGTCTCTTGAGAAAAGTTTGAAAGAGTTGGTGGGGTGGTATGAAAAGAGCGGTGGCTCGTATCACTTTATTTTCATTAATGACGGGAGTACGGATGATAGTCATCGCATCTTGCAGGAGTTTGAGGCTCGTGGAGACGTGCCAGTGACCGTCGTACAGTATGCGGAAAATCGAGGCAAAGGCCGTGCGATTCAAGAAGGTATGAAACATGTGCCCCCCGAAAGTGTGGCAGTTGCGTTTACGGATGTTGATCTGCCTTACGGCACGACTGCTTTAGAGCAGGGTTTCGAATTGGTTGAAAGCGGAATCGGATTTGTCTACGGGTCGCGTACTGAGGCCGAGAAAAAACAGCGACAATATTCTCTGTATCGAAAAATTGGAGCACACGTCTTTCGTCTACTTCTGCCGAAAGCTGTTCGAAAGGTTACAGATACGCAGAGCGGGTTGAAAGTGTTTAGTAAGACAGCCGCCGACACCATATTTCCCTTAGTGCAGACCGGACAGTGGGTATTTGATATCGAATTGTTTCTGATTGCTGAGGCGCAGGGTATTTCATTTCGTGAATTGCCGGTAACACTCAAGGCATCGAGCATTACCGGGAGAGGTGGAGTACGTGTATTGAAACACGGGATACAAATTTTAGGCGACATTATAAAAATTCGTCTTTATGCACTTCGTGGAATATATACAAAATCATAAGTTGCGGCATATAGTATGGGGAGTGGTTTTAGGTGTGCTTGTGCTAATGGTGTATTTTCCGGCACTTTCAGTCGGATTTTTGAGTGACGATTGGCATGCAGTCTCTGTTGCCAAAAATACGGAAAATATTTTCACGTTTTTTGGAACCAATATTGTGGGTGAGCGGATAGGGAGTACGTATGGCCCTGTATTCAATCTCGTCATGTACCTG
>CAYWFD010000090.1:0-2991 GCA_964457885.1 uncultured Gammaproteobacteria bacterium
TAGAAATCACGACCAGTACTATACAATCTTCGGAAGGACTCGTGGAGGTGCAGTATCGAGTCCGTGACTTTGATACGATAACAGGTGCAACACCCGGAGTTGTTTCTATTGACCTCCAATATTGCACTTCACAGTGCTCAGACCCTGGAAATGAGGTATGGCAAACCGCAGCTACTTCCAGTCTTTCTGGATCGTTTGGGTCAGGTATTAGTGTCGATTCAACAGACTATGCTGACTATACGCTGACTTGGAATCCTAAACTTTCGTATAATAATCAATACAATGGTACTGATTTTAAAATTCGTGTCCGAGCGGATGATGGTGAGGGTGCTAATAATATTGATCTTGATGAATCAAATGTTTTTGTACTCGATACTAGTGATCCTGTTATTACAGATGTCCTATTGGATGCACGAAGTGATGGTGCTGTACCGCTCAGTATATCTGCGGTCGACGATACTTCAGATGGTCTTGTGATGAAAGTATCTAATCTCAGTGATCTTTCTTTTGATGGAGTAAACCAGGATTCTGGAGTGTGGATTCCCTATGTGGCGACTTCGTCGTGGGTATTTGCAAATGGCCCAACTTCCACTGTGTACTACAGTATACGTGACGCATATGGAAATATATCATCAGCAGGTTCGATTTCTTCTGCGTCAGCGCCACTCAGCCCTTACTCGACAGTCATACGTGATATTTCAAATACTGACATGTCTGAATGGTGGGAATTTGTAGCCTGGACAGTTGTCCCGCCACCAGTTGCAGGATTCAAACAATATACCATTTATCGATCCACGGATGGAGCTTCATATTCAGTTCATGCGACGCAGACTGATCGTCTTATTAATTATTATTTTGATCAAGGTCTCGATACTAATACTACGTATTATTATAAGATTGTCGCGGAAGATCAGGATGATAATATCTCAAAATATTCTTCAGTAGTTTCAGACGCACCCAATGGGCAGGGAGGCACTGATGTGACGCCTCCTACAATCACTTCTGTTACTACTACCGAGATCGGTACACAGAGTGCTACTATTATGTGGGACACCGATGAACTATCTGATTCGTATGTAGATTATATCACCACAATAGGTGGGGATTTTTCGAGCGCGGACAGTGTCGGGCTTACGTCGTTTGTAGATTCTTCTTCAGGAGTTGGTCGCCACAAGGTTGTACTTTCTGGATTGTCTCCCGGTACTACATATTATTACCGTGTCAGGTCTCGTGACGTACAGGGTGCTGAGGGGGTCGGCATGTTTGATTCAGATGGCTATACCTTCACCACCTTATCTGGGCCGACTATCACAGACGTTGGGGTTTCACAGGTGTTCAATACTCGAGCTACTATTACCTGGACCACTGATCAGATGAGTGATTCATATGTACGTTATTCAGTGTACCCCGATATGACGTCTTCGACATTGGTGGGTTTTGCTGAGAGTGTTACGAACCATACCGTTACCATTCCTCAGCTGGTACGAGGTACTACATATTATTTTTTGGTGCAGTCTGGAGTTGCACAGGATGCGCGTGTCGTAGATGGCGAAAAATTATATTACGTCTTCAGTACTACTGAAGATTTGAATCCACCAACACTGACTTTTGATCCCAATGTGGATGTTTCGGTAACTGAAGACAGTATTGCCATTTCGTGGCTCACTGATGAAGTGGCAACATCTACGTTGGATTATGGTACGAGTGATCATTATGGCTCAGTTATCGTGAGCGATCACTACAACATGAATCATGTTGCGTACGTGGATGATTTATTGCCGGGTACTGCATACTATTTCCGTCTTTTTGTCTCAGATGTGCAGGGAAATACATCTGGTGCTACGGAATTTGTTGCGACGACTACCGACAGCGCTGATATTGTGCAGCCAGTTATCTCAAACGTCACTACCAGTGTTATTACTGATACTAATGCTGTTATTGTTTGGACTACGGATGAGCCTGCGGATGGACAAGTGTACCATGGCACAACAAGTGGTACCTATACTGTCTCGTCTACTCTTGTCGCAACGTACAATCGCGACCACGCAATCACACTTTCTGGGCTCACTACCTCAACCGAATATTTTTATATCGTGGTCTCAGGTGACATGAGTGGAAATATTTCTACCTCTACTGAGTATTCTTTTACCACACGTGAGCGACTTTCAGAAGAAAGTGAAGTCTTACTTCGCGAAGAAACTGCACGAGCCGAGGGTCTTTCACAAGGACAATCGCAGTCGAGAGGAGGTGGAGGAGGGTCTGCTGGTATCGACACCACCTCTCCTAGTATTACTGAGATTACGGTCGACACGGTTTTGTCCGATTCTGTTCGTATTGTGTGGACAACCAATGAAATTGCAAACTCTATTGTGGAGTTTGGTAAGACATCTGAGTATGGTCGAGCTGCGGTGAGTCTCGAGAATGTTACTAAACACTCTATTACACTTATCGATCTTGATCCTTCGACTGAATATAGCTATCGAGTTAGCTCTATCGATACTTCGGGAAATTTGAGCAGTAGTCCTCTTGCGGTATTTCGTACTATTTCTCTCGAAGAAGATGTTGCGTCAAGTAGTGAATTTTCTGACACGGAACATACGGATAGTAATGTCCCTGAAGAACTCTTTTTGAATGCTATGCAAAAAGCAAGCGACCTTATCAAAAGTCTTTCAACTCAGGTCAGTGTTGGAGTTCTTGAAAATAGTCTTTTAGAACAGACGAAAGTTATTGAGGAACTTTCTACGATACTTCCTATACCTCTAATTGGGGGGCAGCCGGTGGTAGAGGTAGGTTCGTCTTATGCCACTATTTCGTGGACCACGGATAAGGATTCAAACTCATTGGTGAAATTTGCCGATCAGGATACGTTTGTAACTACAGGTGAGTATGCGCAAACTGTCGGGGATCCACTTATTTTTGTACGCTGTAATTTTGTTATTTTTTTTTGTTTGTATAGAGTTTTCATATATGTTTATATTTTTTTTTTGGGTT
>CAYWFD010000091.1:0-2882 GCA_964457885.1 uncultured Gammaproteobacteria bacterium
AAGGAGGATAATGATGAGTGATTCCATCTGGGTGTTTGTGCGACCAAGCGGAGCCATTCACGGTCACTATGAAGTGGCTGCAACTTTGGCTCGCCTCGGCTCAACCGCCTGGCCTGTTCCCACCGCGCCGCTGTATACCAGCCAGCGTGATGCATGGAAAGAAGCCACGGCAATAGCTGCATCGGCAGGAAAGAAATTCTGGCTTTCCCATCTGCTGACACCAAACAGCCTCTGCTACAAGGTTGAACTCAGCCCTAGTTCGCCAGATTGGATCAAAACTGCATCCAATGCATGGCGCCAGCGTCCTTGTCTGGTGTACATACAACCAGCGAACGAGACAGGAAATGTATGGGAGGTACGAGCAACCGCCACACTGACAGCATGGGACTCATGGAGAATATCCCCCACATATGCGACAGCCCGAGAGGCCTTTGAGAGAGCATATAAGTGGGCAAAATCACAGGGTGGGTACAATGGCATTGTCTGGCTGCCTCGCCTGAGTAGAGTAGCACACAGTACAATCCTGAAGGAGAACGGTATGTCCTTCCTTCATGACATGCTCGCTGCTGCGGAGGTGTTACCGACCTAACTAACATCACATGCCCGACTTCTCGTCGGGCATAAACCTTTGGGAATACATAGATATTCTCAGATGTTTTATTTTCTTGTTTATGACAACCGATTTGATAAATCAGTTCATTCAAGCGAATGAGCATAGGGACTTTGGAGCTTACACAAAAGCTATGGATGCGGCACTAGATGCAAAGGCTCAAGCACTTTTCCCTCATTTTGGTGACATACACAAGGGAGATAGAATTGTAGATGCCGGTGCAGGTACAGGCAAATTAGCTGCAGAAGCAGCCCGAGTATTCACTGACGCTGACGTAATCGCGCTTGATATTTCTCCAGAATTACTACGTGAGGCAAGGAAAATACCCTCTATTACGACTCAGTTTGGTAATGCAGTTGATCAAAACTTTCCTGACAACTCCATAAAAGTGAAATACTTCTCTACCAGTGGACATGAAATCGAATCCTTTGGGGGACAAGGAAGTATGAGAATCGCAGTACGGCAGACTTTTAGGGAACTAGTGCCGGAAGGACGTATCATAATTCGTGACTTTGCCAAACCTTCTCTTACGAAACCTATTTATATGAAAATTTTGACATCAGTGGGAGGGTCAAAATACACAGCTAACCATGCAGAAATTGCATATAACTTACTTTCGACCCGGGCACTCTTTGAGCGTTTTCACACAGAATTTAAAAAAGGGAGTGCATTTGACTATTCAGTAGAATATGTTGCGGGTGAGGAATATATCAAACTACTACCAGAATGGGCGCATGAATTTTACTTACGTAAAGACTACACAGGTAATTGGAAAAATGAGATTAAAGAAAAATATACGTATTGGACTCTGGAAGATGCATATTCTATACTCGCCGAAGAAGGTTTTGCACAAATTTCCGTCATTCCAGAACTAAATGAGTATATCTATCTAAATAGATTACAGGGTAAAATCGCTCTTTTTGAAATACAAAATACTACCATTAAACCTCTCGCATTTCCTCCAACTCACATGGTAATCGTCGCAACTAAGCCTTAATTATCACTTGACAAAACTTAGTGTACTAAGTACACTATAATATATCTTTTCACTTTAACAACTTGACTCGTCTCGAAAGGAGAATGGTCATGAGCACCTATCCGCGGAGTGCAGACACAGCCTACTGGGATGATCTGCTGATCAGAGGTCGTGGCGTGGGGCAGCAGTTGGTTACCCCGCATGCAGCCAACCACTACGGCATCGTGTCACTGCACACTGAGGACGGTCATCAGATATACTGGGGGACCATCCACCAGGGAATCTGTGACATCCTCAGCAAGCATCATCCCACTCAGAAGTTCTTTGTCATGACAGTCTCGCGGCTCTATCGTGGAGACATACACCCAGATCATCTGACCAAGTGGCATCTGGCGACGATTCAGGGCGGTGTATTCTATCCGCGCACCGACTGTGGTCAAGAAGCTCTCTACGGTCCATGTCAGCTCAGCGCGGGAAATGCACGCTTTAGGGCCCTGCAAGAAGGTGACGCACTTCTCTATATCTCTGCCTCCCCTGCTTTTCCTCTGTGTGCCTGGATTAAAATCACTCGGGTGCAAGCAGACGGTAGAGATAGTGTATATGTTACACCTATTCAGGTGTACACATCCTCGACCAGAATCACGCTTCCGAAGAACAAAGCCTCTTCCAAGGAGCGGTTCGAGGTTCGAAACTTCCCTGCTCTCGCTACCGAGCTATATGCCTGAGAGCCATGAGGTGCGCTGCTAAAAACAGCGCACCTCTTCCCCTTTTTTTTCCGTTAAATCTACTGTATGCTATAGTGTACGATATGAATATAACTCAAAATATATTAGTAACTGTCGATATTCTCCTATTTTCAGTGATCGATCAAAAGTTGAAAATTCTCCTTATTAAAAGACGAATTGCACCCTTCTCAGGAATGTGGGCAATTCCAGGGGGCTTTGTGAAAGATGGCGAGTCACTTGACCAGGCAGCACTACGTGAACTGAAGGAAGAAACCGGACTTCATGATATATTTATTGAACAGCTCTATACATTCGGGAGTCCAAAACGCGACCCTCGGCACCGTGTAGTGACTGTGGCATACTGTGCTCTCATTTCAAACGAAAATCTCGCATTAAAATTTTCAGAATTTGAGGCAAATAATATTGATTGGTTCCCCGTTGAGCGTCTGCCTGAAATGGCATTTGATCACCGCGAAATTATTTCATATGGTGCTGACAGGATTAAAAATAAACTTGGATACAGCAATATTGCCTTTGGTTTACTCCCCGAAAAATTCCGCCTCTCTGATCT
>CAYWFD010000092.1:0-2837 GCA_964457885.1 uncultured Gammaproteobacteria bacterium
GGGTTCAAAAGTCGTCTTCGTAAAACTCCGCAGTAGTACCGGTGGTGAGCGTATTGTTTCTGCCTCAATCATTCTCAGTGCTGCAGCGCCTTCTTCATGCCCCCTACTCCCTGACCGACCTTACAAATCTCCTTCGTCTCCATCTATCTTCTATGTCACCAGTGAGTGTACCACCCGACCGATTCCTAATTCCGCGACCTATTTCACGTATTTCTCTTCATGGACAGATACTGTTGTCGTGCCGTATTCAACTCTCACGACACTTTCTCCTGACCCGACTGCATATCTCCCACTCGGCCCCCTCTATCGCCCCACCTACGGAGCACTTATCAAGACCCCACATGATCCTAAGGTCTACGTACTCATCAATGACACCAAATATTGGATCACTGATGAAGACGTATTCACCGCACTCAACTACCGCTCTTCCTGGATCGAAGACGTAGACCCTCGTCTTCTCGACTACTACATAACTGGATCAGAAATCACCGACACCACTGAGCATCCTCCCTTCACCCTCATTAAATATCCTAATAATCCTAAAGTCTACCGCCTCGAACACAATGACTCCGGCATTCTCACCAAACGTTGGATCGTGAACGAAGCTGCCTTCACTGCACTCAAGTTCAGAGGGGATAGGATTATTACGATTGATCCTGATCACGCGTATGCTGATGGGGTGGATTTGGAGTAATCATCTCTCTACTCACACACTCCTCGTGAAAGCGGGGAGTTTTGTTTATTGACTTTTTGGTTCAAATTTAGTATAGTTTTGTCTACTTTTGGTATCCGTATCAGAATGGACTCATAGCTCAGTTGGTTAGAGCGCTACATTGACATTGTAGAGGTCAGAGGTTCGACTCCTCTTGGGTCCACACGGTCTTGCAAAAATTATATTTTTTGCTATACTGTCCGAACGATAAAATGTTCCGTAATGGGCATGTAGCTCAGTTGGCTAGAGCGCGTCACTGATAATGACGAGGTCCCCGGTTCGATTCCAGGCATGCCCACCAAAATAGACGCTATCGGCGTCTATTTTTTGTTAGGGTATTCGATTTGCTTTTTTCTCGAAAATAGGTATACTACCCCTACTATTCATACACTAGTATTTTGTAATCCATATGGTTGAACTCAATCAAAATTTTCAGTCCCCTGAAAATTTTAATGATGACGTGCATGAGAAGGGGTTATTGAGTAAAGTCGCCTTGTTTTTTCTTGAGATTATTAAGATTTCCATTCTAGCCGGAATCACGATCGGATTGGTCCGTTATTTTCTTTTTAAGCCTTTTTATGTCAAAGGCCAATCAATGGAGCCCACCTTTCATGAGAAAGATTATCTGATTATTGATGAGATCACGTACCGCATGCGTATTCCTGAACGTGGAGAAGTGGTTGTTTTTAAATCTCCTATTAACACCGACTATTACCTTAAACGTATTATTGCTCTCCCAGGTGAGCGGGTAAAAGTTGAGAATAATAAAGTCATCATCTATAACGAGGAAAATCCTCGTGGGTGGGTGTTGCCTGAAATATATCTTACTGAAGAGACCCCAGGATCGCTTTCGGCAACGCTCGGATCTGATGAATATTTTGTATTGGGTGACAATCGAGATGCCAGTTTTGACTCTCGCCGATTTGGTGCCATAAAGAAAGAGACTATTGTCGGACGTGTTTGGTTTCGTGGGTGGCCATTTAATCGCATCTCCACGTTTGAGCACCCCACCTATACTTCTGAATCCACTTCCACTCAATCCTAGTTTTAATCATTGTATTGTATGACTCCCAAAAAAGGTATCAAGAAAAACACTCCTTCACGACCAAAAACAAAAGTTATTCCAAAATCATCTCGAGGAGCTGCACCTAAAAAAACTGTCTCTACTCCTAAGGTAAAAGAGGAGGGAAAAGAAGCACAAAAGAATATGCCATATGCAACCCTTCGAGGAATGAAAGATGTATTCGGGAGGGAAGGGCGTATGTTTCAGAATGTATACCATACTGCAGAATCTATCGCCCGAGCGTATGGATTTTCATATATTGAGACTCCAATTGTCGAACAAACCTCACTATTTATTCGCTCAATTGGAAAAGGTACTGATGTGGTCGATAAAGAAATGTACGTGTTTGATGACAAAGATGGATCCAAGGTTTGTCTTCGTCCCGAAGGAACCGCACCGATTGCTCGTGTATATATTAATCATGGCATGCACACGTTGCCTCAGCCAGTAAAGTTGTGGTCATGGGGGCCAATGTTTCGCCATGATCGCCCTCAAGCAGGACGATACCGCATGTTTCATCAGTTTAGCTGTGAGACTCTCGGTGAACATTCACCTGTAGTTGACGCTGAACTTATCTCGGTAGCGTATAACACGCTGCGTGATCTTGGGATTGACGCTTCAGTCAAGATCAACAGTATCGGAACCCCGGAGGATCGCGAGAATTATTTGGTGGAATTGGTCGGATATTTGCGGAGTAAGCGGAGCTATCTGAGTGAGGAGTCAAAAAAACGCCTGCTCAAGAATCCGCTACGTATTCTTGATTCAAAAGATGAACAGGATCGAGCAATCGTTGAGGAGGCTCCACAAATCGTGGATTGGCTTTCTGAAACTTCTAAAAAGTTTTTCATGTCAGTACTTGAATACCTTGATGAGGTTGAAATTCCATATGTACTTACCCCAACTTTGGTTCGCGGACTCGACTACTACACTGATACCGTGTTTGAGTTCGTGGAAGATGGAGTCCCAGAGACACAACAGGGATCACTGGGTGGAGGTGGACGTTACAATGGATTAATAGCCCAGCTTGGTGGTCAGTCTACTCCTGCTGCTGGCTTTTCTCTC
>CAYWFD010000093.1:0-1261 GCA_964457885.1 uncultured Gammaproteobacteria bacterium
AATTTAGACTCTATAAAGTTATGGATGAAGTGAAATTTCTCTTAAGTGGAGTCAAGCTGACGAGTGGGCAAAAAATATACTTCACGACGATGTTTCCTAAAAACAAGGCGAGCAAGAAGGACGAGAAGGATGGATATCGGAGGATCAAGTGAGAAAAACAATTGATGTTTCATTTAACCCAATTGATGGTGATGGAAACTTGTATGTTCAATTTGCTAAGAAAGATATCGGTGTTGCAGCGGATTCGGCAAAAGAAGGGATCGGCGTATATTGGAACAATCGAAATGGTGAACTGGCTGCCGTACAATTTGAAAGTGTAAATGAGTTAAATGACTATCAATAAATTGTTACCGAAGACGACGAATGGGTATCTGTGAAGGTCACAGACGGCGCTATCACTGTCGATGCATCTGTTTTGAAAAATAGATCTCATAAAACAGCGTAGACGAGATATTGTCATGCGCAGCGGTCCTTCGCCGCGCTTAGTTTCCCTAGCGATTTGGGAAGTGTATTTTGATACTTGTGCCATTGCCTTCGATTGAGTCAATTCGAATCAAGCCACCAAATTTTGCCAACAATCGAGTAGCGCCCCAAATGCCAATACCAGAGCCTGATTCCGAGTGTCCGTCTTTGCCAATACTGAGGGGCATTTTGCCCAGTCGGCGGCAGACATCATCGGGCATACCGATACCGTTATCCCTGACAATGATATTGAATTCTTGGTCGACTTCGACGGTGATGCAGACGCAATCCAACCGGCGTGCCTCGACTGAGTTATTAATTAAATTTGAAAGAATTCTCAGCAAGGTTCCGGCTGGAATGGGCCACAAGTGGTCGTAAATCACTTCGGCGGCATCAACCCCAGGATGAATGATCAATCGTATTGCGACCTTGGGATCATTCAAATATTCGATTTCCTTTTCGTTGATAAACCTTTGCAAGCCACGGATGCTTAAACACTCGGCCGACGAAACATGTCGTGGGGTTGTTGCATCCCACGAAGAGTTAATGAGCGAATGCATGCGCCCGCAGGCCGATACTATGGCACTGATTTCGCTGGTGGAAAGCAGGCTCGCACCAGAGCTTGATTCGAAGTTTGTATATGGAGATGCGGATGATCCAGTGACAGTGCTGGCACCCGCGCCGACACCCGTGCGAGCGAGGGCTTCCATGCCCGGCAGAGCCCGCAGGTGAGAATATGTTTTCCCAGCGGCCGCGGTTTCTGCTCGGTGCGCTGCACCCGCACGTGCGCCGACAAGAC
>CAYWFD010000093.1:1271-2835 GCA_964457885.1 uncultured Gammaproteobacteria bacterium
TTTTTAATAACAACAAAGGACTGCGCAGATCGTGAATCAGCATACGCAGACGATCTTCAACTTCTTTCGCGGTTTCCCCCTGGCTCGTGAGATATTCTGAGGGGATTGTATTTGATTGATCAAATGGAGTTAGATGACTTGAATGATGCTCGTCTGTTTTATTGGCGCTCGCTCGTGATGACTCGTGCGAGTTTCCATGGTGGTGGTTCATGTGATACCCCTTCGTTTGCGTGTTTGTTCGCTTTGATTTTGTTTGGGCGAATTTTTATTACAATGGTTGCGATACGAAACTGCTCGAGTTTGCCTGAAATGAAAAGATATACAGGTAAATTGTGGAAAAGATTGTCGGCGCGAAATTATCATGTAAATTATACAATATATATAATATCAATAATTTAGTCCTGGCGTCCGGCCGATACATACTTTCTTTGTCGCGCGAAAAATACTTGACCAGATTTCATCGCGGCAATAAACACGACGATCACAAACTCGGTACCAAAACAGGAAGTCGGTGGTTGCAGTTTGGAAAACCTCTCGCAAAGTGGGTTTGTTTTTTAGGATATTTTTTAAGTCCACGGTGATGGATTTTTTATTTGAGGGCAATGATTGCGAGTTGGAAGTGACATTTCAAAATTGGTACACCTTTAAAGGAGTCTAATGGCACCCCAAAGTATGCTCCCACATAATGGGAATCATGATTTATCATTGCAGGTTATGCATGCCAATAATGAGTTATCTTTTGTCCATGAGTTGAGTGACGATGAGCTAAAAGCCGCTGTGATCAAAGAATTGCAGGTTCGTATTCTTGCCTGGGTCGAGGATCCGTCGGGCAACAGTCGGAGCTTGTCTGCTTTTGCCCGCAAAGCACAAGTGACTGATTCTACAGTTCGCCGTATTTTTAGTGGAACTGGAAGCGTACCTGCACAAGATAATCTTATGCGAGCTCTTGTTGCATTAACGGGGCTTCAAAATACGCGGGAAGTTGTTGAATATTTTGAAGGGCGTAAATCACCGATATACATATATCTGAAAAAAAATACTGTATATGGGTCCTTTACTGCTAGCCAAGGATCTGGTTTCGTAATGGAGGGCGTAACAGCACCAACAATCCCAGTAGATGACGACGTATATTTAGCTCATTCTCTCATTGATCAAGAAAACGGAACTAGGTTTATGGATCTGTTGCAACTGATGGGATCGTCAGCAACGGGTGCGGTTGATCGCTTGATTAAGGCAGGTATTGCGGTACTAAGCGAAGACGGGATACTTAGACGAGGTACAGTGTCCCCAATCATATCTAAAAATACGGCTTTGAATATGGCCAAGGTTTTAATCAGTAGGTTTACTCGGGGTGAATCTGACGATAGCAGAGTTACATTTTTTAGTGAACGGATTTCTGAGGAAGGCCTAAGGGATTTGCATCGAGTGACGGATGAATATATTAAGGCCGTTACAAACATCGTTGATAACAAAAAAGGAAACATACCGATCTTCTTATTTGGTGTTTTAGACAAAATGGAGTTTAAAAAAATACCATCCCCCAATGGAGGTGGGAATGAATAAA
>CAYWFD010000094.1:0-2834 GCA_964457885.1 uncultured Gammaproteobacteria bacterium
AGCTACGGTTGATCTTACTGATTCCTCAGAAAACGTAGTCGAAGTTACGGTTACCGGCCGCAATATGTCATTTGATCCGAAAGAGATCAAAGTGAAGAAAGGCAATACAGTCCGGATAACCTTTAAGAATGCACAAGGGTTTCATGATTTTGTGATTGATGAGTTCAAAGTTAAAACTGAACAGATCAGTGCAGAACAGGAAGAAGTGGTGGAATTCATTGCTGACAAGACGGGTTCGTTTGAATACTACTGTTCAGTAGGTTCACATCGCAAGATGGGTATGTGGGGGACGCTCATTGTCGAATAATATCGAGCGTCTATCGAAGAAGAGCGCTGTCAAATCGGCGCTTTTCTTTTAAAAAACTAGATGATACACTGTAAACACTATTTTTAACCACAAAACACTATGGGCTTCATAAAAGAGTTCAAGGAATTTGCCATGCGTGGCAATATGATCGACATGGCGGTTGGTATTATTATTGGTGGTGCATTCGGTAAAATCGTATCATCATTGGTGAATGATATCATCATGCCCCCATTGGGATTTTTGATTGGTGGCATGGATTTCAAAAACTTAAAAATTATTCTGAAACCAGAAGTGGTGGATAGTGCTGGAGAAATCACCATGCCGACGCTGTCATTCAACTATGGAATGTTTATCCAGAATGTCGTTGATTTTCTTATTATTGCCTTTGCTGTCTTCCTGATGATCAAAATGGTGAATAAATTTGCAAAGAAAAAAGAAGCTGTACCTGCGGCACCTTCAAAACAGGAAGTGTTACTGGAAGAAATTAGGGATTTGTTAAAAAAATAAACAATTAATAATGAGCAACTAAGAAATTTAAATTCTTGTCCATTATTAATTGTTCTTTACTATATGAAAGCTTCGGACCTACTCGTACAATCGCTTGAACGTGAGGGGGTGGAATATATCTTCGGAATCCCTGGCGAAGAGAATTTGGATTTTCTCGATTCACTCAGTCACTCGTCAATCAAGCTTATCGTAACCCGTCACGAACAAAGTGCCGGATTTATGGCTGCAACATATGGACGATTGACGGGGAAGGTCGGGGTATGCCTCTCAACACTTGGTCCGGGGGCTACCAATTTTGTTACCTCGGCTGCGTTCGCGCAACTCGGCGGCATGCCCATACTCATGATTACGGGTCAGAAACCGATCAAGAAGAGCAAGCAGGGCGCATTCCAGATTATCGATACTGTTCAGATGATGCGCCCACTTACCAAGTTTACGAAGCAGATCGTACACGCGCAAACCATCCCGGCACTGGTACGAGAAGCTTTCAGAATTGCGACTGATGAACGCCCGGGTGCAGTACATCTTGAATTACCGGAGGACATTGCGGCTGAAACCATTGAGAATCCGGTATTTTTTGAGAATATTCCGGTACGCCGTCCTGCGGCAGAGGATAAGGCCATTGCGCGGGCAGTGCAAATGATTGAAAAAGCAAAACATCCGCTTATCCTCGTTGGCGCAGGAGCAAATCGAAAATTAGTCAGCAAGTCGTTGCTGCAATTTGTCGAAAAAACCAAGATTCCGTTTTTTACGACGCAAATGGGAAAGGGAGTC
Organism: uncultured Gammaproteobacteria bacterium; assembly: GCA_964457885.1. GTDB lineage: Bacteria > Patescibacteriota > Patescibacteriia > Magasanikbacterales > UBA922 > UBA922. Next base: position 1,589 of record CAYWFD010000094.1, read on the forward strand.
ATCGATGAATCGCATCCATTGTATATCGGATGCGCGGCACTCTCAGCAAATGACTATCTACACTGCGCTGTCGAACGTGCTGACCTTATTATCAATGTCGGGCATGATGTGATTGAAAAGCCACCATTTTTCATGACCGACACTCAGCAGGTGATTCATATTAATTTTTGCCCTGCGCACATTGATACCGTATATTTTCCGCAATGGGAAGTGATCGGTGACATTGGTAACGCACTCTGGCAGATAACTGAGAAGATTACCCCCTTGAATTGGGATAATTCGTACGCGCTTAAAATAAAATCCTTTATTGAAGAGAAATTATATGAGACAACCTCAGGTTCTTTTCCTATGAAACCTCAGCAGATCGTGCGAGATATTCGTCAAACTCTCCCACGGGATGGCATTGTTTCTCTTGATAACGGAATGTACAAGCTCTGGTTTGCACGGTATTTCAAAGCATATGAACGAAATACACTACTTCTAGATAATGCGCTTGCAACTATGGGGGCGGGCTTACCTGGCGGTATCGCCGCAAAATTGATTAATCCTGACAAAAAAGTGGTAGTGGTCGCAGGAGACGGAGGGTTCATGATGAACTCTCAGGAGCTCGAAACCGCACTTCGCTTGAAGCTTGATCTTGTAATTGTTATATTGAATGATAATGGATACGGTATGATCAAATGGAAGCAGGAGAGCCAGAACATGCGTGATTTTGGGTTAAGCTTTACCAATCCTGATTTTGTAAAATATGCGGAAAGTTATGGAGCGCACGGATACCGCGTATCTGCTGAGCGTTCACTTGCTGACATTTTAACGCATGTAATTGATGTACACGGAGTACACCTGATCGAGGTCGCGGTAGACTATTCTGAAAATTATCGGGTATTTACGAAAGAACTACAGGATAAATCATGTCCTGTGTAAACCTTGTCTTATTTCGAACGTATTCAGTATGCCGATCATCTCACACAACCCAGCCACGGGACAGGATATACAAACATTCGAGGAATTGACCGATGAGCAGATACAAGAAAAAATTGCCACGGCGCAAACTGCTTTTGGGGTGTACAAAAGGAAATCAATCGAAGAACGATCGGAGATGCTTCGTGTTGTTGCAGTACATTTGCGGGAAAGCAAACAAACGTATGGAAGATTAATCACCGAGGAAATCGGTCGTCCGTTTGCCCTATCAATCGCTGAAATCGAAAAGTGTGCATGGGTATGCGAGTACTATGCGGACCATGCG
>CAYWFD010000095.1:0-2366 GCA_964457885.1 uncultured Gammaproteobacteria bacterium
TCGAAGAAGAACAAGATCCAGACAAATCTCGTGCATTTCTTGATTTCTGTGTCGACACCAATTTTGGTGATCGCTACCCCCTCAACTCTACCGATCAAGTGAAATACCCGGTAGAGCAGAAAATACTTATGGGTCAGCCATGCGACGCAACTGACGCGTGCCTTTCTCGGCGAAGTCTTGCAGATGTGTGTAATGAGACCGTGCTACCGAGCACTGAGTCCAATGACCCGTGGTACCAACCAGGGAAAAAACTACAGGTGTGTACCGCTAATATTACTCTGGGTGTACAAGAAGTGTGCACTCAGCAATATGGTAAAGGAGATTGGGTGACGGTAAGCGGAAGTGGAGAATTGTCCGGGCTTACGGTATGTCAGCGCTCTGACGGATGGACACCTACGACACTTGAAGAAATGCGGAAATATACACCCCCGAGTACGGGAGATGCAGGAGTGACCACCTCGATATTTGGTATCACGACACAAGTGAGACCAGTCGACCTGGTCCAGCCAAGTCCCAGGATTGGTATACCAGGTGTACTATTTTCCAATATCAGCAGTGAAAGTAATATCGTCACTGACGACCGTGGTGGTGTATGGCTCAACGTTCCATTCCTCGGAGAATATATTGCAGCGATCTACAAATACAGTGTCGGATTGATCTCGCTCGTGGCAGTTCTCGTCCTCATCATCTCTGGTGTCCAGATCGTCACCTCTGCCGGTAACAGTGAGGTCATGAGTGGTGCTAAACATCGCATCACCTCATCGGTAGTCGCGCTCATCCTGGCTGCTGGCTCATATACGATTTTGTATACGGTCAACCCTGAACTGGTGAATCTGCGGGGGTTGAAGTTGTCAATAGTGCGGCAAATGCCATTAGCTGCAGTAACCGAAGTGTCGCCGACCAGCTATAAGGCGGTTACTGGGCAAGACTTGAAGCTCGATCCTGCCTCACGAGAGGGTAATGTGGAGCTTGCGATTGCGTCGGCACGAAAAGCAGGTCTTGACCCATGCTTTGCGTACGTAATCGTCCGGCATGAATCAGCAGGTAATCCTTCCGCAGTGGGGCATGACGAGGATTATCCGCTTTCTAATGGTATCGGTGCCCGGTACGATTTTCTCAAATCAGGGAAACGATACCAGGGATCCACATTCCAGTCGCCATCGGGTCTTCCAAGTACGAGAGAAGCATACTTTGGCATGGATAAAACACGGCGTGAGGAGATCAACTCATCACCAATACGTAATGATGATGGTGCCTCGGGTAATCGAAAATTGGCAGATTTGGGAAGTCCGCCGGATTATGGTATTGACTGGAGATTCAGTCATGGGCTCGGGCTCGGACAAATTACGTTTGGTGGGAATTCATATTGTGATAAATCGCAAGGGATCCGAGGGTATAAGAGTTTGTCTGGAAGATGTTTTACCATTCCCGAATTACTGACACCCGAAGGAGGGGTCGATGCATTGGTGGCAAAACTTCAATATTATTATCCGATAGCAAAAAGACAAGTGGGCTACACCGGACCTGATTCTGATATTCCCGCAAACTCGAGGCAAAAATATTCACAAAACAACAAGAGTGTTGTCGCGTGGACATTTGCCATGTATGGTGCAGGAACAGGTGGAGGAACGCTTCCACGATCTTCAAACGATAAACGAGTAGATCATTTCAACGAATGTAAAAGCAAGGGACTTGAAGTTGCGGTTCCTGAAGATACGAAACCGAAATATTTAGAACCCACGACAGGAGAAGAATCTCAGTAGGGATTATGGAGAAGAGGAGATTGAAGGTGGAACATAAATATAGTCCCAATATTTATCCAAAGTTCGGATACCCCAAAATTGAATACCCTTGCAGAAAGGAGCACCTCCTTTTCCCTGTATAAGGGAACCTTCGTATTTACCACCCGGTTTGGTCCAGCTAGGAGAAGCAAATCGTCCGGTCGCAGGAGCTTCAGAAGGAATACGTGAGCAGCCGCTGCAGTTTTTGGTATTATCATTAGGGTTGAGATCAAAGATGATAGTTGAAGGGCAGGTATTTCCAGTAGCACTATTCACTTTGTTAAATACCGTTTTATAATCACTTGCATCAAAAAGATTTCCTTTGCCAAGTGAAATACCGACGTGCACAATAGGACTCCCTTTTTTGATATCAGAATCTTCCAAAACCGCAAGACCAAGAGGTAAATTTTTTCTATTTTGATCGGTAATCATAACTTTCGTCCAGCCGAGACGTGCTGCAATTTCGGCAAGTGCTGGCGCACTGCCATTGTAAGAAATATCACATCCTGCATATTTTAGAAAATGGCTTGCTGTGTATGCGCAGTGACAAGATCCAACACACACATTTTGCTCTGCCAATTTTTG
>CAYWFD010000095.1:2376-2751 GCA_964457885.1 uncultured Gammaproteobacteria bacterium
GGCAGCCTCGTTCGCAGGTAACCTCGCAGTTCGCCTATGATGGTCTCCTGCCCGGCGTTTTGCACCAGGTAGGCTGCCAGGCGTTTATCTCCAGGTTTATCTTCACGCGCCAGTACCACTGCCTGCTGAACAGATGGATATTGAAGCAGGTAAGGCGCCGATTAAATAGGGAATCGGATTTTGGGCAGTGGGAAGTTGAGGAGGTATATTTGGATTAGCACCTGGACCGGCGACCACTTGGTTAAGTCCTGCATTCTCAATTGCTTTTGGTATGTCATCAGCTTGAGCGGTAAAATTAAGTTTTTTTTGAGGAACCACCAACAACTTCAACCCCCGCAGATTCACCAGTTCAGGGTTGACCGTATACAAAATCGT
>CAYWFD010000096.1:0-2728 GCA_964457885.1 uncultured Gammaproteobacteria bacterium
CATGATACAAGGCAGTCATGTGCGTTTAGTGCTAAAAAATAAGGAAAATTTTCCCTGGTGTATCACATATATGAAAAATTTTTTTGAGCAATTTAGCAGGCAAATCGGATATAGTCCGCTTTCTTCTGAGGAGAAGAACATAATGAGGAATACCTTATCTTCGTTTGCAACTAACTCTCCTCAAAAAAGTGAAAAGAATGTTTATCGAATTTTTCGTGACAGACACCGTATAACATCTAATAATTTATTTATTTTTAAATTACGACCTATGTTTATTATATTATTTATTGCATTAGCTCTCGGTGGTGGCACCGTAGTTGCCGCTGAGAATACTGTTCCTGGTGATGTACTTTACCCAGTAAAGATTCATGTTACGGAACAGATTCGAGATGCTTTTGAGATCTCATCTGAGCAACAAGCTGAGTGGGATTTGAAAAAAGCAGAACGTCGTTTAATAGAGGCACAAAAGCTTGCACAAAAAGGGGTGTTGAATGCAAATAGTAAGGCAGAATTATCTGAGCGAATCGATTCACTTCTTACTCGCGTAGAAGAAGGGGAAGGGGGTAAGGACAGTGCACTGCTTCATGTGAATCTACAGGCTCTGCTTCGCGCTCATAGCAGTATTTTTGATTCTTTTGTCACGACGACGGTTACGGGAACTTCGCGGATTGAACTTGGATCTCTTCTTGATGTACTTAAGGTAAAGTATCGACAAGCCCCGACAAGTACCGTGACCAGTACTAAAGATAGAGATGTAAATTTTGAAACCGCAGCTCTTGGTAAACAACATGCGGCAGAACAAAAACTTTCTGAGGTAGAATCATATATTGCACGTAAGTTCGTAGGTTTTACCGTGAGTTCGACCGCTGTACAAACCACCTCATCATCTAATACTTCGCTTGAAGTTCGTGTGCGGCTGAAATTACAGCAAGCAAGAAATTTGATCGCGGAAGGAAAGATTGCGTTTGAACAAGGAGTGTATTATCGAGCATTTGGTTTGTTTACTGAATCGATGGGAATAGCGCAAGAAGCGAAGATTCTGGTTTCAACTGCGCGTGAACTGAAAATTGAATTGCGCCGTCAGCCTACAGAAGATAGAAATTTCATCTCTACCTCTACAATTGATGCTCATGGCTACGAACGTGTAAAAGATGCTGACAAGTCTGAGTCTAAAAAAGGGGATAAAGGTAATAATTCGAATGAACAGAGTGGACGAAGCGATCGTGCAGCTGAAATGAAGATAGAAACACCGGTCGGTGCAGGCGCAGTCAATGTGCGTATACGATAGTTTGGTAAATATAAAACCCCTCCGGAATCGGAGGGGTTTTATTATATGTGTACCATGTCGTCCAGCACTTCTTCTACGTGCGTCTCTGGTTTTACCTTTTCGTAGTGTTTGAGAATCTTACCATGCGGATCGATCAGGAATGATTCGCGCATAATACCCATATATTTTTTTCCGTACATGGATTTTTCTTTCCATACTCCATATGCTTCGACCACTGTCTTGTCGGTATCGGCAAGAAGCGGGAAATTGAGTTCATACTTATCGGCAAATTTTTTGTGGGAACGCTCGTCGTCGACACTTACTCCTAATACCTGTATATTTTTTCCTTTGAGTTCATTCAGTCGGTCGCGGAAACTACATGCTGCGGTGGTGCAGCCTGGCGTATCGTCTTTTGGGTCAAAATACAGTAGTACGTACATACCCGCCTTTTCGGCAAGACTGTGCATGGTTCCGGCCTGATCCTTAAGCATGAAATCCGGAGCCTTGGTGTTGATGAGAGACATAGGTAGTATAGTTAAAAGTTTGAAAATCCTTAAGGTCAAAAGTAAAAACAAATACTTTTTTACTTTCAATTCTCAGTATATCATTGCTTGCAAAATCGTCTAGAGATGTGTTAGGTTATGCGCTATATGAATGGAGAAACATATACTACTATTTGTACTACACTTGAGACGCTTCGTACCCAGGGAAATCCGTATTGGAATGCGGGTCCTCGAACGATTGAGTTACTAGCACACCACATCGCGCAGATTCCCGGGTGCCGTATGATTGAGATCGGTACTTCAAACGGCTATACCGCACTTCGCCTGGTCAATGCACTGCAAGGCGTCCAGGGAACCCTTACGACGATTGAATCACATAGAGAACGTGGGGACTTGGCGGAGCGGCATTTGAGCGAAGCCGAGGTCACTGATGTGGTACACTTGCTCCGCGGGCATGCACCCGAAGTATTTTCTCGGCTTACGGGGACGTATGACCTCATATTTCTTGATGCTACCAAGTATGAGCATGCTTCATATGTCGAAGGGCTTATCCCATATCTCCGTCCTGGCTCAGTCATTGTTGCTGATAATGTTACGTCTCACCCGGAAGCCATGAGTGTGTTTGTCCGTTTTATGCAGGATTCCCCCTTGTTTTCTACCGAAATTTTTCCAATCGAGACCGGGGTCTTGGTCGCTCGAGTCCATCCTGTTTCTCCTTAGAATTCCTATTGACAGGGGAGTGTTAATCCAGTATACTACTTTTCGCATATTCTATATGCGCGCCTAGCTCAGTTGGTTAGAGTCCCGACATGTCGGGATTTACACCGAGAGGGTTGTATGTCATTCTATACATACATTATCTACAATTCTGATCACGACAAGTTTTATATCGGCTCAACCTATAGTCTGCAAAAAAGGATAGCCGAACATAAGACAGGAGTGGGGAATTACACGACGC
>CAYWFD010000097.1:0-2672 GCA_964457885.1 uncultured Gammaproteobacteria bacterium
AAGACTCTGGATATAAATTTTTCCTTCACTATAGAGTGGGAGATCAGTCAATTCTCGCTTTGACTTATTTAATAACACAAACGCACCAGGAGACCAACTAATCTTCTGCACTTTAAAACCGGCAGCGGATAACAGCGGTAAAACTTCCTCTGAAGTTGATTTAAGCGTATTGACCCGGAATGTAGTAGGGCGACCGATAAACGTCTTTTCAATTTCACGAAAACGAGACTGTCCCATGATCGAGGACAGTCTTTCAACAAACTTTTCAGGGAGTTCCTTTCGAAAACCTTTACTGCCTTTTTTCTTCTTTTTTGCCATATTATGGCCTGACTCTGTTTACGAGCCGTGGAAACGGAATACATTCGCGGATATGCTCGACGCCGCTCATCCAGCGGACCATACGCTCGACACCGATCCCGAATCCCGAATGCGGCACGCTACCGTATTTCCGGAGGTCCATATACCAAGAATATTCTTCAGGTGACAATCCTTCTTCACGAATACGCTCAAGCAAAAGGTCAAAACTATCTTCACGCTGTGAGCCGCCAATGATTTCTCCTGAGCCTTCAATGCCGATCAAATCGTTATTCAATACACGGGTAGGATCGCTCGGATCCAATTTCATATAAAATGGCTTGATGGTTTTGGGCCATTTATGGATAAATACCGGCACCGGGCTGTCTTTGGTCAGAAGCGCCTCGTCATCATTTCCAAGGTCTTCGCCGGGTTGTATATCACTCCCCCGCTCGCGGAGCCACGGTATTGCTTCTTCATACGTAAGTTTGACAAAGGGAAGCTCCACCACTTTTTTCAAAGGTTCGATATCCCGCTCGAGAATCGCAAATTCTTCGGTGCATTTTTCAATACATGCTGCAGCAATAAATTTCACCAATCCTTCCTGAATGCGCATGTTTTCTTCATGTTCGACAAATGCAGCTTCAGCATCCATCATCCAGAATTCGGTCAGGTGACGCTTGGTGACCGACTTCTCGGCGCGGAATACGGGCCCGAAATCATAACATCTGCCGACGCTTGCGATCGCTGCCTCGATATACAGCTGACCCGATTGTGACAAATATGCTTCGCCGAGATCAAAATATGGAACGGGAAATAAGGTAGTCGTCCCCTCGACAGAATTCGGTGTGAACACCGGAGAATCCGTACGGATAAATTTCTCGTGATGGAGATACTCATTAATCGCAGTTTCAACTGTATCGCGAATGCGCAAAATCGCCCACTGGCGTTTGCTCCGAAGCCAGAGGTGCCGATTCTCAAGGAGAAATTCAGGACCATGTTCCTTGTGTGCAATCGGATACTCGACTGCCTCATGAATGAGGGTGACATCAGTGACCGAGATTTCGTAGACACCCGGTTTCTTAGGATGTTCTTTGGGAACTCCCGTAATCGCAACCGAAGATTCCTGACCTGCGCGGGTGAGGGCATTCCAGGCATCTTCGCTCAATTCCTGTTTTGAGGCAACACACTGGATAAATCCGCTTCCGTCACGAATCTCGACAAACGCCAAAGAACCGCTGGATCGAGTATTATACACCCAGCCCTTGATTTCAATCGTCTTACCGAGATGATATTTGATGTCGGAAATAAACATATAATGAGTCTTAAAGTCTAAAAGCCATAAAGTCCATAAAGTATTTTGTATTTGACTTTACAGACTTTACGACTTTCTACGTTCGACTTAGTAGAGACTACCCTATTTCACCGGTCTTCGCAAGTATTTCTATGCAGGGACGCATGTATGCGCCCAATTGCCGATTCCTACGGGTGAGTGATACTGCAAATGGCCCCATATGAGGCTATGGACCGCAGGACTGAATGCATCCAGCCGGGACAATTCATAGGGAAGAGCCTGATCAAGGCGGATCATATCGTCAAGGACATGCGACGAGATGCGATACAGAGAACCGTGTTCGAATTGTCCGGTTTCAGCACAAGCATGGCACGCAACACCACCCTGTAGAAACGACCAAAACCCGAGTCTATCTGACCTTCCACATGATACGCAGACAGTATACCGTGGAGAAAAACCCAGTTCCCGCATAAGGCCGAGCATAAGCCAATCCAAAAATCGAGTATCATGCGGATGCGAACCCCGATCAAGCATATCGAGCCATGACAAAAAGATGTCGAATATCGCGGGCTCAGTTGTACCTGGACGAATCAAAAGATGGAGCGCATGCGCGCCAAAACCCGCATGCATGCTTTTAGTATAGTCACTTCTAAATGAAGCAAACGAATTGATCAGCCGGGCAGTACGAAGGAGGGTCATTTCTTTTCCTCCGGCTGTCTCAAACCATACCAAAGAGCACGGTTCAAGATGGGCCGATAATTTGCTGGTAATTTTTTTGATCCCACGTGCGAGTACATCAATGCGGCCATGTTCCCGAGTAATGAGGGAAATAAGCTCGTCATTCTCCCGAAAATCACGACGAGTAAGAATAATGCCTTCGGGCATACGATACAAAATTCAAAAAGCTGAGATTAAGAGGATTCTTTGAGATATTGTTGCAACATGAGCATCGCCGCTTTCTCATCAAGAGTCGCGTCCCCATCCATCAATTGTGCCTCTTTGGTGGTAAAGCGTTCATCGACCGTGGCAACAGGAACCAAAGCCAGTGCTTCAAGCTCGTGAATAAACGCACGCACTCGCCGGG
>CAYWFD010000098.1:0-2669 GCA_964457885.1 uncultured Gammaproteobacteria bacterium
CCCTCCGACTACGACCAAAGTCATTATCGCCCACCGATTGAATACTATCGAAAATGCAGATGAAATATTCTTCGTCAATTCAGGTGAAATTGTGACTGCTGGATCATTTGACCATGCGGTTGAAATGCTCATGAAGGGGAATCGGAAGTCGTAGAAACGTACCGCAACGCATCTCCGGGACGGTTTGACCATATACAGTATATTAAAAAACAGCTCTACAGAGCTGTTTTTTAATTGACAACTTTGCTTTATGGTGGTATTCTTTTTCAGCTTTATTGATTCCAAAGTTGGATATTATGAAACGAATTTTACTGACCTCGCACCACAATGAATCGGAGACTGACCGGTTTTTTGGTTTTCCTTCGCTCGTAGTGCATGACTACAAAGTGTACCCATTCCATCATGAAGGAGCGCTTGTCGTCGTTGTTCCCGCACTTCAATTTTCCCAGGAAGAACTACATGAGATGGTCGCGATGGTCGATATGGTGGTATTTACCGGAGGTGGGGATATTAATACCAAATATTATGGTGAAGAAGTGAAATATGATACCGTGCAGTCATATCAATATCGGGACGAAATCGAATTCGGATTGCTTCATGCTGCGGTCTCGTTGAAAAAACCGGTGTTTGGAATTTGTCGGGGAATGCAGCTCATCAATGTATTTTTCGGAGGATCGCTCTACCAGAATCTTCATTCCGGTTATGAAAATGTCGGTACGCTCCTGCATCGCGAATCTGATCATGAGAAAGAAAAAATGTCGCATGCTATTGCAATCGAACCCGATTCGTTTTTATCCCGCGTCTACCCTGGCACTCCTCACATTTCGGTCAACTCGCTTCATAATCAGTGCGTTCGGCAATTGGGTGAGGGGTTGAAGATTGCGGCACGGAGCACTGATGGGGTCGTAGAAGCGCTTGAACACGAGAGCCTCGCAATCTCGGGAGTGCAGTGGCATCCCGAATATTCGTATCGGAGTGATACGAATTCACAGAAGCTTATACGTGCAATAGTACAGATGCAATAATACACCCGGCAGTAATCCGGGTTTTGATTTTAAGCAGGGGCGATGTTGTTTTTTGGCAGAGAAAGGTAATATTTTAGCTTTGTATAGTGCACTATTAGTCTTCCCAAAAGTAGCAGCCAGTGATATACTTGTACCCATGTTATTGCCTTAATTCGTACGTTTATGCATGCGCTCCACATTGCTAATTTTACTAAAAAATACGAAAAAAAGATCGCCGTTGATAACCTATCACTTACGGTTGAGCCGGGTGAATTTTTTGGTTTTTTGGGAAGAAATGGGGCAGGGAAAACCACCACAATCAGTGCGATTACCGGGATCGGGCGGATTACCGAAGGCACCATCAAGGTTTTTGATAAGGATGTAGAAAAGGAATATCGGGAGGCGCGCATGCTGGTCGGATTGTGCCCCCAGGAATTCAATGTTGACATATTCGCTCCGGCTGAAAAAATTTTGTGGTTTGTGGGCGGATATTACGGAATGAATTCGGTTGACCGGAAAAATCGCATGGCAGAATTGTTCCGTATCCTTGATCTTGGTCAGCACAAAGACAAGCCATTCGGGCAACTTTCCGGAGGGCTCAAACGACGCGTCATGCTTGCGCGCGCCATGATTCATGATCCGAAACTTCTGATCCTTGACGAACCTACAGCCGGTGTCGATGTGGAGCTTCGTCTTGAGCTCTGGAAATATCTGAAAGAAATCAATGGGGCCGGAAAGACGATCATGTTTACCTCGCATTATCTGGAAGAAGTCGAAGAACTTTGCCAGCGAATTGCGATTATCGACGGGGGAAAACTGATTGCTGACGCTCTGAAATCTGAATTCGTGAAAGACGGAAGCTCGCTTGAAGCGAAATTCCTTTCGCTCACCGCTCAGAAGAAATAATACTATTTTTATGAATACTATCGGTCTTAGAACATTTGTCGAGCGTGAGATCCAGCGCGCGTTTCGCGTGTATATCCAGACCCTGCTTAGTCCGTGGATCAATGCACTTCTCTATATCCTCATCTTTGGTGTGGTGGTCGGAAGCAGAATTGATACGATTGCGGGAGTTACCTATATCGATTTCGTATTGCCGGGTATCCTCATGCTCAATCTGATCGGTTCGGCATTTGCGCAGACGTCGTCATCGCTCTATTTCCAGCGTTTCGCAAAACATATCGAAGAAATTCTCGTGGCACCTTTGTCACATTTTGAAATGATTCTCGGCTATGTGATCGGAGGAGTAGCGCGCGGTGTCATTGTCGGAATGGGTGTCTATGTTATTGCGCTTGTTTTTAGTGCCGCGACCATTACGCATCTTGGGTTGTTTTTACTCTACACGATTGCGGTCGCGATTATTTTTTCACTCCTCGGATTATTGGTCGCACTCTGGGCACAAAATTTCGAACAACTTTCAGTGCTTAATGTGTTTATCATCACTCCTCTAACCTTCCTTGGTGGAGTATTCAATTCGATCACCATGCTCCCTGAGCGTGTACAGGTTCTGGTGAAATTCAATCCATTTTTCTATTTTGTCGACGGACTCCGCTATGCTATGGTGGGTATTCGGGAGGGAAGTGCAGCGATTGGCTGGATCGTGATTTCCGCTGGGCGATTCCGCTTATGGCACTCGCTTTAAGTTGGCCCGCTGCGGTTCCAGCG
>CAYWFD010000099.1:0-2664 GCA_964457885.1 uncultured Gammaproteobacteria bacterium
CGGCAAATATTCCTGATCCACTGGCGCATCGTATTCTGGATTATACTTATAGTCTTTGCCATAGCCAAGATTCTTCATGAGTTTTGTCGGGGCATTGCGCAAATGAATCGGCACGGGTAGATGCGACGTCTCCCGTGCGTCGGCAGCTGCGCGCCCATATGCCCGATACAGTGCATTCGACTTCTTTGATTTCGCACAATACACCACTGCCTGAGCAAGATGCACCGTACACTCAGGCATACCGATTTTGTGGACCGCATCATATGCCGCGTTTGCCTGTATCATTGCCTCGCTATTTGCCATGCCGATGTCCTCGCTTGCGAAGCGCAGCACCCGGCGAGCGATATACAACGGATCAGCTCCACCCTCAAGCATTCGGGCAAGCCAATAGAGACTTGCATTCGCATCACTTCCTCGCATAGATTTATGTAATGCGGAAATGAGATTGTAAAACTCTTCGCCTTTTTTATCAAAAATCACATGGGTCCGCTGCAGGGCTTCACGGATGTCTTTTTCACTGATTTCAATCTTCCCCGATTTTTTACGAGCATTCAATTTTGAAATATAGGCGAGTTCAAGCGCATTCAATGCGACACGCGCATCCCCTGCCGACAGTTCTGCGATATATTCGATTACCCCTTTTTCAAGAGTGATAGGCACTCCACCCAATCCTCGCTCACGATCGAGAAGCGCTCGCTCTATAATTTGTTTCACATACTCTTCTCGAAGCCGCTCAAGCACAAATACCCTCGTCCGCGACAGCAATGGAGAAATAATTTCAAATGACGGGTTCTCGGTGGTAGCACCAATAAGAATGATCGCTCCACGTTCGACATAAGGTAACAGTGCATCTTGCTGTGCTTTGTTCCAACGATGGATTTCATCGACAAAGAGAATCGTCCGATGTCCTTCTTTTTCAAATAACTCCTCAGCCGTCTCGACTGCGTAGGTTAGCGCTTTCTTTCCGCTCTCAACTGCTGAAATGACCACAAATGGAAGCTTGGTCACTTCAGCAATGAGTGATGCGAGACTCGTCTTACCCACTCCCGGAGGCCCCCAGAACATCATAGATGGTACGTCTCCCTGTTCGATCATAGAACGCAAAACCGAATCCGGGCCAGTGAGTTTTTCCTGACCTACATATTCATCAAAATTCCGTGGACGCATGCGGTATGCGAGCGGTTCCCGTATATTGTTTTTATTGTGCAAATTCATACTAACCCGACAAACCAGACAACTTACTTGACTCCAAACCAAAACGCATACAGCTTGCGCGCGATTGTTTCTTTGACCCGAGTCCACCAACCTCGCTTACCCCAGCGATCATGATCCAATTCATCAGCCTCACCAATCCATTTTTCAAGCACATGCTTGATTCGTGCCACCGTCTTCTTGTCTCTCAATTGCACATTCACTTCTTGATTGTACTTAAAACTAGAGTGTTCAAGATTGCTAGTACCCACAAACGCGAGTTCATCATCGACTACCACTCCTTTGCCATGCATCATTTTTTTCGTAAGATGGATACGTACTCCTAATTTTTTCATTACAGAAAACCACGCATACGCAGCATACGTGGCAAGACGCACATCCGTACGAAATGGAATCAATAAATCTACCTTTACTTTACGTTTACGGGCCGTCCAGAGTGCATGCAAAAATTGTTTATCCGGAAAATAATAGGGAGAAAACAAAATCACGCGTTCACGTGCCTTGTAAATCGCTTCAAGATATTTATTCTTGATACGAGAACCGGTTCGATCAATATCATCGAAAACGACATCGAACACATCTTTGCGCACTCGATATCGATAACTCAACAAATGTCGAACCTGCTGCCGATCCCCCCCACATAAAATATAGGTCTTTGCAAATGACCGAGAAAGTGAGCGGACAGCTTTACCAGCAATCTCAACCACTAAATCATCCCAGGTTTCCATATCTTTGGCCACATTCACTCCACCGACAAATCCAATTTTTTCATCAACCACCAAAATCTTACGATGTGTTCGACGAGTAACCCATTCTCGAAAATGCAAAATCGGATGCCTCTGTGGCCGAAACACACGGATATCGATACCCGACGCCCGAAGTTCGTCAATCTTCTTGCTCGAAAACCAAAAACTACCCCAATAATCGAGAATGATGCGGACATCCACACCGTGCTTTGCCTTTTCAGCCAATACCTCAAAAAACCGCTTTCCCGCATCATCATCAACTAAGATATACATTTCCCAGTAAATGGAGCGTGTGGCACCCTGCATAGCGAGAAGCATGGCTTCCCATGCTTCTTTCGTAGTGTGATAAATATTGTAGGTAGGATGTTCCATATCATCCATTAAAACACGCGCCTCACCATCTGTAAAGAGAGGTTTTGTACTATGATTTTCGACTGCGAACCGCAGCTTTCACCAATCCCACAAACAAAGGGTGCGGGCTCATAGGACGGGACTTGAATTCCGGATGAAATTGAACCCCGACAAAATATGGATGATTGTTAAGTTCAATGATTTCAACGAGATCAGTTTCAGGATTGATACCGACCACTGAGAGTCCTGCAGCATCCATCGCTTCACGATAGTCGTTATTGAATTCATACCGATGGCGATGGCGCTCACTAATGATGTCGGCCTTGTACGCATCATGTACTTTCGTTCCATGTCT
>CAYWFD010000100.1:0-2157 GCA_964457885.1 uncultured Gammaproteobacteria bacterium
AATCTGATACCCTTGTCCCGCAGGGTCTAGTTCCGGATGAAGAAACGTCATGAAACGATCTGCCCGATACGGAGTCGAAAATATCATGAGTACAAATCCGAGAATGCCGAGAAGACAAATAATTCCCAAATGCATCAATTTCGCCCGCGCAAAAAAAAGCATCAGTATAATTAATGCGCCGATAATAAACATACCTCCGGTATCCGGCTGGAGTGCGACCAATAGTAGTGGAACCGCAGATACTCCAAGAACTGAAAGGAAGCCATGCATCTCGCGCACACCT
Source organism: uncultured Gammaproteobacteria bacterium (assembly GCA_964457885.1). Classification (GTDB taxonomy): domain Bacteria; phylum Patescibacteriota; class Patescibacteriia; order Magasanikbacterales; family UBA922; genus UBA922. The sequence continues at coordinate 284 of CAYWFD010000100.1, forward strand.
TTACCTAAAGATGCCAATACAGCTGCCAGATAGACTATCAATCCTAGCTTTGCGGCCTCAATCGGTTGAAATGAAAAATTTCCAATCACAAGCCAGCTTTGTGCAAACGTATTATTATTGGAACCTATACCCGGGACAAAGACGAGTAGCAATAAAATACTTGCCAGAGCAAAAATGGGGAGTGAATATTTTCTCCACACCTGATAATCGATCTTGGACATGACCAAAAACAGCACAATACCCGGAAGAAGTCCAAGAAGTACCTGACGCTTGATAAAAAAGTATGCATCCGAGAACCGATCCAACCCAACAGCAACACCGGCAGAACTTAAAATCAGGAGACCAAACAAAATAAGGGCACTAGCATAGCCGATAAATACATAATCCGCACCCTGATTAGCAGTCGTGACAGCTCGACGCATAGCGGCACCTTAAATATTTAAAAACACAACCAAGATGCTCATCACTGCGACTGCCACATTCACCACAATCGTGAGTAAAAGCATGATATAGGAAAAAAACCAATCCTTTCGATATAATAACCAACCTAGTATTACATTAATCCCAAGTATTGCTAGCCCAATCAAGGGTGCTATATACATATCTTTGGGCTCTCCAATCTGATCCACTCCGAAAAGTATATTATAATGAAGAAAAACTTGCTCCATGTCCATAGGAATCTGCAGTGCTAGCCACAGCCATGAAAACAGATTAAGAATAACCCCAATAGACACCATGATTGCGACCGGCAGCTTTCGAAGATATAATTTAAGAGGGTACATACGGTACTCCATATGCTCTACAGTATACGTGCAGCATGTGATCTTGACAAGAACACAGGAGTAGCGTATACTCACTCCACACTAACTTTTGCTGGTAGCAATTTACATATTTAGTTAACTCCCGTTACTTTTGACCTATGGCAACCAAAAAGGCGGGTGGTGCGGTGCGGTTGGGTCGCGATTCCAACCCTCAATATCTCGGAGTGAAAGTCGGCGATGGCCAGCGTGTTCACCCAGGTATGATTCTCGTTCGACAACGAGGCACTCGCATTCACCCTGGACAGAATGTCCGACGCGCAGTGGATGACTCCTTGTTCGCAGTAGCATCCGGCTCAGTACAATTCCAGACCAAAAAGCGCAAGCGATTTGATGGAAAGCTCAAGACTGCAAAATATGTGCATGTACGCACTGCAGCAGCTCCTGCAAAAAAAGCAAAAGCTGCGAAGAAGAAATAAACATTGACTCCCGTAATCGGGAGTTTTTGTTTGAAAAAAATTCTGTGATACAATTATATTGATCAATGGCGTACTGCATACGATACAAAATACCCCTCATGATACTCGAATCAATCAAAACAGTTCTCTTCACCACCGGTATCCAGATTGCTAGTGTTTTTGGTTTATTCTTCGTCCTCGGTTTTATTCATTCAATCGTCTATCGCCTTACCAGCAAATATTTTTCCCGGGTATTTGGGTGGGCCGGCATGATCGTGACCGGTATTATCGGCACCCCGCTTCATGAATTTTCACACTGGCTCATGGCAAAACTGTTTCGCCATGAGATTCATTCGGTAAGTTTCTTTAGTCCAGATCCAGATACGGGTAAACTTGGACATGTGGAACACAGTTATGACCGTCGGAGCAGCTACCAAACCATCGGCAATTTTTTTATCGGCTCTTCCCCGATTATCTTCTCGTCTGCAGTGCTCGTGTTATTGCTCTATGTGTTCCTTCCTGATCCGGGAGCGATAGTGAAACCTCTCACCGTCTTCCCCCATTCGTTTACCGAATTCCTCGTGTCGTGGAAATTGTCGTTTCTTGGCGCCTGGAATCAGGTCGACATTCATTCATGGAAATTCTGGCTATTCGTCTT
>CAYWFD010000100.1:2167-2618 GCA_964457885.1 uncultured Gammaproteobacteria bacterium
GTTGCGCTCCACATGGCGCCAAGTTCGTATGACCAAAAAACTATGTGGAAAGGTTTTTTCCACATTACACTCCTTATGTTGCTCATTAATATTATTCTTACACTGACCAAAATTCCCTACACCGAATTTCTTATCTCAAAACTTCCGTTCTTCTATACTGTCGCATGGGTACTGGTGTACGCGATCTTCGTCTCCACATTATTTCTCTTTCTCTCGTTCACCCTCTACATAATCCGTCGGGCACTTTTTAGGAGACGTTAACTATTCAGAAGTAACTTCGGCTTTTTTTCCGAGTGCCTCCTCATATGCCGAGATGTTGGCAGTCTGTATTCTCATGATTTCGGGTGGTGTAATTGACCCGACAATCGGAAGATTGTGTATGGTCCCTACTAGATCGATTATATATGTGCCATCGGATTTGCTTTTTGCACTGAGTGACGAGAGTGTTATT
>CAYWFD010000101.1:0-2606 GCA_964457885.1 uncultured Gammaproteobacteria bacterium
AGCTGCTGCGGTCTTCAATGTTGAAAAACTCAATTGGTATAATAAGCAATACATGATGGCAATGGATTCAGCCGAGCTTGCAAGGCGTGTTGCTCCATTCATGCAAAAACATGGACTGATTGATGCAATCCCTCAAACAAATGAAGAATGGGCTGAATTGGCTCACATTATCGAGCTTGAGAAGGGGAGAGCAACTACCCTAAGAGATTATCCAGAAGCATAAGCCTATATTTTTGCCGCTGAATTGGAATACGAACCTGAATTACTGATTTGGAAAAAGAGTACGAGAGAGGATTCACGGGCAAAATTAGAGTTGCTGCAAGCATTTTTGCATGGAAAGAACAACTGGAAGAGGGACGTGCTCGAACCTGAAACACTGGAGTGGATCAAGAGTCAGGGATTCGGAGTAGGGGACGTACTCTGGCCGATGCGTACCGCTCTCTCAGGACAAAAGAATTCTCCCGGACCGTTTGAGATCGCCGCGGTATTGGGCAAAGAAAGAACACTTGAGAGGATGGAAATGGCTATAGCACGGCTCTCATAACTATGTTATACTGAAAGACATGAACAAACGCATGTCTTTTATTATTGTCCTGATTCTCATAGCAACTTCGTCTGTCGGATTGAAGAGTTTTTTTGTTCCAGAACCTGTTTTTGCTGCGACTCAACAGGAAATTGATGAGCTTAATCAGAAAATTACTGAAGGCCGGGATAAAATTGCTGAATTGCAAAAAAGTATCGATGAAGTGAATAAGAAAATAGCCGAAAAGCGTACCGAAGCCGTATCTCTTTCAAATCAGCTTGCTATTATCGATAATCAGCTTACACAGACCGAACTTGATATCCAAATTAATCAAACTAAGCTTGATACTCTTAGCCTTGAAATTGAAGAACTGACAATTGGTATATCTAATAAGCAAGAAGATATTGCTCGCCAGCAAAAAATGCTTGCAGAACTCGTGCGCACCTTGCACTACGAACACAATAAAAAATATATTGAAATTATTGCAGCATACGATCGCTTTTCTGATTTTTATTCCCGCGTTCAGTATATCAAAAGTGTTGAAGCCGACCTTGGGCAAAGTGCAAAATCGATTCGTATCGCAAAAGAAGAATTGGAACAGAAAAAATTAGAAACTGAGGAAAGAAAAAAAGCTTTTGAAAAAACCAAAACACTCTTGGAAAATCGTAGAAAAGACCTTGATGAGCAATCGAAATACAAAGTTGCATTGCTCGGCCAGACACGCTCATCTGAAATGACATTTAAAGCCCTGGAAACTAATTTGAAAGCGCAATATAAGCAAGTGGAAAACGAAATCGTGGCAGTTGAACAGCAGGTACGAAAGAAGCTCGCACAAAATGATGGATTGCAGGGATTGACGGATACCGAAGCTTTGCTTTCGTGGCCGACCCAAAGCCGCTATATTACTGCGTATTTCCATGACGAGAGCTACCCGTATCGCTATATTTATGAACATCCTGCAGTTGATATTCGTGCAGCTCATGGTACTCCAGTAGCTGCAGCAAAAGCTGGGTATGTGGCACGGGCACGCACCTGTACGACCGCTAGCTGCTACGCCTATGTCATGATCGCACACGAGAACGGCATTACTACGGTGTATGGACACTTGAGTAAGATTACCGTAAAAGAAGACGATTTCGTCTCCCGGGGAGATATTATCGGATATTCAGGTGCTACTCCGGGCACGATTGGTGCCGGTCCGTTTACCACCGGCCCTCATCTTCATTTTGAAGTTCGAAAAAATGGTATTCCTGCGAATCCGCTAAATTATTTGGTAAAAGATTGGTAAAATACAAAAAAATTGGATATTGAAATAGTAAATATTGAATTGCAAATATCTGTATAATATCCAAATTTAAAAAATAAAAACAATATGCCAAACAAAAAAGAAATCATATTCTATGATACCGAATTTACTCTTCTTGATCCGAAAAAAGGTGAATTATTATCGATCGGAATGGTAAAAAAAGATACTGATGAAACCCTCTATATTGAGTTCGAACGACCGCCCGAAGATAAAATGGATCCCTGGGTGGTCGAGCATGTATTGCCGTATCTCAACGGTACTCCGATATCAATAGATGAGGCACGGGATGAAATCAAGGCGTTTATGGGTCCCGAACACCCCTACCTTATGGCATATGTAAATCAGTTTGATTCGATGTATTGGTACTCACTCTTTGGCGACGCAAAACAGCACCCGGCTTTCTGGATTCCGCTTGATTTTGCGTCAATTCTGTACGCTCATGGATTCGACCCGCAAAGTATGGGCAAACAAGAATTCTTCGATCGTATTGGTGTGAAACGTACAGGATACGACATTCGTCCGCATAATGCGCTCTCTGATGCGCAAATCTTAAAGGAAACCTACCAGCGATTCATGTCCTATATTGGAAAGAAGTAGTCCCAGTGAAGAGATTTATTTTTTGACCAAAAATCAAGCGCATACCAAAAAGTTACAAGATTTCTTGATATCTGATACCATTAGTTTTTGAACATGAATTCTGTGGTGTCGCACAATGTTTGGTAGTGTAAATTAGAGTAATTTGGCTAATCCAGTGAGTAGTTGAAGATGTGGAATCAA